>NZ_JADEWX010000292.1 GCF_015207395.1 Nodosilinea sp. LEGE 07088
TTGCATTACCCTGCGAGATCCAGCCATTGATCGCCAGGCCCACCAACCCACGGCTCAAGTCGATGCCGCCTACCAGCGAGCAGTTGCCTTAGACCTGCTCAGCCAGCGCGAGGCCGCCTTTGCCCGCCTAAAACGGCGCGGTGTGCTGGTGCTCGATGCCCCCGCCCACCAGATTTCAGACCCGCTGGTCGAGAGCTACCTGCGAATCAAGAGCCAGGGCAAGCTGTAGGAGCTTAGTGCATTCAGTGGGAATGACCTACTATCAGAAGTACCCCCACCCGGTCTCTGCGAGGGCTAACTATGGCTAATGGGGAAGATAACTTGCTCGCGATCAAAGTCTGGGGATTGGTGACGCTCAAAACCGGAGACCAGTAGCACTAACTCAATAACCGTTTCAAAGGCGATTTCAGAAGTCTGTTTCATGACATTCTTTGGAGTTTTTTGCGGAGATAGTAGATCACAACCTGACAAAACGGTTCCAGCATCCCGTCATCGAGGTCTCCATTCCACTTACGGATCTCTTTTTGAATATCTGCTTTAGATGGATTCTTACTCATAAATCCGCCTTTGATGGAATCCAAGAGAGCTTTTCGATTCTTCTTTAGAATTCCTTCATTAAGATTGAGAATTTCATTGATTTCTTGATCAAACGTCGTTTCAGTAGATTGAAGGGTGCCATCCCCTAGAAAAGCAAGTTTACTTTCAACATCATGGCTTGGGTGGGCAGGGTTATAGGTCAAGTCGCCATCGCCTTTTCGAGTGTCGCAATGATGCCGTTCTGGTTCCTGATCTTGGCCGCCCAGGCAAGCGCCTAGCAGATTGCTGTAATCTAACTGCCGATGAGGGTATTGAGTCTGGCATTGCCAATGCTCAATTTTCATAGTCGTGGATCTAGGTCGTATTCTTTGCAGGCAATAACAACAAATTCCCCGTTGCTCAAGCACAAGGCTTTCTCTCAAATCATCTTTGTCTGGATAATTGTCATAATCAGAATTTGTATTACAGCGATGCTGGGTTAGGGATTTGGGTTCTGCTCCTTTGCTAATGTTTCTCATGCCTAATTTTCTAAAAACTTAATCAAGCCTCTGGCGCGGGTGATTTCAGGATCTAGCTCACCCACTTGTTCGCTGAGCTTAGTAATAGTCTGGCGCGCTTGCTCAAAATCTTCATCGTCAATGAGCTGGAAAACAGTGTGTAGCGTTTCCGAGACTGCTTTATTACGCTCTGGAACGTTCATCACCTCATCTAAAACTCGGTTTGCATCAAGCCCAAGGGCATTGGCTGGCGTAGTGGCTGCTTCAGCCTTTAGCGATCGAATGCATTCCGCCGGAACTTCGCTAATTACAATGGGAGAATGAGTGGTACAAACAAACTGGATGGCGGGAAATGTGTGGGTCAAGTCTTCTACAACATGCCGCTGCCACTTAGGATGCAAATGCACATCAATTTCGTCAATCAAAATTAGCCCTGGTGTTTTTTGCAGAATTAAGGGCAACTCACTAGAGTCTATGCCATTAGCATCAGATAAGAAGGCCGCATTTTGGGTAACAATTTTGATGGCGATATCGGCAATCAAAGCCACCATCGTTTTTTGTCCCGCACTAAGATTACTGAAGGGGACAGGGGAGTTATCAATGGCAATAATGATTTCAGAACGATCGCTATCGAACCAGAGGTTATGTGCCGCAGGGATTCCCCCTAAAATAGCAAATTTAACGACTTCGTAGCTCAAGCGCATTTGGCCTTGGCGTTGGAGAGAGGCCAAGGCTTCTTTTTGGAACCAGGTTTGTAGATCCGCAATGCGAATCCGTTCATCAAGGCAGTCGTAAAAGGCGTGCCAGCGGCGAGAAACACCATTGATTTGCCTGGCTTTTGGGTCGGTTTTGTTGGAGGGCAACCAGGCCCGACCCGCGCCATAGTAGGCCACGATAGGAAACCAAAGTTTTTCTCTGGCCTGATCACGACGGTATAGCTCACTTATCAGGTCGAGGGCTATCTTGGCTTCGGCGTTGGAGGTGCGGGAGCCGTCAGCTTTAATTTGCCGTGTCCACTCTATTCCCTCTCGATCGCCTAAGCGACCGACTGCCTTAATTTGGACAGGTTTATGCTCAATGAATTGGGTGATGCCGTCAGATTCAATGGCCTCTAGATGAATTTCGCTGGTGAGAATGTTGCGCTTGCTGTTAGATAGGGTGGTATCGGGGGCGTTGACGAGCCACACCCCAGCAGCAATGGCCAAAGCATCGAGTAAGGAGGTTTTACCTGTGCCGTTGTCGCCCACCAATAGGGTGAACTGGGGATGGAGATCGAGGGCGCAGTCCGAGAACTTTTTGAAGTTGCGGATCTCGATACGGTCAATTCTCATAACCTTTTCTCCCTATCCATTCCTACAACATAGATCACCTGGGCGGACTCAAGGATGACCTGGCGACGAAGGGGGTTACGGCTAGCTTCAAGGCCTCGCTTGCTGATCAGGTCTACTTTGCGGTTGAGCAGTTGCTCTAGCTCGGATTGCATGTCAAAAAATTTGAAGCCGTAGCGGGCTTCGGGGGCGCTGACGTAGAGGAAGTCAACATCGCTAGGGTGATCACCAGCAGGGCGAAAGTTATCTCGGAGGATAGAGCCAAAGAGGGAAAGCTCAATAATTTGCCATTTTTCGCAGAAATGCGCAATCGCTTCTGGGGCTAGGCTTAGCCGCTGGTAAATATCTGGTAGAGGTATTGAAGCTTGAGGCATTGCGCATCAACCTGCCTTTTATAAAAGCGACGTTCTTTCATCGATATCGGGGAAGTCTTCTTCAAGGTCGGATAGTGTGGTCAGTAGAGCCAGTAAGGAACTAGGCAAGATCGGCTCGATGATGAGGCGTTCTCCGTCTTTACGCAATACGACTTCGGTGCCTGTGATGGCAAATTCAGGGGGAATAGTAAGGACTTGATCTTGCCCTTGGATAGTTAGAGAAACGTGACGTGTTTTGTCCATGGCTTGACCGTATGGTAAGTGAGTTATGAATTTAATTAATGATATCCTCGGACAGAGATTACCTGGGCGGACTCAAGGATAATCTGGCGGCGAAGGGGGTTACGGCTGGCTTCGATGCCTCGTTTGCTAATTAGGTCTACTTTGCGGTTGAGCAGTTGCTCTAGCTCGGCTTGCATGACAAAAAATTTGAAGCCGTAGCGGGCTTCGGGGGCGCTGACATAGAGAACGTCAGCATCGCTAGGGGATCGCCAGTGGGGCGAAAGTCGTCGCGCAGGATGGAGCCAAAGAGGGAAAGCTCAACCAGCATTCCCCCCGTGCCACAGGCCGGATCGCAGACGGTGACAATGGGGCTGCCCCCGGTCAACACATCCCCATCTGGCTCCATGAGCAGGTTCACCATCAAGTGAATCACCTCACGCGGGGTGGTGAAGTGATCCCTGGCGGTTTCGTTGGCCAACTCGTTAAAGCGCCGAATCAGATCCTCAAAGACGAGGCCCATAGTAATGTTATCGACCCGGTTGGGGTATAGGTCGATTTCAGCAAAGCTGGAGACCACCAGATACAGCCGGTTGGCTTCCTCCATCTTTTCGATTTCATCGGCAGCATCACCCGCTCATACTGGGGCGGGCGATAGGGGCCACGCAATAGATCGGCCACCGACCAAATGAAATTGGCTAGGGATTGAAAATTGGCAGGGGGCATGGGGCGTTTGGCCGCAATAGCATCTCATTGCTCCCATTGTGGCAGCGATAGCCCGTCAAATGAAGACAGATTCGCCCCAACTGGGCCCCTTAAACGCAACAGTCCAAGAGTTATTTGCTGCCGCAGACAAGCCTAGAACGCCGGTACAGAACCCCGGTTTCTCCCCCAGGAAAGGCCAAATCTCGTAGGCCAGTTAATGAAGAAATCGGGTTTTTAGCCATACTGAACCGATGCTCTAGGTGTAGGCAAAACTCAACTGGCAAGCTTGAAACGGATCCGATCAGCGCTGGTACCACCCAGCCAGGGCCAGGGCATTGGCGGCATCGCCAGGGCAAGGAATGCGATCGAGGATTGGAACGTTGCTAGGGTATCAACTCTTAACGGGTGACAAGGGTACTCAACGTCATGCGGTACAGGGCTTTGAGACAATAAAGGGGACAAAAAATAGGGAGCCTCAGTGCAGCTCCCCTAAACCAATATGTTTCCTGCATCCTACCAAACCA
>NZ_JADEWX010000042.1 GCF_015207395.1 Nodosilinea sp. LEGE 07088
GGGAGAGAGGGAGAGAGGGGGAGACGGGGAGAGGGAGAAAAAAGACCAACTTTGAAGATTGAATATAGCGGTGTGCAAGTGAAACAAGTACACTCTGTTCCCTGTCACCTACTCCCTGTTCCCTTTGAACTGTACTTAAGCAACATGAATAAGGCTGTATATCCGCTACCCCTTATCCCCTCATCTCTTCAATAACTTGAGTCGGGTTGTATTGCAGACAATCGAGCCGGTTAGCGGGCATGGTGAGGTAGAGCACATCACCATCGGCGAGGGTGACATTGAGCAGGTCATAGCCGTGGAGGGTGCGATGGTTGGGACCATGGCCCTGGGCACCGCGACTCTCAATATAGAGGGGCACCAAGTGGGAGGTTTTGGCCACGGCCTGAATGGGTTGATTGTAGAACGGATGGTGGGGGGTAATTAGGGTGGCGATCGCCACCCAGAGCTGATCCCCAGATATACCATTGCCTAAAATGCGACCCCCAAGTGCCGCCGCCGCAAAGGTGGGGGCGGCTAAATCCATGGGGCTGAGCACTTGGTCAAACTCAAAGACCTGCTGCACTTGTTGGGCGAATTTAGCCTCATAGATGCGCACCACGGTAGGCACCTGGGGGCTAATGTTGCGGGCGGTGAGGGCAATTTCTAGATTGATGGTGTCGTCGCTGGTGACCACCAGCAGCGCTTGGGCCGACGATAGATTGACGGTTTCTAAGGTGGAAGTGAGGTTGGCATCGCCGATGATAACCGGGATTTTAAGCGCCTTGACGGACAGTAAAAACCGGTTGTTGATGTCTTGCTCAATCACCGCGACTTTGTGACCGGTTTGGTGTAAGTGGATAGCTATGCGATAGCCGACGCCGCCTAACCCACAAACAATGTAGTGGTGCTGGCGGGGCATGCGGGCCACGCTCCACAGACTCTGAAAGTGAGAGCCTAAAATAAAGTCGTTGAGCAGGGCGTAGCAGATGCCGATCACCCCGGCCCCCACTAGCATCATGGCGGCGGTAAACACTTTGATGCTGGCCGAGGCCTCTTCGGCAACCTGTTCTTGACCCCCAGCCCCGGTGATCATCCCCACCGAGAAGTACAGAGCATCGACCCAGCTGGTGCCGAGATCTTGCCACAGGTAGGTAAAGGTGGCTAAGCCGATGGTAATGAGCAGCGCCAAAATGACCAGCAGGGTGGCGCGGGCGCGACGGCGACCATGGTCGAGGGTCACTAACAGCCGCTGCCAAAACTGCGCCATGTGGTGAGATTTGGGTCGGGGCTGCTGGGGCTGGTTGGCCACCACAATGCGATCGCCCACCTGGAGCACCTGCCCCGTCACCACTGCCGTCACCAAGTCCATCGGGCTAGAGCTAGAGTGGTAGTGAATTAAAAGCTGGGATCGGTTATCCCAGAGGGCTTTGAGCGGTTTGCCATGCCAGGGATGGGCGACGTCGATCACCTCTTCGTACATGGGCCAGGTGAGACCAAACAGGTGGAGTTGGCCAATGGCCCGATTGCCCCGCGCCGCAAAGGCAAACAGGGGCGCGGCTAGAGTCGCCGAACTCAGGCTGACATGGTGGGGCAGGGTGTGGTCGAGGCGCTCGCCCAGGCTAATATTAAACAGTCGGTTGACGATGCAAATGTTGGGGTTGAGAATGCGCGCCTGGGTCAGAATAGCCAGATTTAGGGCGTCGTCGGAGGTGGCTAACACCAGGGTATGGGCCTGATGAATGCCCGCTGCTTTGAGCGTATCGGGCGATCGCAGCTCCCCGACCACAATATTGCCCACCACCTCGGGCAGAGGATGGTAGCTAATGCCTACCACCCTCGCACCCTGCTGCCGCAGGAGGGTGAAAATGCGAAACCCCGTGCGCCCCAAACCGCAGACAATAATTTGGGGTTTGGGGGAAGCGATTAAATCTTTTGGGGTTAAGGATGTCACGGCCATGGTGCAGCCACAGATACTACCACTGTTGTCGGGGCTGGGGCCGCTAGGTACTGTAGCTTAGAGTACGTTGTCGCAAAAAGTTTACTCTCAGCGGAGGGGCCTGGTTTGGCATTGGGGCCCAGTAGGAGAGTTTGGCGTAGGGTCAGGGGTTTTGCCCAAGAGAGTCTGGGGGCTGGGGGCTAAGACGCAGTCCCTAACTCAGTCCCTAAACTTGGGGTGGTTTGTCTAGCTCTTCGCTATGGCCCCGGACGGGCGGCAGCTTTTCGACCAGGCCCATTTCAAAAGCGGTATCGGGCAGCTCACCAGCGAGATACTTACCCGGCTCAAAGACCCGACCGGGGGTAAAGCACATCTGCCGCAGCTCGACGATTTCGGTATTGAGAAACATGGTGCGTGAGAGGCGTCGTTCTAAGGCCATGGGGTGCTCCTACTCGTCTATCTGCCAGAGTTCGCGATTGTAGTCTTCGTCTAGGATGCGCTTAGGCCGCAAAATCAGGATGACCTTGCCGAGAACAGGCGTATCTAAGGGACTGGTCGACCAGACTACGGTGAGCTGATCGGCGGTAGCGGTGAGAAAGTAGCCATCGTCGTCCCAGGTGCGATCGCTGCGATCGACCACTACGAACAATAACTCATCGGCGGCGTCGATCGGGTAGTTGGGCAACTGCCGCGACTGGGTCAACAGGCCGACCGGGTCTTCGGCTCGAAAGATCACCTGCCAGCCTGGCACCGCAATCCAAGCGCTAGCCCCAGTGGTGCTGACCATCCCAAAGGGATCTTCTGCGACGACGACGGGCACCGCCTTGAGGTCATCTACGGTCAGCGGCATTTGCCCCACCACCGGAATCATGCGGGGCAGATCGCTCTCGGTCTCTAAGCGATACAGGGGTAGTCGCGGCGCGGGGCGACTCTTGACCACGGTAAAGTCGGTCAAAAGCTTTTCAATCTGCTGTCGAGCGGTGGCGGTCTCGGCAAACCGCAGGGCTTGAGCAATGAGCCGAGAGCGGTCTTGCAGGTCGTCGTTTTGGCGCGCCAGCTTCCAATAGTGGTAGGCGATCGCATCGCCGGGGCCATCGCCAAAACCGGGCGGGTTCTCCTTACGGTAGGAATATTCTTTGAGCGGTTTGACCAGATCGCGCACCTCCTCAGAGTCGAGGCCGTGCTGGAGGGCGAAGTCGGCGGTCGCGGCGCGATCGCTCTGAGAGAGCAACCGCATTTCGTAGAGCGAATCGCTGCCCTGCCGCGTAAAGTGGGCCTGGGTGGCTTCGGCGACCCCCACGTTAATCAGCGATTGAAAGACCTGCTCAGCCACCATAATCTGGTTTTGCTGAATGGGTTCAAACCCCGTTTCTTCAAAAATTTGCTGGGGCGTTAGTTTGGCTTTTTGTAGGGCTTGGCAACCCTGGGCCCAATTGACCCAGGTACCTTCTTTGCGCCGCAGCTTGAGTAAAATATCCTGCACCGCATCGGCGTCGGGGGGAGGAGTAGGAGGAGTAGAGCCAGGAGAAATCATGACCATTGCCACGTTAATGCTATCTGCCTGACTCTATCGCGGATGGTTGCCGATCTTTTCACCTGTAAGGGAAACTTTGGGGTTGACGGCAGCACCCGCTGTGGGCCACTATTATTTGTGCGCTTGGCGTCATAGCTAGCGCATGGGGGGCTATAGCTCAGTTGGTAGAGCACTTGAATGGCATTCAAGGGGTCAGCGGTTCGAATCCGCTTAGCTCCATATGACCGGGATCACCAGGCCTTTGCCGCAAGCATAGAGACGTTTCGTTGCTACAGGAGCAGCCTAGGAATGCTTCAAATCTCGCTGGATGCGGCGTGCTCCTGATGCCAGGCACAGCTTTTGGTATTGTTGTACGTGCAGCTGGGCGGATCGCCGCCAAGAGTAATGGGGCAAAATAGCCTGACTTGCTTGGATTAGAGAGTGAGCCACGGCAGGGTTCGGCGCTGCGGTCATAGCATCGGCAATGGCCTCTACCGACTCAGGCTCGACCAGCAGCGCTTGCTCAGAATTTAGGAACTCGGTAAACGGTGGCTGATCGGCGGCGATCACCGGTAGGCCCGATGCGATCGCCTCCAGCACCACCAGCCCCCAGCCCTCCTTAGTAGACGGAAAGCAAAAGACATCGGCGGTGCGGTAGAGGGCGGGTAAGTCGCCATCGGGAATCACCCCCGGCAAGATCACCGACTGACCCATCATCGAGCCAGGTTCTGGCGCTAAAGCCCGAGCCAACGCAAAAAACTGCTGACGATAGGGCTCATAGTCGAACAGGGTGGCCCCGCCTGCGATCACGAGCTGCGCCTGGGGGTGAGTGGCGAGCACCTGGGCAAAGGCCGCCAGCAGCCGCAGCGAATTTTTGCGCGGCTCAATGCCGCCTACCGTGAGAAAGATAGGGGAACCCGTGAGACCATAGCGGGCTTTGAGAGCCTCTTCTTGACCTGAGGGCGTTGGCGAGAAACGCCTGAGATCGACGCCGTTGAGAACTTTAGGGGCTGCAATACCGTATTCGGTGAGAAGGGCCTGGTGCCAGCGATCGCTGACGCACAAGCACAAATCTGGGTCGCGAATCGATTTGTCCTGACACTGCTGTAGGTAAATGCTGGGGTAGTCTTCAATGTGGTGAACGGTGCGCACTACGTTGGACAGTCGCCCCCGCTGCCGCAGCTGCACCAGAGCATTGGCCCCAATGCAGTCTTGGGCATGGTAGATGTCTTGAGGTTGGGGATGAACCAAAAAGTAGGACACAAATTCTTCAATTCGCTGACGAATTAGCGCATCGGTAGCCTGTTCGGGCGGCAGGTGGGTCGGTGGTGGCTGAGCGGGGACCAGCTCCACCCTGGCTGAAATGTCTCGCTCAAACCCCAGTCCGTCTTTGTCGAGGGCGTAGACGCACACGTCGTGGCCTAGCTCCGTGAGAGCGGTTGCCAACTCCAGCGTATGCACCACACTGCCCCGCAGCTTTGTCGAGTAGGTCAGGAGTGCAATCTCAAGGGGCTGGGGCATTGGGACAAGTGTAGTATGACAAAACAGTCGCACTAATGAGAATGCACACACCTAAAGCCTAATCGTCAACTGCGACAGTGTTTGTTGCCGGAGCGATCACTATCTTGCCAACTCGGGAAAGGTAACGCGGTCTGGTGGTGAAGAGGACTACGATGCCCCAGATCGTGATTAAAGCTCCCAGCATGCTGGTCGTCATTGTCGGCATCGGCGACACAAACGCAATATCCATCGTTCCGTGAAACACGGCGGCGATCAGAATGCTGCCTTGGGTGCTGTTAGTTAGCCAGGTAAACAAGATCGCTCCGGTCAGCAGACTCAAGTACCAGCCCAGGATTTCGGCAACGCCCAACTGGGCAAGTCCTGATGTAAAGCCAAACAGCGGTAGATGCCAGAGTGCCCAAAATAGACTTAATTTGATAGTCGCCGTCAGAGCCGTCTGACGAGTCTGTAGATGGGGCAGAGCAAACCCCCGCCAGCCCGTTTCTTCGCCCCAGCCGTAGAAGACAATACTTGCTACCCAGTAGCCTCCTACAGGCAAATCGGGATACTCGCTACTGCGCCCAAAGTTTTGCCAGGGCTGTCCCTCCCAGCCCGTGAGTAAGCCCGCAGTCAGAAAAAGCGCGATCGGGCTCAACCAGGCGATCGCGTGCCATACCCAATGCACGCGCCAGTTAAACATTCGTCGCCACAGGTCGCGCCATCCCACCTGGCCGCCACAGATTTTTGTCACCATGAGCGCTGCGAGGGCTGGGCCTAAGCTACCTAGCAGATGGAGTATCTGTGGTGGTTGAACCGCAATTAGACCCTGGGCAGACAGCAGTAGCGGTAGCCATAGCACCCAGGAAATAGCGTAGGCCAGGAGAAAAAAGGCAGTCAGTGGATATCGATGAAGCATTACTGAGAACCCTGGAAGACCATAGCTTCTTCATCTCACCATGCCAACGTGGAAAGGGAAGAGACTCGAGTAATTTCACCATACTTCCCAAAACTTAGCCATTGACCAATCGGGCGAATTCTAATTGTCTGATTGGTTATGCGTAAGGATTCAGGTGCTTGCATCAGGGATGAGCGAAGGCATTGGTCGGCCCTTAGGTGAGCCTGTGGCCATCAACACCTGCTGGAAAAAATCCAACACCGACCGACCCTGAGTCCGACAGGTCTGGATTACCGTGAGTAAGCTGGCCGTCTGGGCAAAGCCTGTCATGGACCGTGAGCCGCCAGAAACTTTGCGTTTGGTCACAGCCAACCGTAAGGAGCATTCGGAGCGATTGTTATCCGGTGGCACTTCTGGGTGGTCGAGGAAATACCACCATTGGGCCGCTTGATCGCGTAACGAACGCAACAACAATCCAGCGGCATACGCGGCTTTCGGCAACCATGCTTCGAGGGCCGTTTGCACCTCCCGTTTGAAGCCCGCTGCCCAATGATGATAAGCCTTAGCATCTTGGGTTTCACGCTAGTGCCGATGCGCCGCAAAGGCTGTATCAATCCAGTCGAGAAACACCTGGCCAAGGTGCGGATTATGGCCATGCTTGAGCTTAATCACTTTTTTAAAATGCCGCCGCAAATGCGCCAAACATTTTTGCTGCATGCTCATTCTTATACCTGATTGACACTAGCTAGCAAAATGCTTCTCAACAACATCCGCCGATTCTTGAACACGACTTGCAAGATCTTGAGCTTCCTTCAGTTGAGTTTCTTCAACCTCATAAGGAGTTTCATTGATGACATGCATGGAAGGTTTTAATTCCTTGTTTGGGTGATAAATATTTCTCTGTAGGCTAGATTTATCTGGATTTAGGAGAGTAAACTTTGCTAATCGATAGACTCAAAAACTACCTTAAATTCATATAATCATAGCTATATTTTAGCGTGAGAAGAAAGTAAAACTTGCTGTCTCTATCTATACTTGATAATGTTTCTCTGTGGCACAGAACGCAATAATAATGAATTCACCACCACCGCCACCGAGCTAAACGCCATCATGCCGCCCGCTGCCGCCGGGCTAAGGCTGACTCCAGCGACGGGCAACAACACCCCCGCCGCTAGCGGGATCGCTACCAGGTTGTAGGCAAAGGCCCAGGCCAGGTTTTGGCGAATCTTGTTGAAGGTGGCGCGGCTGAGGGTGAGGGTATCGAGCAGGCCCGTCAGGTCATTTTGCATGAGAATGACATCGGCGGTTTCCATGGCAATGTCGCTGCCCGAGTGCAGGCTAATGCCCACATCGGCCTGGGCCAGGGCGGGGGCGTCGTTGATGCCGTCGCCGACCAGAGCCACCGTATACCCCTCCGCCTGGAGTTGGCCGATCGCATCGACTTTGCCCTGGGGCGAGACCTCGGCGGTGACCTGGGCGGGGCTGAGGTTGAGCTGGGATGCGATCGCAGCCGCCACTTCCTTTCTATCCCCCGTTAGCACCCGCACCTGTAGCCCTTGATCTTGCAGGTCTTTGACCACAGCGGCAGCTTCGGGGCGGAGCAGGTCGGCGATCGCCACCACGCCCACCACGACCTGATCGCCCAGTCCCACATACACCACCGTCTGCCCAGCGCTAGCCAGCGCTACCGCCCGTTCGCGCACGGCGTCAGATAGCTCCAGCCCCTGCTGCTCCATCCAGAGCTGATTGCCCAGGGCGCAGGAGAGCGTTTCATCCCGCCAGGTGACCTGGGCGGCGACCCCCAGACCGGGCTGGGTGTCAAAGTCATCGGCGGCTAGCAGGTCTAAGGCTTGCTCAGCGGCGGCCTGGTGAATCGCCTGGGCCAGGGGGTGACGGGTGCCGCTTTCAACCGTAGCGGCCAGTTGCAGAATGTCGGCCTCGGTGAATCCATCTTCGAGGACGTGGATCGCCGTCACCTGGGGTTGGCCCTGGGTGAGGGTGCCGGTTTTGTCAAACACCACGGTATCGAGGTGGTGGATGGTTTCGAGACTGTCGCCGCCGCGCAGCAGCAGGCCCCGCTCGGCCCCCATGCCTGAACCCACCAGAATGGCGGTGGGGGTGGCCAGCCCCAGGGCGCAGGGACAGGCCACCACCATGACGGCGATCGCCAGCTTGAGGCTGACCAGCAATGTCGAGGAGGTCAGGGTCATGGTGTGGCCCATGTGGGCCATGCCCAGAGCCGAGTCCATCACGCTCGGCCAGAGGGAAAGGCCGACGAAGTACCAGAAGAGGAAGGTGAGGGTTGCCAGACTCAGCACGCCGTAGGTGAAGTAGCCCGAGATCACGTCCGCCAGCCGCTGAATCGGGGCCTTGCGGCTTTGGGCGGTTTCCACCAGGCGAATCATTTGGGCCAGCACGGTGTTTTGGCCGGTGCCCGTGACCTGAATGGCGATCGCGCCCCCCTGGTTCAGCGTGCCTGCGGTCACCCCATCCCCCGCCTGCTTCAGCACTGGCATTGACTCGCCGGTCAGCATTGACTCATCGACGGTGGTCTGCCCGGTGACCACCGTGCCATCGGCGGAGATCTTTTCGCCCGGTAGCACCTGCACCCACTCGCCGACTTGCAGGCAGCGGGCCGGCACCTCGACCCCAGTCTGGGCCACACCAGCGGTGGCCGGGTTTGAGATTAAGCGGGCGACGGCGGGCTGGAGTTCGACCAGCGATCGCAGCGCATCCGCCGCCCGATATCTCGCTCGCTGCTCCAGGGTGCGGCCCAGCAAAATAAACGCCAGCAGCATCACCGGCTCGTCAAAAAAGCACTCCCAGCCCAGCGCCGGGAACACCAGCGCCACCACGCTGGCCAGGTAAGCACTGCCGCTGCCCAGGGCCACCAGGGTATTCATGTTGGGCGCGCCCCGGCGAATGCCCTGCCAGCCGTCAACGAGAATGTCTCGGGCTGGAAAGGCCAGCGTCCCCGTGGCCAGCAGAGCGTGAAACCACAGGTCGCTGAGGATGGGCACCGTCAGCCAGCCAAAGTGCCTCAGGTGGCCCAGGGTGGAGAGAATCAGCAGAGCGATCGCTACCCCCAGCCGCCGCCCCTGCTGCTGCTGCTCGGCCCGTTTCGCCGCCACCCAGGCGGTGAGGTCGTCGCCATCGCCATCGCTGGTGCGCGGCGTCGCCTTAAACCCGGCCTGGGCCACGGCATCGGCCAGCGTTTCAGCGGTGACAGCGTCACTCTGGGCCTCGACTACGGCCACCTCCGTCACCAGGTTGACCGTGGCCGATGTCACCCCCTCTACCTGGGCCAGGCCCTTTTCTACGGCCCGCACACACCCGGCGCACTTCATGCCGCTGACGTTGAGTACCACAGTCTGACGGTCAGAGCCAACGGTTGCTGGCGCTACAAACTGGGGCGGGGTTTGAGGAGAGAGAACCGGCATGGGCAAAAACTCGAATGAGCGGCGTGCATCTAGCCTACCAAGGTCATTCTCAGTGTGAGCATTTCTTCACCTAGGCCAAAGCTTTGCGGCCCTGGTCTGCCAGGCGATGATGGCTAAAGGATTGGGACATATCCTCTCTATCACGCACCAGGGCCGAAGGGTGGGGAAAGCTTGAAACCCCTTCAGCATCAGCTCCAGAGCGTAGCCTGCCTATGGTTTCAGCCTGCCTGTTTTGTCAGTCAAGCAGGAATACATCAGGTGTCTTCTTTTCGTTGCGCTGGCGCCGCCCTTCAAAGAGAAGAGCGCCGACCAGTCCACAGGCACCATAAATAGATACACAGAAACGAATTGAAGCTAAAGTCCAGCAACAACAGCCAGAGCGAAAGACTACTCCAGTTTACTTCTGAGCTGTATCGAGCCCATTGAAATAAAAGAGCAAAGGGCAGAATGACAAGCAGGGTACTGGCGATTTTGATCCGGCCCCAATCACCTTCCCATGCCATCCACATTTGGAGCGTCCCCACAGCAATTAACCAGCCGCAAAGGGTACGAGCAGTTAGGGGGGTCATTGTCCAAGGGGCGATCGTGATTAACCAGGTTGGGGCCAGGTAAAATAGCAGTGTAATCAGGGTAATAATAAGACCGTTGATAACCCAAAACTGACGAATGGGTTGAGCAATAGGATGTAATCGTTGCATTCCTATCGGTGCGGCTTTCTTTTGGTGGGAGTAGTATAGCGCCACAAAAATAGGCGGCGGCAACAAATAGCTCGCAAACCAAATATAGAAAGGTGGAATGCCATGGTTGAACTTATCCCAGTGAAGAAAAGTGGTGAGGAGCATGAAGCCAGTAAAAATTGCAGCAGGAATACTCACTGCCCGAACCTGTTGCCAGCGGCGGGCCAAAGTTCCCAAAATAAACATTAGTCCTACAGATAAGTAGAAGCTCCCAAAGGTGGCAGCCATGACAATGGGTTGAATGGGCCAAGCGAAATTTGTTGCCGTTTGATCAGGGTGCAAGAAAACCGCCTCGATCGCTGCGACACCAAAAAGTATTTCAACGGCAAGCCATGCCCTCAGGGGTAGCGAAATAGGGGTGCTGTTATGAGCAGTGGCAGAATTGGAAGGTGAAAGAGTCATGATTTATTGCCTAATAGTTGCTATCTAAGGATTTTTCTTGCTTCAAGGCAGAGGCACTCCGCAAACTGGGTAAAAAACCAAAAAAAGCTAAGGCCAAGCTGATTAGACTAAAGCCGCTAAACCATGCCCAAACACTAAGACGGGCAAAGTCAAACAGCGCCAGATGATAAAGGGATGAACCCAGAACACCCACGGTAAACACTAAGGTGGCATAGATTAAAATTCTCACTTCTTTCCACTTTTTTTGGGTCAGGGCATAAAGGCTACCCAGCCCATAGGAAAGGAAAGGAAAGGAGCGCTATAAATATGAGCCAGTAAAGGTGTAATAGCCCAGGGCCAAACCTTAACCATGGCGGCGGGTGCAAATAGTAAGCAGAGCGCCAAAAGCGTAAAGAGACTGCTTTGTACTAATAAATAAATGCGCAGGAGACGAGAGAGATCTGAACCCGGTGGATGTTCAGTTTGCGATCGCTGTTGCCAGGTGATCCAAGCGGCAATAAGTGGATAGCCGATGTAGGCCACAAACCAGATCCAAGTCGGCTCAAGCTCCCAGTTAAAGGCCTCAAGATAAAATAGAGAAATCAACCCCAACATGCCCGTCCAGATGGCAATCATGGGAGTGACTACGCGAGCTTCTGACCACTGCTTTGCTAGGATGTTTAACCCCATAAACGTGGCTCCGGAAAGATACATAGAACCTAAAAAACGAGCATGGAGGGGAGGCACCATAAATGGCAATACCGTCGTGATCTCTTCAGGCATCAGGAGTCCCCAAATACCAATCGGCAAGGCGAGTCCTAAAACAAAGCCATAATAAAGTTTGTGCAGATGTGAAAGTCTCGAATGGCTTGGCATTTGGCTTCTGAAGGCAATCACAATAATGCTAATGTTGATTCCTTGTCCGACTATTTGCAGCAAGCTGCGATCTAGGAATGTTGCCCAGGCAAATAGATCTAGCGTGAGCTTCAATGACGTCACTGTGAGCACCAGCCATAAAGCCCACGGCTTGCCAGTCACAACGCTCCAGAAACTCAGAACCGCTAGACTCGCTAGGCCAATAGAAAAGAGCCTTAAGCCAATATGATCTTGCAAAAAGAAGGCATAGTATGGGAAGAAAAAAAGTATTCCAATTGCCTGAGCTGCCAAGAGGAAACTCAGCGGCTTATAGTGATTCATTCCTTTCTCCTGCGATTGAAGAACACATTTGTGGTTGTTCTTTGGGGATGAACTAAACTTTTGGGCGTTTCACATGCAGGCTGATGCCCGGAAAGCCCTCACCCTAGCCCTCTCCCTTCGGAGACGCTCCGCGAACGCCCTCTGGGAGAGGGGTTGGGGGTGAGGGCAGACAACTTTTGTCAGTCAATCAGGGGCGGGCATGGCAGCTAACAGTTCCAGATTATCGGCTGAAGAAGGATTGCAGACGGAGTGCAGCCGCTTCTGCCTCTGTTGGGATTGTTGCTGGGGTGGAGGACTGAGCGGTCTGGGCTGGCTCAGCCTGAGTTTGAGCCATCTCATCGGCAGAAACTGGGATGACGCTTCCCCCAGGGAGAGGCTGCGCGATCGCTTCAGCTGAAATGGCCAATACACTCGCTAACGATAAGCAATAACTCAGACATCGCTTAACGCCTGTATTGCTAGGTTGAACAGTCATGGGATTTATCCTGGTATGAATGAATTGTGTTCGAGGTTGGTTACGTCCAAATTCGGTTTTCTGCAAGAATTGAAATTACAAATTGGACGTGATTTAAATCAATTTGCGTTCTCTTCAGTAGCTTTTAAGCGATCAAAGAGTCACGCTATAGGTTCCTTCCATCTTCAGTTTGAGAATTCCAGAAAATAGAATGAATTTTTCTTTGGAAATTTCTCTGATTTTAATGAACTGAAGAATCTAAAAAATGGTATGCAAAAATGATCCCGACGAAGTGCCAGGATGTTTTCTGAGATCGCCATTTGTGAAATTGAGAAATCGAAAGCAGGCAAATAATCGTCGTTCTAGACTAGGGCATTGATGCCACCAGCTTGCCTGAGGCAAACTCATCAAGAACGTCGTCAATGGCCAATAATAGATACGAATAGCACTCAGCTTTGGATGAGTTTGTTTTAAGATCTTGTTATTGGACAGGGCTAATCGGCCAAATCTTGGAGCGCCGCTTTGAGGTTGATCAAGCCCTGACGTATCCGCGACTTGACCGTCCCCAGAGGAATATTCGTATGACTGGCAATTTCGGATTGGCTCAGCCCATGATAAAAACTGAGCCACAGTAAATCTCGCTGCTGGTCGGATAGGGCTTGTAGTGCCTCTCGGACTCGGTGCGATCGCTCCCCTTGGGAAGCCTGCTCCTCAGGTAGCGACAGGGCTGCTACGGCTGGCCCCTGATGAGTCAGACCCTTGAGAATGCGACTTCGATTACTGCCCCTACGCACACGATCAATCGCTCGATGGCGGGTGGCGGTACTCAAGAAACGACTGAGGGAGCCACGGTTGGGGTCATAAGCTGACTTTTGCCAGAGATTTAGAAAAATTTCTTGGGTCAAGTCTTCTGCTTCTGGCCCACTGTTTAAGATGCACCAGGCGATTGTGTAAACCAAGCGCGAGTAGCGATCGTACAAAGCCACTAGCGCCGACTTATTGCCCTGCTGGAGGGATAAAAATAAGGCTACATCTGCCTCGTCTCCCCTATTTGTAGATTGACTTGCGGGATGTATAGACAGCATAGATTCATCACCCATCAAACGTAAAATTACCTGAAATCAGGCGATCCTTTCGCGGCCATCGCCCTACTGTGGCCACTGAAGGCGATGGCACGAAATATAGTTGCAGCTAGCTGACGCGATTGCTGAGTAAACCAATCAACCAGTCCCGTTGCTATTGTGTGCGTATGAGCGGCTGATTCAGCCCACCACAACTGCTCGAACCGGCAGAGCCGACTGTAAATCGTTTACTGAAGCCCCTCTGGTAAACGATTGTGGATCGGGGCCGGCGGCGATCGCGGTCACAATTGGCGATCGCTGGAGAGCAACACCGGGAGTAAAGCTGGCAAACGACTGGTAGATCAGCGCTAGAGCGTAGGCGGCTAGTATTGCTAGAAACCCGGTTTCTGGATTGGCAAGCGGACGAGATTTAGATTGTTGCCGGTCAGAAACCGGGTTTCTATTGCTCTTCTAAGGTATTATTAGTAATCTTTACCTGGGCATAAGATTAGGTAAAACATCCACACTTCTTTACTCAGGGTGAAAGTGTTGAACTAAGTTAGAGATGAGCAGCTATTGCACGTCCTAGTATTCTTGGTTACTCAGAACTAGCCGTTAAGCCTTAGGCGCTTCTAGCCATTGAAAACCTCACTTTTTCCACCCCTTGAATCATCTGCAAGGCAAATTGAGCCGCCGTAAAATTATTTATTGACTGCTCCTTTTCTTGCAGTTCATCTCTAATGCAATTTGCTAAATTTGTAATATTTACAACGCTTTTCTGATTAATCATCGGGGATTGATTATCTTCTACGGGCGTCAGATGAACTTTCCAATCGCTCATTTCTGTGCCGTCTAGCTTTCTTAGCTCTCGCCATAAGTTTGCATCACCATCATGATTAAAGCCAAAGTGTAGCCCCTCTGGCTTGAGGGAGATATCAACGGTGCGAATGGCTCCATCGAACAGACAAAGTAAGATATTTTCTGAGAGGCGATCGCACCGTAAAACGGTTAACTTCTGAGCCTGGCTTATAGGTTGCTCCCCCGCGATAGAAAATTCGGAGCCCTCGATTTGTAAATCAGGCCAACCAGCTATCACATCTGAACGGATTAAGAAACCGCTGATGTGTTTTGCTCCGCCTGTTAGTGGATTTTGACGGCTATCTTGCTGGACATCAGCGTCTTGTACTCGACCAATGCTAAAAGCACCATCCAGCAGCGATTCTACCCAAAACCAATCTAAACAGAAGAACCGGATCGATTCTGTAGGAAGCATCTGTTCATCGGGGACTAAGTAATTAAAAGGAATCCCGTATAATAGGCCGAGTCGCTCGAACCAAGTTTGGATCTCTGTAGGGAACTCAATCGTCGCAGCATTACGTTCTGTTTCAGCAAGTTCTGTTTCAGCAAATAGATGCGGGTAAAGCGCCTGTTGATTATCTTTGGCTAGCTTTTGGGCGTTGGCGCGTTTCCAGTTAAACAAGCGAGTGGCGAATTGTTTATCTTGCAGGGCTAACAGCTGACCCAGCTGCCAGGCAGCGGCGTAGGAAATATCAAACAAACCCGTCTTCGGATTGTAGGCAATCAGCTGATCGACACTGCGTATAGCCAGTTGAGATAACGCTAAGGATGTCGGATTTTCTCCAGGAGAAAGAGGGCTATGATACCAGGAAAAGGTTTTGCCGCCCTGTCGGAGATAATGGGGGAAGGCACGATAGCCTTTGGCCAGATAGGAAACTACGTCAGGATTATCTTGGGTGGGATTATCTTGGGTGGCTAGTCTGAGTGTCTCTTTGTCGAGATTTTTAAGGTGTCCTGCAAAATTTTGTTCAAGGTTAGTACAGGCAAAGCTCCAGCTTTTTAGCGCTACCAGACGAATATACTCGTCATCCGTGGCGTTTTGATCGTTAAATTGTCCATTGGAATATCGGTTCTCTAAAGACACTAAATAGGCGGTGCTAGTGCCTTCTGATTTAGGAAGACGATTGCTAATTACCACAGATAAAGGTTCGCTATTTTCAATAGACAAAGGTTCACTATTTTCAGTGTCTCCGGTAACTTGACGAACGTGAGCCAGATACTCTAAATCTTCGGTCGTGGGTAATATCTTTGCCAATAACGTCTTAGGGACATCAATGACGGCGACATTGTCGTCCACTTGTTGGCCAATCTCTAAGGCTACACCGGGCCACTTTATCGGGCCAGTGGAGGATTGCTGTAATTTACCCAGGGGGATAAGTTTAGTGTTTTCAGATTGGGCTAGGATGGCTTCAACTTGTGTCTCTAGTCCAGCAAAATCACCTTCTAGTTGAGCAGACTTGCGATCGCTCGGCTCAACAATCATGGCTTCTTCATCATCTGCGTCCTTAAGCCAGCCAATGCTGTCCGATAACAGGTGCTGCCATAGTCGATCCTTTTGAGCTTCGGTTAACTCGTTATCTTGAGCATTACGGAGTGGCGTTTCTAAATCTAAAATATAGTCTCTCGGAAGCGTACGTAAGAGTTTTTCTCCCTCGTGAATCAGAATAAGCGCCAGCCAAGGGGCCTTTTGGGTGTCTGGTTGCGCTAACCTTTCCCAGGGAAGGGTGCTACTTTTTAGGGCAACGTGCGGCAAAACGTGGGAATGATCGCCGAGGCTACCGGCTGGCGGAAACACTGCATGAATTTCTGGCTGGGTTAGCTCAAAGCGATTGCCTTGCACAACAAAGGTCAGCTGTGTGCTGAAGGCATCCTTCTTGACATCAACGAGTTTGACCGTTTGCTCAATTGAAATTTTATATTGTCCAGTCTCTAAAGCCATCTGATGGCTTTGAATGAACTGGATTTGCCCTTGGGCGTTTGGATCGATAACTTTAGTGCTCATTGTTCAAATTCACTGTGAAAGGGCTAAGCGTGAGAGAGCTAGGTGTAAAAGGACTAAACGGTTGCTGTTTCAAGTTGTGGCGCGATAATAAATGCTCGCTCTATGCCTTGAGGCGTTTCAAAGTCTTCTAAATCCATATCGGCAATATCGACGTCCGATAGTCCCAAACGCTTCAACAAGCGAGTTCTACTATTTTCGACCGTTTCAGAGGTAATACTTTTGCCGATAGTTTGTTCTCTGGCATCCTCATCGGCTTCTTCGCTTTTGGCAAATACTGAACCGGGCTGCCATTGATAGGCATTCGCGATTGATTCGGTGTCGTAGGCGATGTTTTTACGCTCAATCGATTGAGTGACGCCAGGCTGTGGCGGCTTGGCGGGTTTGACGGTGTATCCAGACAGAACATTGTTGATCAAGCCTTCCCGAGTCGGGTCAGTGGTATTGGATTCTCCCCACAAGCCAGCCGGAACGTTTTTAGCGATCGGCACACAGGTTAAACCGCTTTCCTGAGAGACTTCTCTGCCGTCTGCTCCAATTTTGGTGAGCGAAATATGATATTTCGACTCGGTGAAGTCTCGATTTTTGACACCCATTGAGGCGATGCCAAAGGTTGTTGTTTGAGGCGTCGCCCCAGAATCTGTTTGCAACTGAATGGAAACTTGTTCAGCTTCAGTTGTTTTAATCGGAATCACAGAGCTGGCAGTCAACGCAAAGTCTTTGGGATTAACGACAAAGATTTCCGAGTCACCTTCGCCTATCTTACGGAGTAAGCCACTTTCAACCGCAAGCGTGCAAACGTCTTGATCAGACGGTAAGAAAGACTGCTTGAACTCCGGCCAGTCGAGCGCAGGCGGTTTCTGCCGAGAACGACTGCCGAAGCGAACGGTAAAGGAAACGATCCAGAGACTCACTCTGGCTGTGCCGGAGAATTTGGGTCCCCAAATGTGCAAATCGGCACCTACTTGGATTGAAATTTTTCTGGTCCGCCTGAAAATGCGGAAGCTGTAGGAGCCACCTAGATTAACGCCAATCCGCGCATCATAAAAATAGGGCTGCCAAGAGACAATAAAATGGGCATAGGCAACAAACCACGCTTTAATTCTGCCAGATTTCCAATTGGCTTCTAAGCGTCCGCCAGCCATAATCGCGGAAGCGGTGAGCGCGAAATACAGACTGCCTTTGACATTTAAGTTTTGGCTAATGCGCCAATTGAGCGCTAGGGGATCGACTCTGGGATAGTGTTCCGGAACCTGGAAACGGGGATGATAACCGCCTACGGTGAGAACAAAGTCTCCTTTATAGGGGCCAGAGAACCAGGTGTAAAAAGCGAAGCCACCGCTGAGTCGGCAATCACGGTCAAACAGATAGGAGTCAGGCAGGATTTTGCCTTCAACCTGAAGGATGCCTTCGGCGGGGGCAAATCGAGCCACGATGGCAAATCGAACTTGGGCGAGCGGGGGGACATTTTTATTAGGGGGGAGCGGGGGTGAAATGAGCGTGGAGAGGCCGAAAAGATCAAGCGTGAATTGATCGCCGAAGCTGGCAACGAGCAGAACGAAGGATTCAATAATCTTGAAAGAGGTGAACTTGATGCCCACCGCTAGCATAATGCGCCCAACTTTTGGGGGAATGGAGGGGCGCAGGTCTTGCTGGAGAGCGTTCAGTTCGGTAGGATCGGCGGGGGTGCGGTTAAGCGCGGCACGAACGAGGGGAAACTGAGGAATTTCGTCGAGGGTGGGTGGAATGAGCTCGCGGTTGTAGGCAAAGCCAAGGGCGAGTCCGGTGATATAGAAGAAGGGCGGACCGCCGAGGGGTTTGTTGAGGATGCCGTAGATAAAGAGAGAGGGGTGGCCGTTGAAGTTGGTGTAGGAACCGAGCGCAGCGATGGTGAAGGTTTTGGTTTTGACGATGATGGCACCAGAGTATTCGTCTCTGCCCTCAACGGTTGTTCTGAGTAAGGCTCCTTTAATGGAAAGAGTTCCTTTGCTTTCGTAGCTGACGCCAAGGCCCTGGAGCTGGAATTTGGGCTGGAATTGTTTGATGGGGGAGCCGACGGATAAGCCGTCTAGCGTTAGGCTGAGTCCGGCAGTGGCGATCGCAGCATCTAATCGGAACCAAAGGATGTCATCTTGGTATTGGACGCCGATTCTCGCCAAGTGAAGCGGCCCAACCCGTTTATTGAGGGGATACCATTGGGTGCTATCGGTAACAGGCTCATCTGTGACAATCTCGGCGGTAACAGGCTCAGTGGCATCAGGCTCATCGATAGCAGGCTCAGCGATAGCGGGTACATCGAGAGTCGGCGCGTCAGGCAAAGAGGCTGAAGATGACTCGTTAGCCGCAATGGGCAGGGTGAGCACTTGCAAGGTATCACCGAGTTGCAGAGTCGCGCTGATGGTTAAACCGCGTTTAACTGCTGGAGCGGATGCTTCTGGAGAGAGACTGTAGGGGATGGGTGCCATGTCCTCGGGAAGGAGGGTATTGAAGCCATCAATTGTGTCGGGGGTCAGGTTTTGAGAAGCGAGGAGAAATTGTAAGTTATCAATCCCAATGGTTCGGTCGGCAGGAAGATCTTTCCCAACTAGAGGCAGCTTCGTGAAATTGATGGTGGAACTGAGGTTAAGACCAAAGAATACCTGCGATTTACTCTGGTTTTTACTGCTCTGGTCTTTACTCTTATCTTTACTGTAGATAAATAGAGCGTCTAGGAGCGTAATTTCTAGCGTGGTAGGGACATAGGCGGCGATATCGGTAGAAACAGTTTCGACAAGGTTCCTGACTTTGAGGGCTTGTCTATCGGGATTGTTATAGGCAGCGAGGAGCGTTGTGACCTTTTTGTCTTGAGTGAGGAGCAGGTTGAATTGTAAGTCACCGACGGTGATGTAGCCGCCGAACTGTTTGAGAAAAGAATTATCTTCTTGGCGAGTGATGTCGATGATGACGGTAATATCTACTGCTCGATCGTCCACCACCAACTGGGATTCAGCCGTAAAGGTAAAATCTTTGGTCTCACTGTTGAAGGAGACAGCTAGATTTTGAATCGTGAGGTCTTCTATGGCTGCGGGTAAGGGAACGTCACCAAAGATATTGCCTAAATCTTCGGCTAAAGTGGATTGCCCGTCTTCAGTTTGCTGGGCCGCTGGGCCAATCGGGATGGCTTGCCCTTGTCCGGTGCTGCCGTTGAATTGCCACGCATCCCCGTCGTAATTGGCCTCCAGATTAAGGGCTATCCCCGCGATCGACAACTCGGCGGCTATTTCACAGCTGTAGGTAGCTTGTCCATAAATCTTGAAGCGAAGCGCATTCAATTCAACATTGTTGATAATTTCCCAGGTTCCAGAAACATCAACCCGAGCGATTAACTCCTCACTATTCAGATTAAATTCGGTACTCAACTCGTTAATGGTCAGGTCGGGTATGCCGTCAGATGGCGCGCCTAAATCGGCTACGAAATCGGCAATTTTGACTGGAGTTTGGGTGTCTAGACCGAAATAAAACTGATTGCTAGGATAGTAACCGCTACCAAGAAGCGTAATTTGACTGTCTTTGCCCAGAGTTGCCTGAGCATCAATCGATGCCGTGATTATTTTGGCATCCAAAGGTTCATCAACAGAAAAATTAAATAACAGCCCATCAAGAGTTAACACATCCTCAATCACCGGCCAACTTTCCAGATCGAGGGTAAAGCTGGCCTGCTCAAGACTTTTTTTCTGTTTGGAAAACTGTAGGTCTACGGTGACGTCAGATTGAGGTGGCAGGGAAGGCAAGTCCGCAACATCAGACGGGTTAATAAAGGGAAGGGTATTGTTCCTGTAGGTGCCGATGGCTGTAATCAGATCGCCATCGCGGGGGAAATCAATTTTGATGTCGATGCCTTGCTGACCATCATTGAAATCCAGCGTTCCCTCTAGACAAATCTGCGAATCATTCGGTGAGAAATAGAGGGGCGAGGACAACTTAACCTCAGCGTCTTTCAGGGTGCCAGGCCCAAATGGAAAGCCCTCTGGTCCTATAGTCAGCAGCAGGGTGAGTATCGGGAACTCGTCTGGAAAGGTGACCTTAGATTGAACCAGAAACTCAGACAGATCGATCTCAATAAAATCAATCAGGGTGTCTAGTCCAGGAAGATCGGGGAGGAGTCCGCCCCACATATTTAGGCCATTCTCCGTCGGCAACGATGGCTGGTTTCGGCTAGACCACTCCTGCCAAATGCCCAGTTTATCGAGTTCCGCTTGCAGAGTCTGTTCATCTAATGGCTCTGGATAGACATAGAGCCAGAGTGGATCTTGGAGCGTGACAAAGCGCAGGAAAAAAGAGTCTGCTGAATTACCTGTTTCCGATTCTCCTGGCATTAGGGGAAAACAAGTGCCAAAGTTCGGAGCTTCAAGCGGCCGAGCGCAGAGGATTAGTAAGGACTGGTCGGCCTTGCTGAACACCTCTATCTGACAGGCAACGTTCAGCAAGGTGCCGTTGCCCCGATGAATTTGCGGATCGGTTTCATCTTGTTCAGGCTTATCTAGCTTGATACTGCGCGTCCAGAAATATTTTTGTAGGTCATCGAGACAAGCCTCGCTGAGGTTGTCTCGATCGAAAACCATAGAGTTTGCCGTAACTGAGTTTGTTGTCATAAGAGGTGCCTTCCCTCGTTGATATTTACAGATCTATTGATAGGTTTTAGAAACTCTCAAATAGAGTTAAATTGTTTGGCTCATTCGATCTCTAAAGGTGAGATCAGATCTTTTCGCTCGGCAGCGTCAGGAAATACTAGATTCGTAGCAATCTCAAGAAAATTTTCAGCCACGCCTTGAAGAGCTCTGGATGCAGCATTTTGCTCTGGAGCGGTTGCTGTAGCTGGAGTCGGAGTCAGTAGGTCGCTTAATAGCGACTCTATAGACTGTCGTGAGACACCATCCAAATCGCTTCTCTCTTTGATTCGAGCATCAAGATATCGCCTTGGCTTGTCTGGTAAAGTTACATTCCCTAGTCTCTCATTCACGGCCTTCTCATCAGCGGCTAAGCACATCCAGTGCATGAACCATCCATCATGTAGAAAAACGTAGAATCGTCTTTTCAGCAGTTGGACTAGCGAAAGAAACTCAACGTGATTTTCTACTACAAAGGCAGTGTTCTTGAGGACGTTTTTTTGTTTTATATCATGCTGCTTTAGGTCATCCCATTGTGACTTGGGCATAAAGAAGGCGATCGGGTACTCTATTTCATCGACCCCTGGACGTCCGCCTTCGTCGCTGTGAAAAGCTCTGTTGGGAAATTGTCCCTTGTCTTCTGGCTCTTTCTTACCCAGGTACTGCGCTCGGATTAAAGAGTTGAGCGTCTGAGCAGTAAACTGTACGAGATCATTTATGTTGCCAAGTTCAGGATTCTCTTTGCCGTCAAGTTCTTGATAAGTTCCAATGAATTCAATAAACACGTTTCTAGAATTGGCGATCTCCAGCGCATTTTCTTTCTTTTCAACGGGTATAAAGAGATTCTTGATTTTATTCGGTTGTGGTTGCGTCGGCTGGAGGTCTGGAAATTCCGAAATTCGAGTGGTCATCTCGAATGAGATATTGGGGGTAAATGGCCAGACTGCAAATAGATCATAGTCACCTGATACTGCGTTTTTGTAGAGGTCTTTTTTATCTCTGTATGCTAGGTATGGACTTTGAACGCCATTCACAGAATAGAAATTATCCAAGGGATTGGATACTTTCTCTACAGGAATAATATTGAGTTCCCGTATACCTTGATTAATTTGAACGATGTCATTTACAGTTATTGTGCTTCTATCCACAGGCTTTGTGGATTCTTCAATTTTCTCGTTATAAGATGCTTTAATTTTGACGTTTTTCTTGTTTGCATCCTCTTGATCGATAGAAAACTTTTCTCTGTTTTTTTTCAGATAGCTAATGTATCTATCTCCATCCTTGATATAAATGTTCCTATGATAGATATGCCACAGGTTAGAAGTAGCGTCTTTCTTAATCGCGTATTCAACCGCAATTGTTTTATTTTTGTCTTGTGCGATACCGCATATCAAATTATTGCCAATTTTTTTGTGATTTGGCAGGAAACCGCTGTTGAGCAGTTCTTGCTTGCGTTTATCCGATATCGAAAGTGGAAGGAAGAGCGTCTTGGCAACCTTATCCTCTTCACTTTCTCTTTCCTGTATGTCCTTTAACCAAACTAAAGAATTTATATGTTCCTTAAGGTTATAGGCCATCTTGCTAGCACCGGCCTTATTGAGGGCTGGCAGTTGACAGACAAAGCCTGCCATCGGTCCCCAATTACAAGATTTCCCATGAACATAAAAGGGCTTAAGATTATAGCCTTCATCGATCAAAGTAGTGCAGGCTTTACCCGGTACACGGCTCCAGATTACACAGTTGAGTTCATCTGCGGCCTTTTGAAATGCCTTTGAGGCTTGTTCTGGAAAACCTTCTTCAACCAATCTTGGATCTAGTTCGGTAGGCACAGGTGATTGATTGTTCGGCTGATTTCTAGGCTGCAAAGTAGGTTGGTTCTGAATAGTCCATCTTGTCATTGTCTTGTACTCCTGAAGGCTAGTTAAAATCTTCGATTAGTAAGTGTTGAACAGTGTTCGATATTGATTTCAGACGTGCGATCGCCCCTTCTATTCATTACCTATCTCTTCTTTAAACAGAGACGGATAAGCCTGCGATCGCATTTCGATTTCCATCACTTCTTATTCGCTTGTAGTGAAGCGTAAATAAGAGTGGAATAGGGTGTGATCGCCTTTATTGTTGGATCAAGCTGACTACCTCAACCCAATCTTTCCGAATAGCCAGAACGTTAACTTCCCAATTACTTTCTACTATTCCAAGACTATTTGCCCTAATCATCCACATCCCATTGTTTACAAAGGTGTAAACCACCTGTCCTCTGGCATTGTCTGAAACAGTTGGCCTAAATCCAGCAATAATGACAATCCAGTCTCGGCTTGGAAACTTTGTATTTATTACGGCGTTATCTCCCCCTGTAAATCGCTCAAGCTGAAACGGTTTTGACCCAACTTTGATGTCACCCTGTATTTCTAGATCACCTGAGATTTTTGTAGTTCCTTCAACCTGTAAATCTCCCTGTAACTTGTCTATCGTAAATGAATCAACCTGTAGATTCCCCTCAATTTTGGTATCTCCCTCAACCCTCAAACCCTCTAGTCCCGAAGAAGATTTCACATGGAGCTTAGCCTGCGGTTCATCCGTGCCAACGCCCACGCAGCCCACCTTACCCGCAGAATCTTCCCGATAGACTAGCGGACCCTTATGAATAGGAACCGTGATATGTCCATCCCAATACCCTGGAATATTTTCAAAGTGGACATATAGATTGGCATAGCCCGATTTCAAGATCGTTTTGAGATTCGTGATCTTAATTCTGAGCAGCTCTTCGCGACCTGAAACCTGCCGTCCCTTTTGGCAGATGTAGCTCCATTGAGGACTAATTCCCTGCGCTTCCCTGCCACCAAAGCCCCAATGTTCTTGATTGGCCTCAACCGAAATTCTAACCTCATCAGCATCATTATTATTCAACAAGGCCCAATTTTGGGGCGCGTCAGATTCTGTTGAAGCCACATCAAAGGAAATCGTAAACTTGCTCGCCTGATCTAAGGTTCCTTCATTCGCGCCGCGCAGCTTTAAGATGCCTTCTGTACGCTTACTATCATCCGGCTTAACGATGACTGAACTAGCGATTTGCTCCGCTGTTGGGGTGATTTTTTTCCTTCGGATTTCTTTTAAGGAGAGCACGCGGTTAGCGTTTGAAGGGGCGGCTACTCTAGTGTTGGGAGGATTGTCTAAAGCTTCTTCTAGTTCTTCAGGGGATACACTAATAAAAGGCACACTCATACTGGGAAGACTTTGAATCGTTAGGGTCAATTCATTTTCCTGCCCATCATTGAGAATTGTGTTAGACCCCAAAAGGCCCACATAGAGCGGAATTTGCTTTTTCCCCCGCTGATTCACAATGTTTAGATACTGCAACCGACTGCCGCTAATTGTTTCATTAGATCCTTGATACAACAGTTGGCCGTACTTGATTTCTACCCGAGTCCCTCGCGAGCCACCCTCGGGCGCAGCGCTGATATTCTCTAACGTTAGCGTCATTCTTTCACCCTGAGGAATGACTGTCTTTTGGTCTATGCCAAAATAGAGCGTATTATCCTTGAGCTGCATATTCCAACCATCGCTAATCTCGCGTAAGGTAACGGATGCAATATCCACTATAGTTCCGGGCCTAAACGAGACAGCGAAATGATAGGTTCGGCCATTGAGCGCATTTTGGGCGATGGGTTGTAGTTCAATATCTCGCCTAGAGGTATTGACTATCTCAATGCGAAGCGACTGTCTCAATGCGCCATCATCAATTCCAAGAATATTTTGTCCATCCTCATCCTGCAAGAAAATTTGCAAGACATCGGGACGAGCGGAAACTTGAGTGCGACTGGTGTTAACGACACTAACCATTGAATTTTCTCCAAAGTGAATTATTTTTCTAAAAAGAGTACGGTTGAGCCTTATGCAAGGGGTTCTGATGCAAGCACTTTCGAGTTGGTCTGTGCGATCGCTGGACTGTATTCCTGCCTACGCATTTCATTCGCTTGTACCTGAGCCTCAGCCTGCGCTTTGACTTTGTGAACGAGTTGAAAAACCTCGGTATAGGGAAGTCGTCCCAGGGATTCTAGAATTGTGTTGACTTCTTCCAGGGTTAAGTTAATACTGATCTGTTCCATTGTTTCCTCTTAAAATAATCGTAAAAAGCAGCGTTATTCGGATCCTTCGATCTAGACTTGGCCAGGATTTAGCTAACTTTGGGATGGGTTCAACACCAGCCAGCCTTCTCGAATTTCTTGCTCTCTTAAGAAGGTGGCTTGAGAAGAGACAGGATTGATACTAATTTCCTGCGACTCAAAGATCTGATCAATCAAATCATCGAGAGTTTCCAAGGCTCCCGTCAGTGCTTCCCGTTTGTCCCTGTCAGCAATATGAGCTTTACTCGGAGAAGATTCACTGCCACTTGCGGGTCGAGATATTAGCCATTCCTGAGCTAATAAGTCTTGCCACGCAGAGTCAGGATCTAGATTTAGATCAGATGTTCTCTCAGCGTAAGATTGAACAAAAGCCGCTTTCTCAATTGCTGGCGTTGTCAAAATTTCTGACCAGGTGTCTCTTCCTTTTTGCTCTAGCCAAACCCAGTCATAGTCCGGCGCTGTTGGCAGCGGCAGATATAGCCTCCCCTGCTGGGTTCGCTCTGTTAAAATAGGTGTCGTCGAGAACGTCACCTTAATATTGGCCAACGCTTCTGCATACTGTTCCGGTGGAATCGTAATCACCTTACTGGGCAAAATACCCGCTGTGGCATGAACGCTGCCTCTGGGATCGACCAGCATTGTTAATAGCTGGGGTGGACTGCTAATAGACTGAATGATATTGATGGGGCCTTCTTCTACGTCTGGGTTGGTATCCCGATCGATAGCTTGAGTTTCAATCTTGTCAGATTCATTCAGCTTGCTCTGTTGAGCATAGAAAATGTCGTTCTCATACTCATAGCCACCATCGGCTGAGGGCTGTTCTTTCCAATAGCCAATCACGCCATCATTTAGCTGTCGGTACTCTCCAATGCGAATGGGCACCTTCACTTCGGTCAAATCGTCGGTGTCTCTTTGTTCAAGCGATCGCATCTGCTGCATATCTTGACGAAACACAATCCAATCCTGATTAATGGCGGGAAGTCCCTGCAATTCTAAATTGACGGCAGCTCGCACCACCGCGATCGGACGTCCCATTAGTAATGCCAAACTTTGATTTTGCGCAAAGTTTTCTGGATCGATATTATTCAGAGCATCGTTGAGACAAAGATTAAAATTCTCAACAAACTCACGACCTGAGGTGATGATGGTTTTCACCATTTTGTGTAAATGAGGATTTGCGATGTTGGGAATTTCTTGCCCCTCAATTACTGTTGTTGCGAGAGTTGTTTCTCCAGGCACATCATCCCATTCCCCATTGATATTAATCACCCCCAATGCCTGACCCGCATTATCGTAAAAGGTTAAGCCCCCATTCAAGTTATTCGGCAGTATCCAGCCACAGATGGGCGTGGTGTTGGGATCATCCGTTGTTTCCCGGTTATATACATCATTGGCCGATAACCAACGGAAATTAATCCGAGTGGGTTGCACAAAGCGAGGCGGCAACTTAATCCGATTGTTTTCTGCGGTCTTCATAGGCTCTGGTCTAATCACATATTCGTCTGAGTCAACCTGCCAATCTAGATTTCTAACTTGTCCAAACGTATCCACTAACTGCAAATCAATAATCCGCAGCTCTCCAGACCGAATCGGGCTAAAATCATCCAAAGGTTGGGGCGCGCTTTCAGTTTCACCGTCAATAGCCGCTGCCACCTCTGCTGTAAACGCTTGGTAATCAGCAAACCCAATCGGGTCTTCAAGGTCTAATTGCAAGGTTTGCTTTTGCATGAGCAACGCGTCATTAAACCCGCCGATACACTGAGACAAACAATTCAGGCTTTGTAGTTCCTGATACGCCTTAATTGCGGTGTATATAGGGTCTGAAAAAGTCTTGTTGGCGTACCACCGCTCGACATCGTCAATTTGCTCGGCTAGTAGCTCAATGTTTTGCTGATCCGGTGCGATATTTTGCTCTTGGTAATAAGTTTCAATCGTTTTGTGTTTTTGTAAGTACGCTTCAATTCGCTGTTGCAATAGTGAATTAGCATAGGGCGTTAAGATGCTATACCCACTGTAGATATTAGAGTCTTGGTCAGTCTTGATGCGATTATCTACTGCATCTTCAACAACGGCGTGATCAGATTTCGGTGATAAATCGATGTCATTTGTTTGCAGCATGTAATTTCGGGTCAAAAAATCATCACTGTATTTACGATTGGCGGACGTTTTATTACCGCCCTCTGCGACTGGAAATACCTCAACCAACCATTCCAATAAAATGGGGTTCCAAGGTTGAGCTGTCCAAAGATTAAAGCCGATTCTTTCTTGTTTGCCCTGAGGATTGAGTTGATTAATTGTCTCGAAAATACTTTTGAAGTCTTGTGCAATTAAGTCTTGAATCGTCTGGTCAGCGATGACTTGACACTCAAGTAACCCATCCTCACTCAAACGGCCATCTTCACCATGCCGCTGGGTCGCTGCGACAGCATCCCCTTCCATCAACACAACCGGCTCTTTGGGTTCCCAGTAACGAGGTCCGCTAACCAACTCCAACTGATAGGTCGGCGGCTGAGACGTTTTCTCTTTCTCTGTATCGTCTAGGGCGTTGTATTTGTCTTGAAGGGCTTGATTGTGGCGATCAATCGCTCGAACTAAATCATTTATTTCTCTTGCTAGCTCGGAGGCGAGAGAAATCTCAGAGCCTGACGAAAGCTCCTCCAAGCTGTCTGGATTATTTAAATCTAATGTTCCAGTTTCATGAGACTTTTCTAGTAGCGGTTCAAGTCCCCGTTGTTGAATATAGTACTTTACTTCATCAATATCAGGATAATCATCCTGACTATCTTCTGGCGGATAGGCACAAATCATATACTTGTACCAGTCAGAAAAAAGCTGTCTGCGTCTGGAGTCAACTTCTACTATTGCCTCATCATAGATTTGCTGTTGCTGATTGAGGGCATTGAGCTGAGCGGCAATATCAGCGGGCAAATCTAATTTTGTCTGAGAAGCGGTACTGTTTGAAGAAGACGGATCTGAAGAAGACGGCTGCGTTTGGGTGTTTATGCGAATCTTCCACAAAAAGTTGCCAGCAACGGCGTTGAATCCAGCTTCATGGCGAATTTCCTGAAACTTGGGGCCAATATCTAACTGTTGACTTTCTAAATCGTCGGCGAACTGTAGGGCTTCTAATTGTTCTTCAATTACCGCTTTCTGGGGTTTATCGATAGTGTCAGCCAGATAAGCCGAGAGTGCCTCTGTGCCTGTATTGGCCACCGCTAAACGAATATTAGCGGTTTCTAAGGGCGGTTGGCCTGAATAGTCTGCGGGTGGTTGAAAGGTTAGTCGAGCATAGCAGAGGATTTGAGGGGCTTCAGTATTCTGAGGAAAGGTCTCATTCTCCCATTCAAACTTCCACTTGAATTCCTCTTGAACACTGTTCATCAAGGCTTCAAGCGTCAGTTCTTCTTCTGGAAAATCCGCTTTGAAGTTTTTTTGAAAATCTTGAATAAATTCGCTTAGATAGTTTTGCTCAGCGTTGCTATACCAGCCAATCACATCGTATTGCAGCCCCTCGGGCAGAGCTGTAGCATCTGCATATTTGGAATCGTGAAAGCCAAATACACTTCGACAATTGGGATAAAATGCCGCAAATGTGGGTTCACCATATCCGATAGCCGTCAAACGCTCTAGGTGCTTGTCGTCGGCGCTGCTTGCTTGTTGATTTTGCTTCCATTCCTCTAACGTCAGCGTTCGACCAAGATACCGAAAGGCCGGAAGATTTGGCTCGGTAGGGTCAGCATAAGGATACATAACGCTATCTTCTCGAAAACCTACACTTGGCGAATGTAGATAATCACTTTCAACAACCCAATGCTCTGTTTCTGCGCCCATGCGACGAGTCACTAGCCAACGATTAGGAACAGCAGGAAATTGGCCATCCTCAATTTCTTGCGTCAGCGCATCAGGCAGCGACCAATGCAGATGAACACCTGCTTTTAGATGAAGGTTTTTATTTTGAAAAGGCTGAGAAACAATCGACTCGCTTAGGTTGACGGTGTCAGGATTAACATCTCGCTTTCCACTGAAATAGGGTAGCCGATTAGGCGCTGCCATAGACTCTGCTACACCTGTCCCAAATTTAAGATGTAAAGCGTCTACCTGTATCGGTACGAGCAGTAAATGACTCATAATCACAAATCCCCTAAATGAAATTTCGAGTAGTTAATAGTATTGAAATAAATGAGTGTCACGCATGTTATTAGCTTGTCGCAGCTAGCGAGAGCGCACCAGTCAAGTTCACAACTTAGATGCATGTAATACAGGTGACCCGTATTACATGCGCCATAAACTTTTCGTTAGAGAAGACAGGGGCTGCTCTGTTAGCTTTTGAGCGTGTCAGAGCGTGTTTGACACCCTATACGAATTCAACATGGGTGTTAACGTCAAAGCCCTCAACCGGATTTTGCAGCGTCGCAATTTGAACGCCATCGACTGCGATCGCACCATTCTGACTGTTGTAAGTAAGCGAATCGCGCATAGTATCCACACTCCCCAACCGAGCCTGAGGTAGCGAGTCTTGTTGAAACTGAAGCCTATCCTCTCCCAGATTGAAGTCTTCAATTGCGGTAATGCCAGCGCCAAAACCAATTCTAAAGATATCGACACCATTGCCACCAATAAGACTGTCATTACCGCCGCCGCCAATCAACAAATCAGCACCGCCACCACCGATGAGAATATCGTCCCCGAGACCACCGATCAGAATGTCGTCACCATCACCCCCATCAGCAGTAATCGGTGTGGTCGTACCGCTCCCATTCAGAAAATCATTGCCCTCACCACCCGAGAAGACAACGGATTGAACCCCGCTGCCGGTGAGGTCACCAACTGTAAATGAGTCATCACCGCCCTGGCCATTAATCTCAAACTGCTCAATCTCTTCGTTAGTTAGGGTAAACAGGCCTAGGTTGAGCCGGTTAAAAATGGCCTGACCTTCAACTGCGCGCAGATCAAACTCATCGCCAGCACCGTCAGCACCGTTCACTTGGGTGACATCAAAGCCTGCGCCACCGTTGATAAAGTCACTGCCATCGCCATTGTTCCAAACGAAGCGGTCATCACCCTCTTCCAGGTAGGCGGTATCATCCCCCCGCTGACCTACAACGATGTCGTCGCCACTGCCTGCAAAAAACGTATCTTCGGCAGAGCCACCCAGCAGCAAATCGTCGCCTTCACCCCCAAAAGCCTCAATAGTCGTCGAGCTTTCTCTGGCATCCAACACATCGTTGCCGTCGCCGCCGGAGAAGACCACTTTTTCAACCCCACTGCCAGTGAGGTCACCCACGGTCAGCGAGTCATCACCACCTTGGCCATTGATCTCAAACTGTTCAATCTTTTCGTTGGTCAGAGTAAACTGTCCCAGATTAAGCCGATTAAAAATGGCCTGACCGTCGACTTGGCGCAAGTCAAACTCATCGCCAGCACCATCAGCACCGTTCACTTCGGTAACATCAAAGCCTCTACCACCGTTGATGAAGTCACTGCCGTCGCCGTTGTTCCAGATAAAGCGGTCATCACCATTCCCTAAAAAGGCAACATCATCACCGGTTTGACCAACCACAATATCGTCGCCACTGCCAGCAAAAACGACATCGGTGCCACCGCCGCCTAAGACAGTATCGTCACCGCCGCCCGACAGGAAGATGTCATCTTTATCGCCGCCTTGGAGATTGTCATCTCCGTTATTACCAATCAAAATGTCACCGAGATTGTCGATTTCAGGGGCGTTCTTAAACAAGGTACCCACGATTTCGTTTACCAGAAAAGTTAGGAAGGTATTCATTTTGAGATTTCCTTTAGTTTTTAGAGGACTGAAAATCACTCTCAAAAAAATGGCACGATCTAACGTTCCTGATGAAAAATCAGGACGTTTTAGCGAATATTTTTAGTGAGAGCAAACGTTCAAAAAATAGATAGTTCATCATTGCTCTATAGCAAGCTCCTGGGTGACGCAGTCATGGCTGAGCCAAGCTCGATAAGAACATTTTTGGGTGTCAATGATAGACACGAATCATGTTCGAAGTTGGACGAATTTATTGTAAGAACTTGTCGGACGGTTTTCTTTAAATAGCCCAGATCAAGCGTTTCTAAACTCAACTTTGGCTGCACGCCTATTTGGCTGTAGGTTGGGTAAACCTCTTCGAGGATGGCAGCTTGATTGAGCGTGAGAAACTGAAATAGCCCGACACATAATCACTCAAGATTCCACTTCCATTGCAATTGCCATGTTGAATAGCCATTCAATCGTGAACGCCTTGTGCTCGACACACGTTATTAGCTTGCCGCAGCTCACTAGATGGCACCAGTCAAGTTCACACCTTAGGCCCCCAAGTTAAGGCACAACTTAAATCAGCTCCGGAGTTATGCGCTAGAAAGCAGGCAGGATGGGACTTGCAGGCAGCTCTCTTGACTGGGGGCTATGGTCACAAATTAAGATTTGAATTCTCATCACAACTTAAGCGCTCTACCATAGGGCAAGTAAGGCAGATTGCTCTTAAGTTGGCAGCCAACCTTGAAGTCTTCATCTGATTGAATCTTTATGGTGGAAAGGTTGAGAAGAGGAAAACGTAGACGTGGCGTAAGACTCTCCTCTCAAGGGTGGGAACGACTGCAAGTGGCAGAAGTCCAGCAAGCCGCTAACGATAACGATCGCCAGCCTTACACTTTAGAGGCCCTGACTGAGATTACGGGGCTGAGCATTAACACCCTGACGAAGGTGCGCTCTGGCAAGGCACCGGTCGATCGCCAGACGATCGCTGATTACTTTGAGGCGTTTGGCCTGACGCTGACGCCGGAAGACTATGTTCACCCGGAGGTCGTCGCCGACGATCGCTCCGCCGCAGTCGTAGAGGCTGCGATCGCCAATGGGCAAATCGCCACCGGGCAAGTGGATTGGGGTGAGGCTCCAGATGTCTCGATCTTTCATGGCCGGACGGAGGAGTTAGCCACCCTGGAAACCTGGATACAGGGCGATCGCTGTCGGCTGGTGGGGATTTTGGGCATGGGGGGCATTGGCAAGAGTGCCCTGTCGGTGAAGCTGGCCCAGCAGATGCAGGGGCAGTTCGACGCTGTGGTTTGGCGATCGCTGCGGAACGCCCCCCCCTTAGACAGCCTGTTACAGGATCTGGTGCTATTTCTATCGGATCAACAGGACTCAGAGGCGACGCCAAATCGTCTTCGGCACTGGCTGCAAGCCTGCCGCTGCCTGGTGATTTTAGATAACGTCGAGACCATTCTCCAGGCCAGCAATCGAGCCGGACAATATCGCGTCGGCTATGAGCGCTATGGCGATCTGTTTCGCATGTTGGGTGAAGCGCCGCACCAAAGCTGTGTGCTCATCACCAGTCGCGAAAAACCGGCGGAAATTGCTACGTTTGAAGGGATGGAACTGGCGGTGCGATCGCTCCAACTCCGCGGCTCCCTCAAAACGGCCTTGGGCGTCATCGAGACCAAAGATTTGGTGGGCAGCCCCCAGCAGAAACAACACCTTTGCGAACGCTATGGCTGTAGCCCCTTGGCGTTAAAAATTGCGGCGGGGTCGATTCATGCCCTATTTAATGGTGAGATTGGCCCCTTTTTAGACGAGGGCGTCTTTCTCTTTAACGGCACCCAGCGACTCTTGGATCAACAATTTGAGCGGCTCTCGGCCCTGGAAAAAACCATCATGTATTGGTTAGCCATCAACCGTGAGTGGACTTCTATTTCAGCGCTGGCTAGCGATCTGGTGCCTGCGGTGACCCGCTCAAGACTACTTGCAGCGCTCGAATCCCTCGGCTGGCGATCGCTGATTGAGCAACAATCCAGGCAATATACCCAGCAACCCGTCGTGATGGAATACGTTACGGAACGGTTAATCGAGCAGATTCTCACTGAAATCACCGAGCAAAAACCGGTACGGCTGATCAGCCATGCGTTACTCAAAACGACCGCGAATGACGTTGTTCAAGCAACGCAATTCAATCTCATCCTCGAACCGATTGCCCAACAGCTTTTAGCCCATCTGGGCAGCGCCGAAGCCATTGCGACGGCGCTCACTCAGTGCCTGGACGCTTTACGCGGAAAACCGCCAGCACAATCCGGTTACGCAGGCGGCAATGCCCTCAATCTCATGCGTCAGCTCCAGGTTGAGGTGACCCACGGTGACTTCTCTAATCTCACGATTTGGCAAGCCTATTTACAGGGACTCAACCTTCATCAGGCCAATTTTTCCCAGGCCCACTTTTCGCAAACGACTTTTTATGATGCCTTTGGGGGGATTCATGCCGTCGCCGTCAGTCCCAATGGCAGCCTGTTTGCCGCCGCCGGTACAAGCGGTGTCATTCAACTTTGGCAGATGACGAACGGCGAAGAATATGGTCGCTGCCGCGGCCACGACGGCTGGATCTGGTCGATTGCCTTCAGCCCCGATGGGCAAACCCTGGTGAGCGGCAGCGCCGACCAAACCGTGAAAATTTGGGATGTCCACACGGGATGCTGTCTGCACACCTTGCAGGGGCACACGAATTGGGTGCGGTCGGTGGTGTTTAGCCCCGATGGCAAGCTAGTGGCGAGCGGCAGTTCCGATCAGACGGTCAAACTCTGGGATTTAGTGGGCCACTGTCGGCAGACCCTGAAGGGACATACAAATTATGTGCAAGCGATCGCCTTTAGCCCCGATGGTCGCCTAATCGCGACCGCTGGGTGGGATCAACGGGTCAAAATTTGGTCGCTGGCGAGCGGTGAATGCTTGCGCACCCTAGAGGATGCCAACAGTTTTTGGTCGGTGGCGTTTAGTCCCGATGGTAAGGCGATCGCCACGGGCAGTACGGATGAAACTGTGAGGCTTTGGGATGTGCAGACGGGGCAATGCCGCCAAACCTTCACAGGCCACACCCACGCGATTCGCTCCGTGGCCTTTAGTCCTGACGGTCAGGAACTGGTGAGCGGCGGGGGTGATCAAACGATCAAAATTTGGCATGTGCCGGAGGGTCGCTGCTTAAAGACCCTATCTGGCCACACCAATTGGATTTGGTCGATTGCCTTTAGTCCCGATGGCAGCAGACTGGTCAGCGGTGGTGAAGACCAAACGGTCAGAATTTGGCAGATCCAAACGGGACACTGCCTGAAGTCATTGACCGGCTACGCCAACGCTGTTCGCGCGATCGCCTTCAGCCCCGATGGGCAAACTCTCGTCAGTGGCAGCGATGACTATGCCGTTAAGCTTTGGGATATTGAACGGGAACGGTGTCTCAAAACCTTCATCGGTCACCAGAACTGGATTTTGTCGGTGGCCGTTCATCCTGATAACGGCTTGATTGCCAGTAGCAGTGCCGATCAAACCGTGAAAATTTGGGATATCCAGCGCCACCGCTGTGTGCGGACACTGCCGGGACACACGAATACGGTTTGGTCGGTGGCGTTTAGCCCCAATCGCCAGCTCCTCGCGAGTGGCGGGCACGACCGCACCATTCACCTCTGGGATATTCAAGACGGTCACCGTTTGGCCGTGCTAGCGCATCCCAGTCAAGTGCGATCGGTGGCCTTTAGCCCGGATGGACAAACATTGGTTAGTGGTTCTTCCGACAAACACGTCCGGCTCTGGGATGTCGATAGCGGTCAGTGCTTGCGGATGATGTCAGGACATAACGGGATGGTTTGGACTGTTGCCTGTAGTGCCAACCCGCCCATGGGTGCCAATCTGCTCGTGATTGCGAGTGGGAGTTCCGATAAGACCCTGCGCCTGTGGGATGCCCAGACTGGCGACTGTCTTAAAACACTGGAGGGGCACACGAATTGGATCTGGTCGGTGGCGTTTAGTCCGCAAGGCCATCTCCTGGCCAGTGGTAGCGCCGACAAAACCGTGAAGCTCTGGGATGTCCATGATGGTCGGTGTCTGAAGACGCTGGTGGGCCACGCCAATGTGGTGCGATCGCTAGCCTTCAACCCCCAAGGCAACACTCTGGCCAGCGTCAGCGAAGATGAAACGATCAAACTCTGGGACATTGTAACGGGTGAATGCTTAAAAACGCTGAGGGGCGATCGCCCCTACGAAGGCATGGACATTACCGCAGCCAAAGGACTCACCGATGCTCAGAAAGCGACACTAGAGGTCTTAGGCGCTGTGGAAGCGTAAAAGTCACCGACTCCGGTCACACTGGCAGTCAGTAATGAACCCAGTGAAATACGAGATAAGTCACGCCCAGATCCGTTTTTTGGGGGAACCCAAACTTGAAGCTGGGCGTGACTTAGAGAACTGTGTGTGTTCTTCAGCCGTGTTTAGGCCATCAAATCGGCACAGCCAGTTCCATTTGATGCTTTAGAAATTCCAGACATTATCACTGTATGGATACATGACGGACTTATGCCTGAATGACAAAGTCGTTAGCATCGAGTACCGGTGCGCCTTCGATGGTGGCAAACTGGGCACCGTTGCCAAAGCCCTCACCAGCGCCGTTCGGGTTGTAATACAGGTTTCCGGTATTCGCGCCGTAAACAATCAGGGCATCACTCAGAGCGGCTTCTTCGGCGCTGTTGACAACGGCAAACTCACCGGCAGAAAGTCCCCCACCGATCGCACTGGTCAACGCGGTAAAGACCGTGAGATCCAGCACAATGCTGTCATTGGCCCCAAGATTTTGGATTTGATCTATACCAATATCGGCTGCATTGAAGGCAGCACCGGTATCAAAGCCGAATAAATTGGCCCCATTACCCCCAATCAGAATGTCATTACCACCACCACCAATCAGCAAATCAGCACCATCGCCGCCGATGAGAATGTCATCCCCGGCGCCGCCAATCAGGATGTCATCCCCGGCACCCCCGTCAGCCGTAATCGGTGTGAACGTACCGCTAGCATTCAGAAAATCATTGCCGTCGCCACCAGAGAAGACGACTGCTTGCACCCCGCTGCCAGTGAGGTCACCCACTGTAAATGAGTCATCGCCACCCTGGCCATTGATCTCAAACTGCTCGATCGCTTCGTTGGTCAGGGTAAAGAGCCCCAGGTTGAGTCGATTGAAAATGGCCTGGCCATCCACTGCACGCAGGTCAAACTCATCGCCCGGCCCATCGGCCCCGTTCACCTGGGTGACATCAAAGCCTGCGCCCCCGTTGATGAAATCGCTGCCATCGCCGTTGTTCCAGACGAAGCGATCGTCGCCAGCCTCCAGATAGGCGGTATCGTCACCCCGCTGACCGACGACGATGTCATCACCAGCGCCCGCAAAAAACGTATCCACGGCAGAACCGCCTAGCAGCAAATCATCGCCTTCACCCCCGAAAGCCTCTACAGCGGTGGAGCTTTCCCGGGCATCTAACACATCATTGCCGTCGCCACCGGAAAAGACGACTTTTTCTACCCCGCTGCCGGTGAGATCGCCGACTGTGAGCGAGTCATCGCCACCCTGGCCATTAATCTCAAACTGCTCAATATTTTTGTTGGTCAGGGTAAAGAGCCCCAGATTGAGGCGATTAAAAATGGCCTGGCCGTCTACCTCACGCAGGTCAAACTCATCGCCCGGCCCATCGGCCCCGTTTACCTCGGTGACATCAAAGCCTTTGCCACCCTTAATCAAGTCACTGCCATCGCCGTTGTTCCAGATGAAGCGGTCATCCCCGTTACCCAGGTGGGCGGTATCATTTCCCTTCCCGCCCACAACGGTGTCATCGCCAGCACCGGCAAAAAACGTATCCTCGGCGGAACCGCCTTGCAGCAAATCATGACCTTTGCCACCGAAAGCCTTGATGGTGGTAGAGCTTTCCCGGGCATCTAACACATCATTGCCTTTGCCACCCGAGAAGACGACGTTTTCCACCCCAGTGTCGGTGAGATCGCCGACGGTGAGCGAGTCATCGCCATCCTGACCATTGATCTCAAACTGCTCAATATTTTTGTTCGTCAGGGTAAAGAGCCCCAGGTTAAGGCGATTGAAAATGGCCTGGCCGTCTACCCCACGCAGATCAAACTCATCGCCCGGCCCATCGGCCCCGTTCACCTGGGTGACATCAAAGCCTTTGCCACCATCGATGAAGTCACTGCCATCGCCGTTGTTCCAGATGAAGCGGTCGTTGCCCGCCCCTAAAAATGCTACGTCATTGCCGGTTTGACCAATGACGGTGTCATCGCCAGCACCGGCAAAAACGACATCTGTGCCAGCACCACCTAGAATAAGGTCTTTACCATTTCCAGCTAAGAAAATATCGTCTTTATCTCCTCCTTGAAGATTATTATTGCCATTGCTACCGATAAAAATATCACCGAGATCTTCGATTTCGGGGGCATTTTCAAACAATTCACCCACGATCTGATTGACGAGAAGAGTTAGGAAGGCGTTCATTTTGGGTTCTCCAAGAGTTGTAAATAGCTGAAAAACAAACACTCTCGATTAGTCTCAAAAAAAAATCAACGCAGTCCAACGCCCCTGATATAAAACCAGAAGAATAGTGGTCAATAGTCTTGTTGAGAAAAACCGAAAAATAGAATCAGAATTACTGGCCTGTGGCAAGCTTATTCCTGGGTTAACCTGAGTTCGACATCAGCTTGACCTCTGGAAAACAAGCCGGCTTTCCCCTCCATGGAGGGGCTAGGGGTGGGTTTGTCTAGGCCATCGAGTCGTTTGTCTGCATGAAATAGTCGATTTGATGGCTCAGTTTTGACCCACCCCGCCCTCCGGGCACCCCTCCGAGGAGGGGAAGGCGTTTCATCGAACTGACGTTGGGGAAGGCTTTTAATTAAAAGCCGAAAAGGCCGTAATTGGTTGTCAGTTATAGATACGAATAACGTTCACCATTGGATGAGTTTGTTTTGAAAGATGGTCAGAAATTGTTATGTGGATATTCTTAGCCATGGCTAGAACTGATGTCTGGGTGCATTCCACTTTTGCAAAGGTCTACATAGCCAGATCGCCCCCAGTCGGTGCGGGAACAGATTCACCGATGCCTTTAGCAATCTGGCCAGTGCTATAGATCCAACCTGAACCTCATCGCATCAATAATCAACTACAGGGTTAACCATCAATACGAATGAGGTGCTGAATTGGATGAAAAATTTTCAAATTTTCCTCAAAGCCTTGACCTATATGGTTTCGGCGATGATTGGGCCGGTGGGTTGTGCTGGTAAGTTGGCCGGTTCAACCGTGACGATCACCTCTGTAACCCAGGGC
>NZ_JADEWX010000293.1 GCF_015207395.1 Nodosilinea sp. LEGE 07088
TGCNGGCTTGCGGGTACATCTGCTCGATCGGCCCGCTGACGACGGCGACAAAAATGCCCGGGTCGAGCGCGATTTCCAAAAGGCGCTGAAGCGATCGCCGCCGATGCTCTACAGCCCGAAAATCGCCAATCCAAAATCGCTAATGGCCGTAACCCACAGACGAGCATTTAGTAGAACGAGAGCAAACTCCTGATGTCTCGACTGGTTGGGTGCCGCTAACGCTCTACCCAACCTACGCGCCCCCCGCCCCCTTGCTCCCCGGCCTCCCTACTGGCATTAAGTCTTAAGCAGAGATTTCGCATTGATCGGGCAGGTGAGGGGAATCGAGGTGTCTAGGGGGTCGAGCGGTTCTAGGGACGGGAGAGCGGGGGCGGCTTGGCTGTAGAGGGTGTCGATGGCGACGGCGTAGTGGGTCAGCACCCAGGCGCGGTTGAGATCGCCGTTGGGGAGGCGGCCACCGTTGTCTCGGCGGGGTTGGGGCATTTGCTCGGGGTCAACCAGGTGGAACTGGCGCACGGTAGACCAGTAGGGCAGGTGGCAGTTGGCGGTATTGATCACCCCCTGGTAGTGGGCCAGCAGGGTGGGATGCTGCCACCAGTGGGGGGCCTCGGTGTCGAGGTGGGCGGCTTGGGCGATCGCAGCCAGCGCCTCCAGGTTGGGGAAAATCAACATGCCGCAGAATTTGTGGTTGGCGCCGACGGCGATCGCGGTTTCGACCAGGGGCGACTCCATTACGGCGGCTTCCAACAGCTGCGATGACACGTACTTCCCGGTCGAGAGCTTGAACAGGGGCTTTTTTACCCCGGTGATCGACAGTAGGCCGTCGGCATCGAGAGTCCCTAGATCACCCGTGTGCAGCCAGCCCTCGGTGTCGAGGGTGGTTTGGGTCGCCTCGGGTGCCCGGTAGTAGCCCTGCATTACAAAGGGCGCCCGAATCAGAAGTTCGTGATCTGGGGCTAGGGCCAGCTCTACCCCAGCGATGGGCAGACCGACGGTGCCCGCCCGGTTGGCAGCCCCACGGGTGTAGTAAACGACGCCCCCGGTCTCCGTCAGCCCATAGCCCTGGAGCACGGGCAGCCCGGCGGCGGTAAAAACGTTGACCAGCTCGCTCCGCAGGGCCGCCCCGCCGCAGATCAGCGCTTTGATGCGATCGCCAAAGACAGCCCGCCATTTCGAAAACACCAGGCGATCGGCCAGCTGTAGCTGCCTGGCATACAAACCTCGGGGAGGCTGCCCTACATCAAAGCGGTGAGCCAGCTTCCAGGCCCAGGCAAACACCTGACGATCGACTCCTTTGAGCTGATTCCCCCGCTCTAGCAGGCGCTCGTACATCTTTTCTAGCAGGCGCGGCACGGTGATCATCACCGTCGGGCGCACCCACCGCAGATGCTTGATCAGGTGGTTGGGGTCGGAGAGATAGATCGTGTGGCCGTAGGCCAGGTGCCCATAGAGAAACACCCGGGCAAAGATATGGGTCAGGGGCAAAAACAGCAATGCCGTTTCCTCTGCGCCGCGCCCCAGGTGGGGAAAACTGCTAAACGCCGTCAGGGCATTGGCCGAGATGTTTTCGTGGGTCAGCATTACCCCCTTGGGCCGCTGGGTGGCGCTGGCAATGTAGAGAATGGTGGCCAGGTCTGCGGGGGCGATCGCGGCTCGCAAGTCTGCTACCGCTGCAGCGTTCCACCGCTGTTGCCCTTGTTCCCGCACCTCCGCCAGGGAGATCAGCTGAATACAGGGGGGCACCGCCGGAGTGGGGGGACTGCCCGCTGGGGCCTCTCCCAACAGTTGAGGAATGTAGAGACAATCCCACGGGGTCGGCACCGCCGGGGGAGCGGCGGCGGGAGCCGATGCCATCAGGCTGGCACGGGTGGTAGCCCAGTCGGCGGGCACCTCAGCCACCACAATGCGCTGTAGCGTGGTGGCTTCCCCCAGGTAGGGCACCAGCTGCCCCAGCAGTTCCAGGTTGGCGACCACCATCACCTGGGCCTGGGTGTGGTTGAGAATAAACAGAATATTTTCGATCGTCTGGGTCAGGTCAACGGGCACATCCACCAGACCCGCCAGCAGGCAGCCCAGATCGACCCGGCAAAAATCGAGGTCGCTGTGCATCACCAGGGGAATGCGATCGCCCTGGCGCAACCCCAGCGATCGCATCCCCAGGGCAATCTCCTCAACCTCCTGCCGTAGGGCCTGATTTGAGACCGAGTGCCACCGCCGCCGCCATCGCTGGTTGAGCGCCAGTTCGTTGGGATTGTGGTCACAACCCATGTCCAGCAGCGACACCAGGGTATGCCCTAGCGACAGCTGACCTAGATCGACGACGGCGGCTGGCTGAGGCGGTTGATCCTCCTCACCGGGATGAGATGCAGTTAAAAAGGATGACTCATTCATGGGCCGAAAAAGCGCAATATCGCTTCCATTAGACAAATAAAACAAACGCCTACTGCCCTGCACCGCAGAGAATAAACTTCAGGTATGCCAGTTGGGATTGAGATAAAACTCTAAGCAGAGCAGTGGCGGATAAAAACCATCCCTAGCATCCCTCCAAATGTCTGATCGGGAGGACGTAGTGTTAGTAAATTTGAGACAGATTGAGTTGACCTAAACAATCCGAACTAAAGCCTGAAATTAGGGGAATTAAATCACCTCACTTGAGGCAAACTAAATGTCCAGATAATTGATGCGAAATTAGGAAGCCTGCAAACCAAAGGATTTCGCCAGCATGGCGGAAGTTATCTGATCAGGGTAAAGGGGCCAGATCGCGATAATTCAAGACCCATTCCCTGAAGTGTTGAATCTAGACTCAGCGAGGTCAACTCATGCCGTCATTATAGCCTTTACTCAATATGAATTGCCTCGATGAAACAACATCTTAGGACAGAAGAGAAATGAATCTTATCTTTTCTTCAAAAAATACTGAACCGAATGCTTTCCTTTGAGAATAGAGGTATTAATAGCCTTTCTTGGTGCTTTGGGCAATGGGATCAAGCCGACTGTTATTAAGGTTCTGTTTTGCCGCGCCAGTGAGTAATGTCTCTGGTGGCAGTTGTTAGTCATCCTTTGACTGCCGCTGCGGTTGAGAACTCGTCATCGTCAAACGCGGTGAGGCTGCTGGAGGGCAGGGGCGTAATCTCGTAGACCTGGCGCAGTGGGGTGAGGGATACCCAGACCCGACAGCGCGAATGTATTGATAACTACAACCTCCAGGGCCAAATCCTCCCACCATCAGAGAACGGCAACTACCGCAGCCTGCAACTCTGGGGAGACCTTTGACCATGCGGATTTTGTTGGTTGAGGACGATCATCATCTGGCGGTATCGCTGTCGGAAGCGCTCGCAGCCCAGCGCTACACCGTCGATGTCGCCTACGATGGCGCCGTGGCCTGGCAGCACATGACGCTGCTGCCCTACGACCTGATGCTGCTAGATGTCACCCTGCCCTTGGTGGATGGCCTCACCCTCTGTCAGCGGCTGCGATCGCATGGTGTCTCTTCCCCAGTGCTGATGCTCACCGCCCGCGACACCAGCACCGATAAGGTAGCGGGCCTCGATGCCGGGGCCGACGCCTACATGGTCAAACCCTTTGATCTGTCCGAACTGATTGCCCAAATCCGCGCCCTCCTGCGGCGGGGGCAGATGACCCCACCCACTACCCTCCAGTGGGGCGATCTAGAGCTCAATCCCGCCACCTACGACGTCACCTACCAGGAGACGCCCATTCGCCTCACCCCCAAAGAATTCGCCATTCTAGAACTGCTGATGCGCCACGGTCGCCGCGTGCTCAGCCGCCACTTCATCCTGGAGTCGATCTGGCACCTGGAAGACCCCCCCGGCGAAGAGACCGTCAAGGCCCATCTCAAAGCCCTGCGCCAGAAGCTTAAGCAGGCCGGTGCCCACCGCCATTTCATCGAAACCGTCCATGGCCTCGGCTATCGTCTGATGGCCGTTTGATGTTTCGGTACAGCCATACGCCCAGTCCTCCCTGATCTGGGCAACATGCTCCCCTGTGGGTTACGGCCCATGCTGCGGTTGGTTGACTCCGCCAGGATTTGCTTCAGGCCTAACCCACCCTACGGTTTCCCCCCTTCGACTCCGCTCAGGACAAGCCCATCTCCCCATC
>NZ_JADEWX010000294.1 GCF_015207395.1 Nodosilinea sp. LEGE 07088
GCCCTACCCAGTGCCGCCGCGCCGAGTCGAGCGTCATCAGCGTATAGAGCAGGGCAATCAACGGCAATGCCAGCGCTAGCCATTGACTTTGGCCGTAGAGCTTGAGCGTCGGCCAGTAGGCCAGGGCCATCAACCCCCACCCTGCCAACCCCGTCAGCACCACGATCGGGTCTCCCCACAGCAGCCCTACAACCACGCCCAGGGGAGAAACGGCGTAGACCAGCACCATGCCCAGCACTGTGCCGATCAGCAGCCAGGGGGAGTAGTTGAGCTGGGTGTAGGCACTGCGAGTGATCATGTTCCAGATGCTTTGCAGAGTTGGGTAGGGGCGCAGACTGTGGATGGTGGTGCTGAGGCCGAGCCAGATGGGGTAATAGGAGGAGGGGGAGAGGGGGGTCAATTCGGCGTGAGTAGGCTGAGGGCGCTTAATCGCAGCAGCTAAGGAACAGTCGTCGATCAAAGCATTGCGGAGAATGGCGAGGCCACCGATGCGCTCTAGGGCAGTGCGGCGCAGGAGAATGCAGCCGCCAGCGGCGGCGGCGGTGGCGCGAGTGGGGTCGTTGACCCAGGGGAATGGGTAGAGCATCTGAAAAAAGAAGATGAACGCCGGAATCAGCAGCCGTTCCCAGACGCTCTCACAGCGGAGCTGCACCATCAGCGACACCAGATCGAGCCGATCGCGGTCGGCTTTCGTCACCAACTGCTGCAAACTATCGGCATCGTGCTCAATGTCGGCATCGGTAAAGAGCACGTAGTCGGGCGGGGTGGTCTGCGATGCCAGGTAGCGAAAGCCCTGCTCCATGGCCCAGAGCTTGCCCGTCCAGCCCGGGGGGAGCGCAGCGCCCGAGAGTACCGTGAGGCTGTCGGATTGATGTAGGGCGATCGCCGCCGCCCGCGCCACTGCCGCCGTACCGTCGGTACTCTGGTCATCTACCAGCACCGCCGACAGGCTACCGGGATAGGTTTGGCTGAGGTGCGATCGCACCGCCACTCCAATCAGCTCTGCCTCATTGCGAGCTGGAATCACCACGGCGATCTTGGGCCAGATGGTGAGCGGCACCAGATTCTGCGGGTCAAGCCGCTGGTCAGCGCGCCAAAACTGGCCCCAAAACAGCAGCATCCCAATCCAGATCAGGAGGGCCAGACTCGTCAACGCCAAGGCTAAGGTTGTCATCGCTGTTGTATGCAGTGGATTCTTTCGCATCATAGAGGCGGAAGCGTGCCTCGTACTACCGCGACTGCAGGGTAGGGATGGTTTGGCCGTGGCTGATGTTAGGGATAATTTTTTTGCCAACCCCTGGCGACAGTTATTGCATTGCGCTTTCAGCCATCGATGAAATTATCGCCGCCAATGCTTGAGCACTTTTATTTGGCCGACCACATTTATTTGGGTACGCCAATAGAGCATGCTTTGCTCAGGCTAGATAATTGACTTAAATGTCTTGGCTAGATAAAAATGTTACTTAAATATTTGGCGAATTTAACTAAGATAGATTTTTGTAACCGAACAGTTACTTTGGCCTCCGTCCTCACCTGTGGAGAGATAGAGTAGCTTCACAGTCCCCTGTAGTGATGTTCTCTTCCGGAAAATCTAAGCAACTGAGTGAAGAGAGCTATTAGACGACTAAATAATCTACGCCATCATCGCTAAAGTCTTTAGCTATCTCTAAATCATCCTTAACATGATTTAGGTGTTGGCGTTTCTGAGGTTAGTGGTGATGAGTTTCGCCATAGATGAAATCTTGGCCAGTCTTCAGGTGGTGCTAAACCAGGTCTTGCCAGACGACCTAGATAGCTCAATCGCGATCGCATCTACCCTATTGCCCATCTCTGTTAAACCCGCAGGGATAGGCAGCTTTATAGCGCCCAGCGCCAACCCTGTTGGCGATATTCGGGGCTACTATATGGAGGCCGATGCTCAAATTCGGGTATCGACTACCGATACGCTAGCCAGTCTCGATGCGGCCTTGGCTCGTTTAATGGCAGCGTTTTCTGGCCTTACCAGGCGACGCTATGTAGAGCTAGGGATTTTGCGTCTGGGTGCAGTACAAATCGATCCTGAAATTCGTCAGTCAGGCCAGGGCAATAATGCCATTTTGGAGCAGAAAGTCACTTTTCGGATTGTGTACGAATTCCTGAAAATACCAGAAGAAACTGAAGGGATTATTCAGACTGTTCCCCTAAACATAGAGCTGCTGAATGCCCCTGATGCATAGTTCTTTATCCTTGGGTCAAGGGACGATTTAGAGATGAATTTAATCGCAGTTGCTGTGCCTATTTTGAGGTCATAGCTACCTTCTAGCGCATATCTTGTTAGGTTTCCTGTTGTCAAATTACAGTTCCACAAAAGGGCCGTTTTATGGCTGAAGAAATTCTCGAAACTATTATTCCGGGTACCTATGTCCGGGTGCGAGCAGAGGGGCTGATTCGCGCGGGTGGCTTTGCCGTCGGCAACATTGGCATTGTGGGCACCGCCCGCATTCAGGCGGTGGATGACAACGGCGACCCCGAGACTGGCGGCGATGGTAGCCCCATCTTTGACACCTCGATCTATGGTCGCACGTTCGTTTTGTCGGACTATGCTAGTGCCCGAGCCCAGCTTGGGGAGTACGACGCGCTTCTGAATGCTGCTGGTGCGGTAACCGGTCAGCTCAACCTGGTGCGGGCCTTGCAGGTGGCCTATCAGAATGGAGCGCGCACGGTGTTTGCCCGCGCCCTGTCGCCCACTCCAGCCCCCAACCGCACCGCCTATGAGGAGGCCTTTGCCGAGCTGATCAAAGACGATGTGAATATCTTGATTGCCCCAGAGCTGACCCCCGACGAGGCTACGGCGGTGCTCAACCCACTGCTGGTCAGCGCCGAAAACAACGGCAAAGACCTGATCGCCGTAGTCGGCGGCGATGTCGATACCACAGATCTCACGGGCTTTTTGGGCGCTGTGCCCAGTAACGACACCGGGCGGCTGATTTTTGCCACCCCAGGCGTCTACAGCTTTGACGCCGCCGCTAGCGAAGAGGTGGCCCTGCCGGGTCAATACACGGCGGCGGCGGTGGCCGGGTTGATTAGCGGGTTGGCGGTGCAGTCGAGCCCCACCAATAAAGTACTGCCGGGGGTGACGCGGCTGACCCAGCGCTTTGCCTACGGCGAAATGGCCCAGTTGGTCAGCGGGCATGTGCTGGCCCTCGAAGAGCGGCGCGGCGTGCGGGTGGTGCGCGGCATTACCACCCACACCGGGGCCTTTGCCCAGGTCACGACCCGCCGCATTGTCGATGCCGCCAAGCGGGGTATTCGCCTCTCGGCGGACCCGTTCATTGGCAAGCTCAACAACCAGCGAGTACGCAAGACGCTCTACGGTGCGATCGCCAGCTTCCTCGACACCATGGTGAGTGCCGAAGCGCTGGTGGGCTACACCCTGGAGGTGACCGCCACCCGCGACGACGAAATTGCTGGACGAGCGATCGTCAACGCGGTGATTTTGCCCACCTTCAGCATCGATTACATCCTGGTCACCCTCAACTTGCAGTAGGACAAAGCCCATGGCAAATACCAGTGTTTTAACCGGGGCCGATGGCTCCATTACCCTGTCTACCTCCGAAGGGGCTGAGGGCGAACTGGCCCAGGGGGTGATCGACACCTACGAGCTGTTGACCGTGGGTCGGGTGCAAAACGTGGCGGTATCGGTACGCTCCGACGTCAAGCCCTTCCACGAAATTGGCCAGCGCTACCCCACGGAACTGCGCTACGGCAACATCCACATTGCCGGCACCATCGGCCGCGCCTATATCAATGGCGCGCTGCTGCGGCTGCTACTGGGAGAAGGGGCCGACAGCCGCCCCGCCGCCAGTTGGAACCAGCCGTCGTTTAACATCACCGTGCTGCTCGACAACCCCGCCCTGGCGGAGGTCAACAACACCCTCACCCTCTACGGGGTAAAAATCGACGGCTGGTCCTACGGCGTGCCGGAGGATGATTTCGTGCTGGAGCAGGTGAGTTTCCAGGCGATGAATCTGACGGTGGCGGATGAGGGGTGATGGGGTGGATGGGTAGATGAG
>NZ_JADEWX010000295.1 GCF_015207395.1 Nodosilinea sp. LEGE 07088
GGGATGGGGGGATAAATTCAAAACGCCTCTCTACCGTCTTCACCTCCCTACCGTCCTCATCGCGTTGGCCCCTGAACCCGCTAAAGTTTTAAGCTAACTGTCTCCATCGCCCTGGCTATGCCTATGAAATCTATCATTCCTGTGCCCCTGCCCCGCCAGCCCTACGAGGTCATGGTGGCTACCGATGGTATTGACCATTTGGGTACCTGGTTGGTTGGGGGGGAGACTCCGTTGGTGAAACCCGGGCAAAAGCTGCTGCTGGTGTCTAATCCGGCGATTTTTAAGCACTATGGCGATCGCGTGGTAGCAGCCCTGTCCCAGGTGGGCTACGCCGTCGAGACCTGCCTACTGCCCGCTGGAGAGCGCTACAAAACCCTCAAATCGATTCAAAAAATCTACGCTGCTGCCCTGGCCTTTCACCTGGAGCGCAAGTCGGCGATGGTGGCCCTGGGCGGCGGCGTGATTGGCGATATGACGGGCTTTGCCGCCGCCACCTGGCTGCGGGGCATCAGTGTGGTGCAGGTGCCCACGTCGCTACTGGCCATGGTCGATGCCTCCATCGGCGGCAAGACCGGCGTCAACCATCCCCAGGGCAAAAACCTGATTGGGGCGTTTCATCAGCCTCGCCTGGTGGTGATCGACCCGCTGGTGCTCAAGACCCTCCCGGCGCGAGAATTTCGGGCTGGTATGGCGGAGGTAATCAAGTACGGCGTGATCTGGGATAAACAGCTGTTCGCAATGCTCGAAGCCGCCCCCCGCCTCGATCAGTATCGTTATGTGAGCGACGAGCTGCTGCACGCCATTCTGACGCGATCGTGCCAGGCCAAGGCCGATGTGGTCTCTCAGGATGAAAAAGAGGCGGGGCTGCGGGCCATTCTCAACTATGGCCACACCATTGGCCACGCGGTTGAGAGCCTGATGCACTATCGCGGCGTCAACCACGGCGAGGCGGTCGCCATTGGCATGGTGGCCGCTGGGGCGATCGCGGTGCGCCTGAACCTGTGGGATCAGTCCCTGGCCGCTCGGCAGCTGGCCCTGCTGCAAAAGACCAGCCTGCCCACCCAGATCCCCGCTGGTCTGGCGCTCGACGATCTGCTGCGGGCTCTGCTCAGCGACAAAAAGGTGGAGGCGGGCCGGGTCAACTTCATTTTGCCAGAGTCTCTGGGGCGGGTGCGCCTGACCGATGCGGTCAGCGATGATGTTTTGCGATCGGTGCTGATGACGATGCAGGCCACGGTTTAGGAAGACTATGCCTTTTCCCCTTTCTGGCCCCCTTTCTGACGCGGCGATTGTGACCCGTTTGACCACCTATGGCCGACAAGATAGCGCCTACGCTCAGTTTACGAGTCTGGTGGGGGCCAACCAGTACCGGCGGCTCTATAGACTATGCGATCGCTACCTGAGGCCGGGCGGGCGAGTGCTCGACTGGGGCTGTGGCAACGGGCATTTTTCCTACTATCTGGTGCACAAGGGTTACCAAGCCTGCGGCTTTGCGTTTGAGACATTTGCCCTACTGCCAGAGCTGATGGCCCAGGGCTTTGGGTTTCAGCAGGGCTCTCTGGAGGAACCCGTGCGGCTGCCCTACGCCGATGGCCAGTTCGATGCGGTGGTTTCGGTGGGAGTGCTAGAGCATGTCAGGGAGGGCCAGGGCGATGAGCTGTCTAGCCTGCGGGAGATCTACCGGATTCTCAAACCCCAGGGTAGGTTTCTCTGCTATCACCTGCCTAACCGCTACAGCTGGATTGAATGGTTGTCTACGCGCCTACCCAATAAGTATCACCATCAGTATCGCTATACCCGCCCCGACATTGAGGCCCTGTGCGCCCAGGCCCAGCTGACGCTGCTGGAGGTAAAGCGCTACGGCTGGTTGCCCAGAAACATCGTCGGCCAGTGGCCGGTGGTCGGGCACCAACCCCTGGTGGCAACGGCCTGGGATAACTGCGATCGCGTTTTGGGTACGGTGCTGCCTCAGCTGTGCCAAAATTACTGCTTTGTCGCCCAAAAACCCTAGGGCGATCGCCTCGCCAGACCGGGGCCACCCGACTGGAGTCCGCCAGACTTCGGTAAACTAGAATTTCGCCCTGTCAGCAACTCGCCATGCAAACCCAAGATCGTCCCCTCTCGGTGGCCAACCCTGGCCTCACCTACCCCAGCCGCAGCGCCAACGTCAGCCGCACTACGGGCGAAACCGATGTGCAGGTGAGCCTGAATTTAGATGGCACCGGGCAGTGCGAAGCCAAGACGGGCATTCCCTTTCTGGACCACATGCTGCACCAGATTTCGTCCCACGGGCTGATCGACCTGGCGGTGCGGGCCACGGGCGACATTGAAATTGATGACCACCACACCAACGAAGATGTGGGCATTACCCTGGGCATGGCGCTGCACCAGGCCCTGGGCGATCGCAAGGGCATTACCCGCTTTGGCCATTTTGTTGCGCCCCTAGATGAATCACTGGTGCAGGTCGCCCTCGACTTTTCGGGTCGGCCCCACCTCAGCTATGGCCTAGAGATTCCCACCCAGCGGGTGGGCACCTATGACACCCAGCTGGTGCGCGAGTTTTTTGTTGCCGTCGTCAACCATAGCCAGATGACGCTGCACATTCGCCAGCTCGACGGCATTAACTCGCACCACATTATTGAGGCGACGTTTAAGGCCTTTGCCCGCGCCATGCGCATGGCCACCGAGGTTGACCCCCGCCGGGCGCACCTGATTCCCAGCTCCAAGGGTGTAATTTAGTTGCCGCACTAACGCAGCGCCCAGGCCAAAAACCGTTCTGTGTAGTACAGCGCCAGCTGGTTGCTGACGCCATTAAAGACTGCATCAAAGGCATGGTCAGCCCAGGGAATTTTTATAAACCCAACTCGGTTATCCGCCGCTGCCAGCCGCTTAGCCATCGTCTGGCCAAATTTGGCTTCTACAATGTGGTCTTTGCCACCATAGATCAGCAGAGACGGCGGCAAATTAGGGGCCACAAATGAGCTGGGAGAAGCAGCTTTGTAGCGCTCCTCCACCTGGTCAGGCGTTCCCCCCAGAAACGTCTCCAGCACATCTCTCACATCTAACGGGTTGGGTTTAGGAATGTCGTAGTACCCGTTTAATAAATCGATCGGCCCGTAATAGTCGACCACCGCTCGAATGGACAAAGGCCCCGGTTGATAGGCCGCCAGCAGGGCCAGCTGCGCCCCCGCCGATCGCCCCAGCAGCGCAATTCGCTCAGCATCGGTTTCGTACGCCTTAGCGTGGTCTTTGAGAAATTCCAGCGCCGTCTGCACATCCTCTAGCTGGGCAGGAAACTGGTATGCGGGCGCATGGCGATAGGAAATGGCCCAAACCACGTAGCCCTGATTGGCCATATAGCGAGCAAATTGGGCATTGGCCGCTGGGCTCCCTGTCTGCCAAGAGCCACCATAGATCATCACAATGCCGGGGTAGGTGCCAGACTGTGCGGGTTGATAGAGGGTGAGGGTGAGCGGCACGCCATCGGGCTGTGCAAAGGGAATGTCGGGTGTCTCACGCACGGGTGCCGTGGCAATGCCCCGAAAGCTGTCGGCCAACACAAACGGCTGCGATCGCCCCTTTGTTTGCAACCTTGACCCCGCGATCGCCGGGTAATCTGCCCCTATGACCTGAACAAATGTCTGCTGAGCCACCTGATTCGCAGCCTGAAACTGGCTGAGGGGCGAGGCACTCAATATCAGAGCCAGACAGCTAACGGTAACGGTGACCCACCCCATCCAAGAGTGACTTAGCGCAAGCAACCCCAGACTCAGAAAAACTAGATTGCCGACGATCAGCCAGGGGCTAATCTCGGGTGCCCCTACCGCAAAGGTGAGTAACCAACGGGTCGGAGCAGGTGCGATCGCCCAGATACTTAGCCCCAGCAATAGAATTGAGCCAATGCCAACGAACAGGTATCTCAACGGGTGAAACACGATAGCTTGACTTACCTACTATAGCTATCGCCACCAAGGTAGGAGGTTTTCACCAGTACTCGAAGGCGGAAATATGTCCACCGTTCCGGATCGCTGGGCTCCCTAGCCCCCCTAGCC
>NZ_JADEWX010000043.1 GCF_015207395.1 Nodosilinea sp. LEGE 07088
CCACAAATCCACCCCCAGCCCCCGAAACCGCCTTAACCATCAAAGCCGTAGGCGACATCATCCCCGGCAGCGACTACCAGCGCTACCGCCTACCCGAGGCTTGGCAATACCTGTTTGGCAGCATTCAGGACCACCTGGCCGAAGAGGCCGATATTACCTTTGGCAACTTCGAGAGCACCCTCACCGAGGTACCCAGCAGCGCCAAAGACACCAGCCGGGGCAATACCTTCGCCTTTCGCACCCCGCCCTGGTATGCCAGCGTACTCAAAGAAGCCGGGTTCGATGTGCTCAACGTAGCCAACAATCACTCGATGGATTTCTTTGCCCAGGGGTTTAACGACACCATCGCCAATATCGAAGCGGCCGGGATGAAAGCCGTGGGCCGCAAGGGCGAAATTCTCTACGTCGAAGCCCAGGGCAAAACCGTGGCCTTCATTGGCTTTAGCACCTACAACGAGCACAACAATGTGAATGACCTCGACGGTGCGATCGCCCTGGTCAAAGAGGCCAGCGCCAACGCCGATATCGTGGTGGTCTCGTTCCATGCAGGCAAAGAAGGCACGGGTGCCACCGTCACCCGCAACCAGACCGAATACTTTTTCTCTGAAAATCGCGGCAACGTGGTGCATTTTTCGCGCACGGTGGTCGATCACGGCGCCGACCTGGTGCTGGGCCACGGCCCCCACGTGCCCCGCGCCCTGGAACTCTACAACAACAAGCTGATCGCCTATTCCCTCGGCAATTTCCTCGGCTACCGCAGCCTGTCTACCGTTGGCCCCCTGGGCACATCGCTGATTCTCAAGACCGACCTCGATCGCGAGGGCAATTTCGTCAGCGGGCGCATCATCCCTGTTGCCCTCGACAAAAACGGCGTACCCTACCTTGATGACTATTTCCAGGGGGTCGTTCTCGTGCGCCAGTACACCCTGCGCGATTTTCCGGATACGCCGCTGGAGATTGATGACCTCGGGTATATTTCGCGACGGTAGAGGCTACACCCCCGTCTATAAGCCCTCTAATACCAAATCCTGCCTGAATACCCCCGGTTCGTAGGGGCATAGCATGCTATGCCCCTACGAGGTTCCTGATTATGAATCGGAGTTTCCCAAATCGGATTTGGTATAACTGCTTTGATTAGCCGCAATGCACCACTGGGGGATCGGGGAGCCAATCAGGATTTGGTATCAATAGCTATAGGTTAGCCCTGGGTAGTTTTGAGATAGGCAGGTCGGGCCGTTTGAGACTGGCGGAGGGTGTTGTGCACAGCGTCCCAATCTTCTGTCGCGATCGCATTCCTGACCTGCTCCAGCTGCTGCTGATACTGAGCGATCGCATCCAACACCGCCGCCCGGTTGTGGCGGGCCATTAGCATCCCCAACTCCGGCACGCCGCCGCCGACCCGGCTGGTATCTTGAAAACCTGAGCTGGCCAGGGTTTGGGCTAACGCCAAAATGGCCGGGTCAGCTTCCCCCTGGCAGGCCAAAATCAAGCTGCTGCTGACCATCACCGGCAGGTGCGAGATCCAGGCGACGGCGCGATCGTGCTGGTCGGGGTGGCACTGGCAGAGATTGGCGCCTAGAGAGGCGGCGATCGCCCGCACCCGCTCCAGCGCCGCTGGCTTGGTGGCCTCGGTGGGGGTGAGCACGTAGGGGCGACCCTGAAACAACCCCGCCTCCGCCACTGCCAGCCCCGCCTCGGCTTTGCCCGCCATCGGGTGGCCACCGACAAAGTTGGGCCACAGCGCCGCGATCGCAGGCACAATTTTTCCCTTCACCGAGGCTACATCCGTCAGCACCGCTTCAGCATCCAAATGGGGTGCGATCGCTGCCGCCGTGGCCACGGTTACATCGATAGGGGTGCAGATAAACACCACATCGGCCCCAGCCACCGCCGCCAGGTCAGTACTGGCCTCGGTCACCGCCCCCATCGCCAGAGCGGCCTCAACGGTGGCGGCTCGGCGGGCAATGCCCCTAACCGCATAGCCCTGTCGGGTCAAGTCCAGCCCCAGGGACCCCCCAATTAGACCGAGACCAATAATGGCAATGCGTTCCATAGCAGGCCCCTAGTCCTCTGCACCAAACGTTATCCAACCTGTTTTATACCAAATCCTGCCTGCATACCCCCGGTTCCTAGGGGCATAGCATGCTATGCCCCTACGAGGTTCATGATTATGAATCGGGGTTTCCCAAATCGGATTTCGTATTACTCCCTAGCTCGCCTGCTCCTCCGCTCACTGGCTTGGGGAGGTGACAGACTTTATCACGCTGCGCGCTAGGGCATCAGCGGCAAATCTTTGTGGGTAAAGGGTTTGGCCTCACTGCCGCTATAGGTGGTCGAAACCTGGCCCTCCCCCACCAGCCGATACTTATAGGTGACCAGTCCCTCTAGGCCCACCGGGCCACGGGGCGGCATTTTTTGGGTGCTAATGCCCACCTCGGCCCCAAAGCCGTAGCGGAAGCCGTCGGCAAAGCGGGTCGAGCAGTTGTGAAAGACGCCAGCCGCATCGACCCGATCCATAAAGTGGGCGGCGGTGGCAGGGTTGCGGGTGACAATCGCCTCGGTATGGCGCGAGCCATAGGTGTTGATGTGGGCGATCGCATCCTCTACCGACGCCACCACCTTCACCGCCAAAACCAGGTCGCTATACTCCGTAGTCCAGTCGTCTTCAGTAGTCGGTATCAGGTACGACACCACCTGCCGCGCGGCCTCATCGCCGCGAATTTCGACCTGGGCTTCGCGCAGGGCCGCCGCCAAATCGGGCAGCAGGTCAGCCGCAATCTCCTGGTGAATCAGCAGCGTTTCAATGGCGTTGCAGGCTGACGGGTAGGCGGTTTTGGCATCAAGGGCGATCGCGATCGCCTGCTCCCGGTCCGCCTCGCTATCTATATATAAATGACAAATGCCATCGGCATGACCCAACACCGGAATCCGCGTATTCTCCTGCACAAAGCGCACAAAGGCATTTGAGCCGCGCGGAATGATCAGATCCACATAGCCCTCTAGATCTAGCAGGGCGCGGGTTTCTTCGCGGGTGGTCAACAGCTGCACCGCCGCCGGGTCTACCTCAGCATTCTCTAACCCCTGTTTAATCGCGTGAACCAGAGCCGTGCACGATCGCACCGCCTCTTTGCCACCCTTGAGAATAACGCCATTGCCTGACTTGATCGCCAGGGCCGAAATCTGCATCACCGCATCGGGGCGCGACTCAAAGATTACCCCCAGCACTCCCAGGGGCACAGTCAGGCGCTTCAGCACCAGGCCGTCATCCAGCTCGCGGTGCAGCTGCAGGGTGCCCACGGGGTCGGGCAGGCGAGCCACGTCGCGCACTCCGGCGATCGCCCCTGCCAGTTTCACCTCATCCAGCTTCAGCCTGCCGTAGAGGGGCTTGGCCAGATTGTCGGCCACGGCAGCTTTGCAGTCCTCCCGGTTGGCTGCCACAATCGCACCAGCGTTGGCCTCTAAGGCCGCGGCTACCGCCTCAATCGCACGGTTTTTCTCAGTGGCAGAAAGGCTGGCCAGGGTTTGGGCTACCTGGCGGGTGGCTTGGGCGATCGCCAGCAGCGGCTGACTCGTATCCTGGGCTAAGAGAGAAGCAGTCATGGCAATACCAGGCAATCTGTCGATACTACAGTTTACCGCCTGAGCCCCGCCCCGTTTATCAACCAAGCGCTCTGAGCTGCTGCGCTGATCCGTCCGATCTAGAGCGTTGGCACCGCCTGCGCCTTTAGAATTAGATCGGCGAGTCCTCAAAGCAGAGAGAATTCTTTAGCCCATGGCGCAAACTGACCCCAATCGGGTGCTACGGCTGTTGCCTCTGGTCACGGGGGGGCTAGGCGGCACATTGCTGCTGCTCAACCGGGTACTGACCCCAGCCTTGACCGAATCCCAGGCGCGATCGGATGTGATGGGGGTAATTTTAAGCGCCCTGCTGATTTTGACCGGCCTGCTCTGGCAACAGGTGCAGCCCATTGCCCCCGAAACCGTTACCTTAGTCGGTGAAGAAGGCCTCGAGCTAGACGAGTCTCTGCCTGATGCTGTCAAAACCGAGCTGGCCTGGGCCTCCCACCTGCTGTTGACCAATACCGTCACCCGCTCTGTGGTCGCCTACTGTCAGGGGCAAACCCTGCTGCGACGGGGTATTTTAGCTGCCAAGGCCGAGGTTACCCCCGGCCCCATTCTGAAACGGGTGTTGGAGACCGGCAAAGCGGTATATCTGGTAAAACTCAGCATTTATCCGGGCCGGGTGGAATTCGACTACCTGCCCGAAAACACCCAGGGGGTCATCTGTCAGCCCATGGGCCAGGGTGGCGTGCTGATTTTGGCCGCCAATGCCCCCCGCAGCTACACTCGCCAAGACGAAGCCTGGGTCGCGGGTATTGCCGACAAGATTGGTCACACGATAGACACCGCCCTGGCGACCTCAGATACCCTCGATGAAACCCTCAGTACAGCTCGTACTTGAGCCACTGGCAGGGCAGGGTGCCGTTGTACACCGCCACCCGCTGGGCCGACTTGAGGCCAATATACCGCGCCAGCTCCTTGTTGCCGCTGAGCACGAAGGCCGTCCAGCCCTTGAAGCGCTGCTTCAGCACATCGCCCAGCAGTTTGTAGAATGCGCCCAGGTCAGTATCGGCTCCTAGTCGTTCACCGTAGGGAGGGTTACACAGTAAGTAACCACTGTCGGCAGGGGCTTCTAAATCCGCCAGGTCTTCGGCCCAGAGGTTGAGTTGGTCGGCCAGGTCACAGCGCTGGGCGTTGATGCGGGCCTGGTGAATGCTATCGGGGTCGCGATCGCACCCGCCGACCCATACCCCCAGCTCCGGCTTGCGGCTCTCCTCGGCCTGCTGGTAGAGGTCATCCCACAGGTCACCGTCAAAATCGGGCCAAGTATGGAGCCCATAGTCCTCTCTAAACAGGCCTGGGGCCATGTTTAAAGCCATCAGGCTGGCCTCAATGGGCAGCGTGCCCGAGCCGCAGAGGGGGTCGAGTAGGGGCACCTCGCCCGTCCAGCCGGTCAGCGTCACCAGGGCCGCCGCCAGGGATTCTTTTAGCGGCGCGGCCCCCACCGCAGGCCGATAGCCGCGTCGGTGCAGGCTGCTGCCCGAGCTGTCGAGGCTAATGGTGCAGGTGTCTTGTTTAATGTGTACATTCAGCCGCACCTCAGGGTGCTGAATGTCGATGGTCGATCGCTCACCCCAGTGCTGGCGCTGCTGGTCAACCACAGCATTCTTGACCTGGAGCGCGGTGAAATGGGTGTGGTTGAGGTGGCGATTTTTGCCCGTGGCATCGACGGCAAAGGTCAGGTCAGGGGGCAGGTAGAGTCGCCAGTCGATGGTCTGCACGCCTCGGTAGAGATCGTCGGCATCGCGGCAGGGGCACTCGGCCAGCTTTACCAACACCCGAAAAACCAGCCGCGACCACAGGTTGACTCGGTACAGCAGGGCGCGATCGCCCGCAAAGGCCACGCCACAGAAGTCGGGCACCACATGGTGGGCACCGAGCTGCTCTAGCTCTTGGGCCGCCAGGGCCTCAAGGCCGCGGGCGACGGTGGCAAAATACTCGGCCATAGGGCTTCCTTCCGGGGGCTTGCGTCTACAAAATCCCTATGTCAGCAGTCTGGAGGATAGACCGAACAACCCCAAATTTTTCCATCGATTTACCATTTTGTTAAGACCGAATATTTCGACACATACACCCCTTGGAAGCTAAGTTATTCTATTGATATCCTTAGGGATATGCACCTCCAGCTTAGGACACGGTGCAACGCCTTGCTCTCCAAATACAGGGGTTTCCCGTGGAATGCAGGCTCCTTGCTGAGTTATGAGAGGATCGACTTATTTCTAAGACGCAACTGGTAAACCGGCAAATTCGTTCACCTCAGGTGTTTTTAATCGACCATGAGAACCAAAATCGGGGTCTTATTGATACCCGTGAGGCGCTCACCCTGGCCGAAGATGCGGGGCTTGACCTGGTGGTGGTTTCTAACGGCAAAGACGCCCCTGTAGCCAAAATTTTGGACTACGGCAAGCTTCAGTACCAGCAGAGTAAGCGGCAGAAGCAAAGCTCCAAGCCGTCTTTGAAAGAAGTCAAGCTGCGTCCCAACGTGGGTGAGTCTGACTATCAGCTGCGCATTCGCAGATCCCTTCAGTGGCTGTCGAAGGGCGATTCGGTTAAGTTTCTAGTCCGCCTGCGCGGGCGTGAGCACCAGCATCGCGATCGCGCCGGAGAGCTGCTAGAACGCATTGTGAAAGATATTGGGGATGCGGGTAAGGTGCAGGCCCTCGACAAAAAGGCTCTAGTGCTGATGATTACCCCGGCCTAGGGGGCAAGTCATCCCCTAACTCGGCCTTGTTGCGGCCCTATCCAGCCGTTACCCAGTGACACCGTTAGGTGGCCCAGTCTAAAATTTGGGCCACCTTTTGCCATAGGGTAATCGGGTCAAAGGGCTTAGCAATCAGCCCAGCTACCCCCAGGGTACTGACGCGATCGCGATCTGTGGCTCGCACCTTAGCTGTCAACAAAATCACTGGAATGCTCTGGGTGCCTTGATGGGCCTGTAGGTGCTCATACACCGCCCTACCATCCATATCGGGCATCGAGACATCGAGCAAAATGCAGTCCCAGGGCTCAGCCGCCGCTTTTTGTAGACCTTCGCAGCCTGACTCGGCACCATCGGTATGCCAACCACCAAACTCCTCCAGGCACAAGCACACCACATCTCGAATATCTTGCTCATCGTCAATGACTAAAATGCGCTTGCTCATGTTGGTTTGAGGGGAAGTGTGACGTAAAAGGTGCTACCGACACCGAGCTGACTTTCAGCCCAAATTTCTCCGCCGTGCTGTTCCACAATGCCCTTGCAGATAGCTAAGCCCAGGCCGGCCCCCCCCTTTTGGCGTGAGTCCGACACATCTACCTGATGAAACCGCTCAAAGATCAGCTCCAACCGATCGGCTGGAATACCTCGCCCCTGGTCTTTAACCGCAATGCGCAAAACCGCAGTCGGTACCTCTACAATGCCCGCCGTCAGCCAAATATGACTCCCAGGGTCAGAAAATTTAATCGCGTTCCCCAGCAGATTGGTCAGGGTCTGCACAATGGCATCGGGATCCGCCACCACCATCGCCGTCACAGGAGCCACCTGGAGGCTCACACCAGCCGTCTGCGCGATCGCCTCTACCCCGCTCACGGCCTGGGCAATCAGGTCTGCTGCTTGACAGGGCTCAACCCGCAGGTCAGCCTGGCTCGAGGCCAGACGCTCTAAATCGAGAATATCGTTGACCAAGCGAATCATGCGCTCGGTATTGTCGAGGGCGATATGCAACATCTGCTGAGCCTTTTGGGGCCGGTCTTGTAACACACCCAAGGCCAAAAGACCCAACCCCCCCCGAATGGACGTCAGAGGCGTCCGCAGCTCATGGCTGACGATCGAGATAAACTCGTCCTTAATGCGGTCGACCTGGTAGCGATCGCTGATGTCACGCACGACCACCAGTACCTCATCCTGAGTCACCGGAATAATCCGTGCCTCCTCGTAAAACGTTTGGCCCTCGTAAACCAGCTCATACTCCTGCTGCTGAATGGTGCCCGTAGCCAGTGCCTGCTCCACGCAGCGACGGCGCTCCTCGGCTATAGCGTCCGGCAGATTGTCGTACATCGTGGCGTTAAAGGGGTGAGCCCGATCGCCAATCCAGTGAATGGCCTCCAGGTTATAAATTTCCCGCGGCAGTCCGTCTTTTCCCAGCCGCATCAGCAGGTCAGGAATGGCGTTGATCAACGCCTGCTGCGTGGCTTCATTAGCGGCCAGAGAGGCCGTTTGCTGGGCCACCTGGTGCTCCAGCTCCTGCTGGTAGTTGGCCCGCAATCGCTCGGTTTGGCGGCGCTCAGTAATATCTTGAAAGGTGTTGATCGAGTACAGCACCTGGCCCTGGCTGTTGTACACAGGAATGGTACTGACTGCTAGAGGAATGCGGCGATCGCCCAGATCGATCTCAATATCGTCAATGTCAACCGTCTCACCCCGCAGCCCGCGCACCACCGGCAGTTCATCGGTGGGGTAGAGCTGGTCGCTACCGGCCCGGTAGAGGCGGTACGTTGCAGCCAACTGCTCGGCATCGGCGACGGCAATACCGTTGACCAAGAGTTCTTGGCCCTTGGTATTGAGAAACAGTATCTGCCCAGTCTGATCATGCACGCTGAGGGGCACCGGCACCCCGTTGAGAAGGGTTACCAACGTACTTTCGCGATCCTTAAGACGTTGAAACGACGCCACTAGCTGCCCTACCATATGGTTAAAGCCCTGACGCAGCGTCTCGACCTCGCGCAGGTAGCTGGGCTGGGTCGGGGGCACTACCGCCATGCCGTCAGTAAAGGCCTGAGTGGCCTGCTGTAGCGACAAAATCGGCTGGGTAATGGCTCTCGCCGTCCACAGCCCCAGGCCGATCGACCCCATCAGCGCCAGCAGGCACAGCAGCGCCGTCCGCGATACATTGGCGTAGATATCCTCCATAAACTCTGAGGTGGGAATGATGGTGACCAATAGCCAGTTCAACTCGCCGGTCAGGGGCGTCGCTTGAACAAAATAGCGCTGCCCTTCAAAGCGCAGCTCTAAAAATATAGGCACCTGTAAATGGCTAAAGTCTGAATGGCCATCTAAGAGCATCTGGGCCGTGGCTCGAGTCAAGCCACTGGTGCTCTCGGCCACTCCCAAACGCCGCGACTGAACCGCTACATTCTGAGCATGGCTAACGGCAGCACTGACCTCAAAAGGCACTTCTTCGGTGGAAGTAGCCACCAGATCACCGTTGGGCTCGATTAGAAAGATTTGCCCGTACTGACCAGGCACCAGCGCTTGCAGAAATTTCCCCAGTTCCGTCAACAAAATACCGGTACTAACGACACCACCCAACTCGTCCTCGGGCGTCATAAATGGCTCAAATCGAACCATCACCAGCTGCGGCTGGTTTCTGCCTCGCTCTAGGGTCACCACCAGCCGCCATAGACCCTCAGGAGCGGTCTCAGCAGCGCGGTACCAGGGAGCCTGGGGGGGATCGCGGTGAGGATCGTAAGCATAGCCAACTGGATCCAGGAGAGTGGGCTGTAAGCTATTGGCACCCACCCACCAGCGATAGAGCCGACCGTCGGCGTTGTCAATATTGCGGCGGCGCACCGCAAACGATCGCTCGTTCTGGCGGGTAACGTTGAGAAACGCACCAGCCTCGTTGGCAATCACCAACCCCGACAGCTCAGGAAACAGCTCTAGCTGCTGCATAAAGTGCCCCTGTAGACTGCCCAAGTCAGTGCCATCCAGCCGACCACTCTGCAGCAGCGCCCGATTGGTCTGGGTCACAAACTCGGTCACCTGTAGGTAGGCATCTAGGCTTTTGCGGGTGCGCTGGCTACTCTCCGTCATCAGCTGGCTGGCGATATCTTGCACCGCCCGCTGCCCGCTGCGATACGACAGATAGGCCACAACCCCGGTAATGCCGATGATCTGAAGCAAAAACGGGACAATCAGCAGGTTGCGCAGCGAAAATTTCATGATGGTCACCTCCAGCGAGGTACATTGCCCAGGGAAAACCCGGCTTAGCTCAGCACATGGGGTAGAGGCAGAATGTATTACCGCCTCGAGCCTTGGCATCTTGAAGCGCCTGCTCGGCGGTCTTAAACAGGTGGCTACTGGGTAGAGCGACGGTGGGTGTGGTGCCGCCAATGCCTAGGCTCAGGGTAACGCAGTCGCTAACGGCAGAGCTGGGGTGGGAAATTTTCAGATCGGTCACGGCCTGCTGCATGCGCGAGGCCACCCGCAACGCCCCTTCTAGATCGGTGTTGGGCAGCACAATGCCAAACTCGTCCTTGCCACAGCGAGCCACGAGATCAATATTGGGGTTAATGGTGCGGTATAGCGTCCGGGCAATGCGGCGGAGGGTAGCATCTCCGGCCTGCTGACCATAGACCTTGTAGTAGTTGTGCAAACTGTCGGGCATGCACAAAATCAGCGAGATCGGGGCCTGGTCTTGGCAGTGGCGCTCCCACTGCTGTTGCAAAAAGGCGTCAAAGTGCAGGCTGTTAGCCACCTGAGTCAGGGGGTCAGTGGTATCTTGCCGAGTCCAGTGCAGGGCCTGACGATGGCGCATTTGTTCAATTTGTTGACGTAGCCGCGATCGCTCGATCCGGCTCAGCACCCGCGTCACTAGCTCTGGCCCGACAATCGGCTTACCGATCAGGTCGTCGCCGCCCATTTCAAATACCTGGCGCACCGTGACATCGTCGGGATGGGCGGTCAACATCAGAATCGGCAGGTTGCCAAATTGGGAGTCCTGGCGCACCACCTGGCACAGATCAACGCCGCTAAAGGTCGGCATTTCTAAGGCCAAAAGCAGCAGATCCGGCTCAGTTTGACGCAGCATGTCCCAAAACTGACTGGGGGTACCGAGTTCACTCACCTGCAGGCCCCAGGGGGTAAGCAGTTCGGTGATCACCCCCCGAGTGACTGGGTCAGTGTCAACCACCATCACCCGCGACTCAGGCGCTTGAGCAGTCGTCAGCAGCTGATCGAGGCTGTCTAAGAGTTGCTCGGCAGTAACCGGCGCTATCAGGTAGCGATCGCCCCTCAGCCGCGCCACCTGTACCCGTTCTTCGAGACTGTCGTGATGGGTAAGCACTAGCACCGGCAACCGGGGGTACCGATGCTTAATTTCCCGCAGGGGAGCCAGTTTTTCTACCAGAGGCAGCTGCTGATCGAGGGTGACCACGACGGCATCGCTCTCCGCTTGAGTCAGCCTTTGCAGCAGGTCGCTTAGATCTGTAGCCTGAGCCAAGCCCCAGCGGCAATGCGTGGCCCCGGGGTGCAGCTGAGGCCACAGATCGGGCATGGGGGCCAGCGCGATCCCACGATAGCGCGGGGGGTCTTCAGCCTGACTCTGGCCATCTCGATGGCCAGGGGCATCTGCCGCCAGGGGGCACGGCGGTAACGCCAGCGTTTGCTTCAAGATCAGTAAATGACGCGACAGCTGATCGACCCTTGATTTTGTCAGGGGCTGAGCACCGCTCAGCAGCAGCTCAATCTGACGCGCTGGGGCTGACCCATCGTCGTAGCCAAAGGTGCCCAAACCCCCAGCGAGGCGATGGGCCTCATCTTGGGCAATCGCCTGCTGTTGAGCTGGCAAATTGCCGACCTGGAGCGATCGCACCGCCGCCTCTATCACCGCTAGCCGCTGCTGAATCGATGTCTGAAATCGAGCGGCGATCGTTTCTAAAGCGGGCGGCAACGGGGGCGTCGCGTCCCCAGCCGGGGCCGCCATCTCCAGGGTTGCCACCCCCGATGAACCAGGATGAGCTCCATTAGTCTGATATCCTCCCTGCCCTACCCCAGCGACCTGCTTGACCGGCTTTTGTTCAGGCCGCTCTCTAGGTTGAGTCAAGCCAGGCGGCAGATCTCGCAGACGATAGCCTAGCCCATACACCGTCTGAATCACATTTTCCAAGACACCACTGCGCTTAAGGCGGCTACGCAGATCTTTGACTAAATTTGTGACGGCTCCCTCAGTGGGCGAGTCATCAATAGTCCACAGGTGATCGAGAATGGTGCTGCGGCTAAACACCCGCTGGGGATGGCGCAAAAACAGCTCCAGCAAGCTATATTCTTTGGGGGTTAAAGACACCACCTGGTTGCCATAGGTGACCTGAGCCAGGGTAGGGTCTAGACAGAGTTTCCCCCACGCCAGCGCCGGAATCATATTGGCCCTTGCCCCTCGCCTGAGCAGGGCACGAACACGCGCCAGCACCTGGGAAACCTCAAAGGGTTTGGTGACATAGTCGTCAGCTCCGGCATCGAGCCCTGTAATGACATCTTTGTCATCGGCCTGGGCCGTGAGCATTAAAATAGGCGCTGACACTCCTTGGGATCGCAACTGGCGACACAGGCTAAGGCCGTCTAGCCGAGGAATCTTAAGATCCAACAGGATCAGGTCATAATTCCACAACATTGCCAATTCTCGCGCCGTCACGCCGTCAAACGCCTGCTCCACGGTATAGCGAGCTGCGCTTAGATGAAAGGCCAGCAATTCTCGAGTCGATCGATCGTCCTCAACCAGCAGAATTTTCATCGATTAAGCAGACTCCAAGCGTAGAAGCCTTAGCTGTTAAGCCCGGCTGGCAGCCAAATCCAGAACAGTACCCTAAAAACCTTGTTCAACTGGCCCGCCCAGCCTCACCTAGAATTGACTGAGGGGTTAACCCGACATCCCTGACGATGGCCAAAACACGCCAGCCCTTTGGCAGAGCCAACTAGCCGTGATGTCTAGCCTCAGCAGCTTAACAAACTATTACAACACTAACTAAACTCAATTCTTTTCTTTTTTAACCTATCGCCAGGCACAAGGCTACTCGGCCTAGACAGGTGTCCGCCAGGTGCCCTTTTGCAGCGCTGCCCTGACAGCGGCCTGTTGATCGCGGTGGGTAATCCAGCGGTGATAGGTGCGGTTGTGAATGGCCACCGAGTGCCCCATCATGCGGGCTGCCACGATATCGGGCAGCCCAAAGTGAATTGTGCGCACGGCCCAGGCATGGCGCAGGTCATAGGGCGAAAAAGGCACGCCATAGCGCTTAAATTGAATCGCCACTTGCTGACCAATGCGCTGGAGAGTCGTGGTGGTCAGATCGGTATTGATGGGCGGCAAACAACCCTGACGCAGGCCAAAGCGATCGCACCACTCAGGATAAAAGGGCCACACGTCGTGGAGACCAGTCTTGGTCGTTTCCAGCACCGTTATTCGCCCCTCAAGATCGCCCTGGCGTAACCCCTGGTAGTCGCAAAAGAAGACTTCATGGTTGCGCAGCCCATAGGTGGCCATGATCCCGTATACATGCCGCCAGGCAGGGTTGGGAATGCGATCGCACCACTCGACGATCACCTCATCGGCAGGCAGCAGACGCCGCTGGGCTTTGCTGTTGCCGTAGGTGCCTGCTAACTGATCAAAGCCCTCGGGCAGGCTCATGCCATGGAAATCGGCAAACGCTTTAAGGGCTGTGCAGGCCACCTGGCGACTGCGCGCATGGAGCGGCAGCGTCTCTAGGGTCACCACCATCGCAGCGGCCAGGGGCTGTTGGGGGTGCTGTTCTGCCTGCCTCAAAAGTTTCTTCAGGTAGGGAGCATAGGCTTTGTCCCAGGTGGTTTTGCGTGAAGCTAGGGCGGCGATATCGGAGCCAGCATGGGCCATCATATGGGCCTCAAACTGAGCCACCCGATCGGCCAACGGCATGGTGTCGGCTGCCTCGGCCTGCGGAGCTAAGTAGCTGGCCCAATCAAATCGACGCTCAATCAGCTGAGCCGCAATCACCTTAGCCTGCTGCTCAATTTGTTTGAGTCCGGCGGGGGTGGCCGGCAGCCCCAGGGGAATCCGCTGCTGGTGGGGTCGAGGTTTAACACTGCCAGGGCGCGGCGGCAGGGTGCCGCGCAGACTGAGGCGATCGCCCCGACGTTCGACCTGGAGACCGAGCCGAGCCGCCTTGAGCCGAGCATTTAATGTTGCGATCGCGCTATCTAGGAAAGCAGAGGTAGCCATCAACGTCGGAAACCGTTCACCCAGCTTGTAGAATAGTTGAGATACTAATACATACTTTAGAGCCACTACAGCGCCATGGGTCGTGTCGGAGTCTTATTGCTAAATCTGGGAGGGCCAGAACAGCTTGACGATGTTCGTCCCTTTTTGTTTAATCTATTCGCCGATCCAGAAATTATCCGGCTGCCTTTCCCCTGGCTACAACGCCCCTTGGCCTGGCTGATCTCCAGCTCGCGGGCCAAACAATCCCAAGCCAACTATCAGCAAATTGGCGGCGGCTCGCCCCTGCGCCACATCACCGAACAGCAAGCCGACGCCCTCCAGCAGGTCTTAGCCGAAAAAGGTACCGAAGCCAGTATCTATATCGGCATGCGCTATTGGTATCCCTTCACCGAAGAGGCCGTTGCCCAAATTAAACGCGACGGCATTGAACGGTTGGTGGTGCTGCCCTTGTATCCCCAGTTTTCTATCAGTACCAGCGGTTCCAGCTTTCGTCTGCTGGAGCGCATCTGGCTAGAAGATCCCGCCCTGCAGCGGATTGTCTACACCGCCGTGCCCTCCTGGTACGATCGCCCCGGCTACACCGATGCCATGGCCGATCTAATCGCCCAGGAACTCGACAAGCTCGAATCCCCTGACCAAGCCCATATTTTCTTCAGCGCCCACGGCGTACCGGTGAGCTACGTCGAAGAAGCAGGCGACCCCTACCAGCGCGAGATCGAGCACTGCACCGAGCTAATTATGCGATCGCTGAATCGCCCTAACCCCCATACCCTGGCTTACCAAAGTCGCGTCGGCCCGGTAGAGTGGCTTCAGCCCTACACCGAAGACGCGATCGAACAGCTCGCTCAGCAAGGCGTCAAAGACCTGGTGGTCGTTCCCATCAGTTTTGTCTCCGAGCACATCGAGACCCTGCAAGAAATCGACATGGAGTATCGAGAAATCGCCCATGAAGCTGGGATTCCAGGATTTCATCGGGTACCGGCCCTCAATACCCACCCCCGTTTTATTGCCGACATGGCCGACATGGTCACCGAAGCCCTGACGGCTCCCCGTCAACTTTTCTCAGACGTGGTGCATCCCGATAAAAAGGTCAAGATCTATCCCCAGGAGCGCTCGGCCTGGGGGCTGACCCCAGTGGCCGAGGTGTGGAATGGCCGCCTAGCGATGTTGGGCTTCTTAGCCCTGCTCCTAGAGCTGGTGAGTGGCCATGGCCCCCTACATTTCGTTGGCATCCTCTAAGCGATCGGGTGGCGAGGCCAGTTGCGCCACAGATAGGAGGTGCGAGTCACCAGCCACAACAGCAGCAGCGCAATGATACCGCCCTGATTGGGCGCATCAAACGCTAAGACTGCCAGCACAATGCAAAGCCCATCCACGACAAAAAAGCTCCACAGGGGCGGGCGACGGGGGCGATAAAACAGCCCCACCTGGAGTAGTTGAATGACCAAAGCCAGCAGCGCGCTGATCAGGCCTACCAAAAGGTTGTACCAACCGTCTAGCCCCAGCGTTCTGGCTAGGCTGATGCCCGCCAAAGCCCCGACTCCAGGGCTGAGCACCAGCTCTAGAATTTGAAAAAATCGCTGATTACGGCGATCTTTAGACAGCATTAGCTCTGCTATGGACCAGGCAGCGAGTATCCCCAGCACGAGGGCGGGCGGGAGCTGCGATAACAATGGCACATTAGCCCACAATCGTGGGCCCGACATCAGCCCAATCAGCAGCAGGGGCAGGGCCAGCCGTAGTCCTGTCGCCGCCGCGATCGACAAAATGGCCAGTAGTTCGGTAATAATCACAAATAACCACAGCCCCCTCTTGCTACACCAGGCTGCCTGCGTCAAACACTTTTTAGGAGTATCCCTAGGCGCTGAGAGCAGCAGACAAGTAGTCGGCCGCCGCCTTAACCACCGCTACAGCATTTTCGTAGACCATGCGGGTCGGCCCCAGTACCCCGACACTGCCCACTGAGGTATCGTGGCGAGTGTAGTTAGACACCACAAAAGCACAGCCCTGCATCGGTTCTAAGGGGTTCTCAGCCCCAATCCAGACCTTAACATCTACGCCTTTCAGCACCTGAGTCGCCACGGGCGGGGTGGCAAAAAATAGCGGCCACAGCTGCGACTGATCTTCTTCCAACAAACGCACAATCGATTGAATTCGCTGGGCATCAGAAAACTCAGGCTGGCGTAACACCTCCGCCAAACCACTCACCACCAGCTGGGGCGTCGCTGGGGCCTGCGATCGCAGCGCCAAATCGACCAGCGCCTGACAGAGCAACTCACCATAATGCTCAAACTCTGTTCCCAAGTCACCCCAGTTTAAGGCCGTGACATCCGCCAGAGGGCGACCGCGCAGATGATGGGTCAAAAAGTTGGACAATATCTCCAACTTGCGACGCTCTGGCTCATTCGCAGGCTCTTGCCCAGTCGAAGCCAGCACGGGCAGCTGTACCACCACGGACTGAGTTGCCAGCGAGTCGAGTAGCACCACCATCAACACCTGCCCCCCCTCCACCACCACCAGTTGGATATGGCGAATCAGGACAGCGCCCATCTGAGGCACCGTAACCAGGGTTAGATAGCCGCTAATTTGAGCCAGAATCTGAGTGGCCTCTTTGAGCAAAGACTCCAGGCTACGGCCCATCCAATTGAGCTCCTCAGACAACGCCGCATCGACTCGCCGCCCCAACCGGGCAGAGGGCGACATCAACCGATCCACGTAGAGGCGATAGCCAAAATCTGAGGGCACCCGCCCCGATGACGTGTGGGGCTGATACAACAGCCCATGCTTTTCCAGCAGGCCCATGGTGTTACGCACCGTGGCCGGACTAACCTTCAGGTTATATTCCTGAGCTAGAGCTCGTGATCCTACCGGCTCCGCTGTGGCAATGTAGTGACGAATGGTGGCCTGCAGCACTTGCTCATGGCGAGCACTCAGGGAAAGAGCAGAGTCCATAGGGGTTAGATAAAACACAACTACGGCTTTGCCTTACCATAGCAGATGTTTTCTTGGGTGCCATGCCAGTGCCTACTGCGACGAGTCAGTACTCTGGCTAAAAAATTCACCCACCTTAAAGCTAGCCGTCTTTTCCAATTGCACCATCACCGAGCGGGTAATCAGCTTGCCATGCTCCACGAGCACTTCACCCGTAATGGGGTGTAGCAGGTCTTGATCGGCGCGGCGGCCAATCAGCGCCTCAATATCTTGCAGCGAGTTCACATACATACCGGGCGGTAGCTCTACCACCACCCCATTCCCGACTACCCTGGCCTGGCAAGCCAGACGAGAATTGGGTTTACAGGAGGTAATCACCTCCAGGGTGCGTTGCTCACGACGATTAATCGGGGTCAGCGCTGCCGTCCCTGACTGCACATAGATGTGGCAAGTGGCGCACATTCCCCGCCCGCCACACTCCCTCAGCACGTCTAAGTCTTTATTCAACAGTACCGACAGCAAATTGCCGTTAGTTTCAACCGAGGTTTCTTGGGCAATGGGCTCTAAACGAACGGTTTTAGCCATGGTGGTGCAACAGAAATGAAGTAATTACAGATCAACAGAACGATAATACCGACAGCCATACAGGGATACTGTTTGCTGCCACAAGCAATCGCCGCCCTAGGCCGACGACTGAGTCTCCAACAATAGCTTTGACTCCTCAGGCGTCAAGGTCTGGCTACCAGCCAACATTTGAAAGTTGCGAATGGTTCTACCACCGCGCCCTAAAAACGCCGATACCCAGTCTTTAATCCACTGATGCTGCTCCGCCGTGAGCAGAGTTTGATTGTCTACCTCGACAGTAAAATGACCGTCTTTTTGAAGTTCAAACTGCTCTAGCCATGGGTGAGCGGGTCGAGACTGTTTCCACGTATTGACAACGATGGTTTTACCCAGGTATTGGGTAGCCCCATCGCTCAGATGATTAAGGGCATTCACCACCGACTGGTAGTCTGGCGTTAGGGTACCCTGATCGAGCCCTGAAGAACCTCCAACAGCATCGCCTACCTCTGGCTCATGGCTCACAGCACCGCTGTCCAAGGTAGCGCACTCCGCCAGCCACCGAAAGGTAGACATCGCATTGTGGGGCGATTCTATCAGGGTGGCCTTGAGCTGGCCAATCGCCGCCCGGTATTCGGTGAGCGGCATTTGGTCGGTGAGCAGCACCAGCAAAATTAAATCCTGGCCCAGTTTATAAATGTGAATCAGCTGGTTGGCAAAGCTAAAGATTAAGGTTTCACAGTCAGTAGGGGTAGTCTCGACTACCTGCTGAATCCCCTGGCCCAGGGCGTCTTGCTGCTGGGCATTGAGGCTAATGCCTGGCCCCATAAAGCAAGGTCGATTGCGCCCCTCAATTAGCGCCATCCCAGAGATGCCGGGTAAATCTATGACATTCTGAATCACCTGCCGTTGCATAAATCCTTTGGGGTAGCGTTCTAAATTTTGTCGTGGCGTGCCCTGAACCAAGTAATCTAAGAATGGCAGACTTTAGTTCGATGCGAATTGGGGACTGTGCATCTAACCAAAGTTGTTGTGACGCCGCTTACTAAAGCGACGTTAGAGAGTTGGCCTGTATTGCTACCATGGTTTGTTGGCATCCCAGGATTATCGTACGTTAGGGTTAATGCCCATGTCTGACCTTCCCTTTACCCTTGATCAGCTGCGCATTCTCAAGGCTATTGCAGCGGAGGGCAGCTTTAAGCGCGCAGCAGACAGTTTGTATGTCTCTCAGCCAGCCGTTAGCTTACAGGTTCAAAACCTGGAACGCCAGCTAGATGTACCGCTATTTGACCGAGGCGGGCGGCGAGCCCAGCTCACCGAAGCTGGACATTTGCTCTTGAGCTATGGCGATCGCATCTTGAGCCTGTGCCAAGAGACCTGCCGCGCCATTGAAGATCTACAGAATTTACAGGGAGGCACCTTGATTATTGGCGCTAGCCAAACCACAGGCACCTATCTTCTGCCCCGCATGATCGGTCTATTTCGGCAAAAATACGCCGATGTAGCGGTACAGCTCCATGTCCACTCGACCCGCCGCACATCCTGGAGCGTAGCCAATGGACAAGTCGATCTGGCCATCATTGGTGGTGAAGTGCCTCCCGAACTACAAGACTCTTTAGAAAGGGTGCCCTATGCGGAGGATGAACTTGCACTGATCATGCCCATGCATCATCCATTGGCAAGTCATGCTGTGATCCAGCGAGAAGATCTGTACAAACTACACTTCATCGCTCTAGATTCGCAATCTACCATTCGCAAGGTGATTGACCAGGTGCTAACCCGCTGCGGCATTGAAACCCGCCGTCTCAAAATTGAAATGGAGCTCAACTCCATTGAAGCCATTAAGACCGCAGTCCAGTCAGGCTTGGGGGTAGCCTTTGTCTCTAACTCAGCGATCGAAAAAGAGCTACAAATGGGAGTCTTACACCGCGCCAAAATCGACTCCGTAGTTGTCAACCGCACCTTGTCCGTCATTTTCAACCCCAATCGTTACCGTTCTAAAGCGGCGGCGGCTTTCACCACCGAGATTTTGCCCCAGTTCACCAACCTTCCCCTTAACTTCAAAGCGGTCAGTACAGACAAACATGGCGCTGACAAAAACGGTATTAAACCCGTTCCCCCAGCTCCAGAGACTCTCAACCTGAGCCCCTAGACTGCCTCCAGCTCTCGCCCTAGGGCTCCATAAACGCGCCAGCGCATTCAACTCGAAACCGCCAGAGTTTACCGCCTAAGCACCCTGAATAAACGATGACGAGCTGCCGGGGATAGCAATTAGGCCATCTTTGTAGATATGAATCAGCTGGCGCTGGCGCAGTTTACCCATGAGCCGAGTCACCGTGACCCGGGTGGAGCCAATGGCGCTACCAATTTGAGCATGGGTAAGAGGCCAGGGCAAATAATAGCCTGACTCACAGGGTTCACCAAACTCCTCAATCAAGAGCGTCAAAAACCCTAATAGACGATCAATGGTTCTTCGCTGACCTAGCGTGCTGAGCCATAGCAGCTTGCGCTGATGCTGATAACGAAAGGCATCTAACGCTTCGCGGCGAAAATGGGGCCAGTTGTCTAAATCACTCCAGTAGAGCCAAATTACGGTGGTTTGATCGACGTGGGCAAAGCTCTGGAGCCTAAACGGCGACTGAGCCACAATCTCAAAAGGTTGCCCTGCCCCCACAAAACCTAAAAAGGCTTCTTCACTCAGCCCTACGGCCAGATTAGGCGCAGTATCGTCATCACTGGGCTCATCTAAATCGAGATTGGGATCGCCTCCCTGAGCGCTGCCCACGAGACGTACAGCACCCCGCTCTACAAGATAGAGCAGACCAGACCGAGTCGGAATGCGCTCATCTTTGTTGAAAGTTCTAGCCCGATAGTGGCCGTGGGCCCAATCGGTGATGCGTTGCCAGGTCAAGAATGGTCGGGCGTTATCGGCAGAAGGAAATGATTGCATAGCAACAGCTGGGTTAGGCGGTACAGACCGTGACCATAGGGCAAATGAGCTTAGTTCAACAGTTCGACCAGTCGCTCAGCTCAGAAGCGTTAACAGCTCTGCGCCATTAACCTTTAAACGCGAAATGGAACGTAAAATTTGTGTAAACCATCCAATAGTAATACAGAGATCCCGTATTTTCCCGGAGTCGGCCAGGTAATCTAGGGTCAGACCTGCAAGGATCCGCTGGACTAGCGAGTCGATCTTTACACCTTGAAAGGAGTTCACGATTAAACCATAACTGCCACCATTGGAGCGCAACCATCTAGTGCGAGCGGCAGGAGCCCTTGAGGGAGAGAGTTTGAGCCATTGCCCTGCCATGGGCAACTATTCATAAGAAAAACTGTTCATTCGGATAGCTCTAAGGGGGTGACATTCCTCTGGACTGAGTCTATACTTATAAACGTGTGAGGAGCGAACCAGAAGAGATGCCGAGACGAAACACGGCCAGTCGTCGGCATCTCTTTTGTTTTGTACCCTACTTAATCTTTCAACCAGCAATAGAGCCGCTCTTCTAAGGTCAGGCCTTTTAGCCTGCATTGTGAAGGCCAGCCCCAGACACTTCTGTAGCTAGCGGCTAGACTCTTGACACCGTTTGAGACGACGATACCAAAACGTCCTGCAATAGTTTTGTCACGATGTCTGGCTGTTCGAGCATAGCCAAATGGCCACAGTCTTCAATTTCTATCACAGGCCCAAGCCGTTGACAGGCCTTGGGCAAATAGCTAGCCAGGTGGTGTACGTAACGCCGATCCATCACCTGATCTTGACAGCCAGCCACAAAATATATGGGCTGATGGAGAGAGGCCACTAGGCGAGGCAACAAATGAACTTCGGCCTCGGTGGTAGACTCCAGCAATGACCCTAAGGCCGCTTCTGCGTCGGCATCGAGTAAATCAAGACAGCGATCGCGGCCCCATTGATAAGCCAGAGGTCGATGTACCATCATGCGCGTCAGCAACAATGGCAGCAGCGTGTGGCGTAACCACGACTGTCGCCAGCCCACAATATACTGCCCGGCTCGCCGAAACTGCTGAAATTCTCGCGCTAGATAAATGCCACCCCCCGAGTTTAAACACACAACACCCTGCACGCGATCGGGAAAACAGTGGGCCATCCAAAGGGCCACACTGCCACCGAGGGAATGGCCCACTAGCCACACGGGGCCTAGATTGAGCTGCCCTAGCAATGCGGCTAAATCACGAGCATAGGCACTCAGACCATAAGGCGAGGTCGAGCCTCCCAAAGCAACGGCAGCCTCAGGCAAACCAGGTCTATAACCCTCAAGGCCATAGCGCGACTCCCCAAATCCCCGCAAATCGTAGGCCAAGCATTGATGATGGAAACTCAGCTGTTCAATGATGGGTTGCCAGTACTTATGACTCAGTAGCCAGCCATGAATAAACACAACGACAGGGGATCTCTCCTCTGTCGTGAGCTGATAGTAATGGGGTACACCAAAGATGTTAGTAATGGCCATAGGCCAATCCTACCCTAGCTCATCAGACGATAGCGTATACCTTCGGCAATTTTCTGACCCAGATAATCGGGAATTAAGCTTTCGTTCGGCCCCAGCAAATAGAGAATTAGACGCGTGCGCCCTCGCCAAACCAGTAGGTTAGCGTTAACGACTAGCAGATCTTCTTGCCAGATGGCATACATCACCTTATAAAACAACCCCGGCTGGTTATCGGCCTCAATCAGCAGCGCTGGCAAATGAAAGACCGGATCAATATAAAATTCGGTTTCAACTCGCTCTAGACCAGCATCGAGGTTAAACTCCACAGTCAGCATTTCTTCTACTTCAAAATGCCCAGCCAGCGTTTCTTGAATGGCCCGAGAGACATTTTCAGTAGTTTTAGGGCTGAGGGCGACCCCCCCTCGCGACACCACCAACTTAATAAACACCAGCATGGGTGGATGAATTTGCCCATAGAGGCTGAGATTGTGAATAGTCAGGCCATAGGCCGCCAGCACTCCGAAAATATCGCTGAGCAAAAATGATTGATTGCGATAGACAAAGTGCAAAGCACTCTTGCTACCCTCAGGCTTGATGTTGAGAACAGCTTTGCGCTGCTTATAGAGCTGATAGGCCAGACGTAGATTTTGCAGCTGAATCTCACTGCTGACAAACTGCTCGTAAAACTGTGGAAAAGCTCGGTTGAAGCGCTTTAACAGCTCAACCGTAGAGGGGTTTAAGCCGACGGCCATGGTAAGAAGGATGGAACTCCATGGAGGTAACGTTAGCATTTGCCGCCCCAAGAACACGTGACAATTAAGGCCCGTCCTTATTACTAAGGCTTTTGGAGTCCAGTTGTCGTCCGGGGAACTCCCCATCTATTCGTGGTTCCTCCGGCAATATTGGCCTTCATGACACGAGGCCAGACCTAGCCTAGCCCTTCCTGTCTCCCAATAGGTAGCATAAATTCTAATCTAGCCTGAGGTATGAGGATTTGAAGGCGATATACTGATGGAGAAACGGCATTCAGGCCTAAGTATAGTTCTAGTTAGCCTAAGTCATGAGGCTTCTGGCTACAGGGATATTAGCTTCTGCCGTTAAACGTTGTTCCACCTCGTTATCAGACAGGGCCTGCATGGGTTTTTGGAAGAGTCTTTTCGTCGGATCTGATGGCGCTTCGCCCGGGGAAGCCACGTCGAGCGGTACTGTGATAGAAGCCCTGCCTGAATATGGAGAGGGTGCAACCATTGTATTTAGCACCGACCGCGATCTCGATCTCTACGAGCTTGAAGAATTATGCAACGCTGTAGGCTGGGCTAGGCGCCCGATTCGCAAAGTCAAAAAAGCCATTCAGCACAGCTATCTAGTCATCACCATGTGGGAACAACGGGGTACCCGCCGTCGTCTAGTCGGCTTTTCTCGCGCCACTTCCGATCACGCTTTCAATGCCACTATCTGGGATGTCGTCGTGCACCCTGATTTTCAAGGCCAAGGGTTAGGCAAAGAGCTGATGCGTCATCTGATTAAGAAGTTACGCAGTGAAGATATCAGTAACGTCACCCTATTTGCCGATCCTCAGGTGGTGGAGTTTTACAAAGGGCTCGGTTTTATGCCCGACCCTGAGGGTATCAAAGGCATGTTTTGGTATCCTGATTAGCGATCAAGAATGCGGCGTCAGCAAATAGTTGGTTCTTGACATCAATGCGGTGTAGACAAGCATACTCATCCTAGTTTTTTGAGGTCTCCCTAAAATTATCGGTTCATCTCCCTAGCTTGATTAATCCACAAATTAACCTGACCAGCTGTGGGGCAGAGATCGTTGCGCTGCAGGGTAGCAACATGCAGTCGGCGCAATCGGGTAAACAGATCTTGAGCAGAGCAAGTCGCTAGTTGTGGTAAGGACACAACACCAGCGTGCAGCAATAGGCCATTAAACTGGCAACCTACCCCAGGCACCCGGGCCAAATCGGCCAAAATCACCCACTTAGTCACATAGCGTAGCGGCACTTGCAGAGAACGAGCCAAGGTTTGACGCCGCTCTAGCGAAACACCGTAGCGCCGCAGATGGTCGGTGCTGGTCAGGCCTAATTTAGCCAACCCCTCGGCGTGAGTCTGACTGAGGCCGGGGAGTTGATCAATGGGATAGGCTAGCATCGTCATCACATCAATATCTAGACGGTTACAGTGGATTGAACAAAGCGATGGTTGTGCAGGTTCGGCCGTAAAGCAAGCTATACTGTGGGTGGCTTACAGTTACGGGATGTAGCGCAGCTTGGTAGCGCGCCTGCTTTGGGAGCAGGATGTCGCAGGTTCAAATCCTGTCATCCCGATTTGCATTATAGGTGGTTTGCTTGGGTGGGTCGAAAGACTGGCACAAAGGATATGTATGCAGTGCCAGTAGTTTGTATTATCTATATTCATTGACATCAATGGTACTTGCCTAACCCCAACGGTCGTCATCCTATTCAAGGACGATATATTCCTATGCGACAGATCTTTGCTTCCGTTTTGCGTCCTCTACCTCTCATCACCGCCCTAGTCAGTGGTGGTTTGCTGGGAAGTGGCTTGATGATGCCCCTACCTGCTACTGCCCTAGGTGAAGAAGCTATTGTTGATAAGCTTGAGCAGGTGCCGGTCTTTATAATTCTTAACTCTGATGGCCAGCCCCTGACCGCCGCCGCCGACAACAACGGTCAAGAGGTCAAAGTGCCCGTGGTCTTTATCGACGGAGAAGCCGCCGAAGAGTTTTTGGCCCGCGCTCGCGAAGAAGATCCCAGCGCCGAGGTGGCTCTGGTTGACTTAGGTACGCTCTACCAAGAGACCGTTCTCGGCGAAGAAGAGCAGGTACCGCTACTCTATCTGCCCAACGGTGACGAGCTAGATGCAGCTACCCAGCTTCAGTCTAATTTTCAGGGGGTACCCCTGTTCATAGCTCGCCAGGGTGTCGATGGGCCTTACCTCACGATCACCCAAGAAGAGCAAGCTTCGTTACCCATGTTTTTTTCGCGTAACGATCTACAGACGTTGCTCAATCGCTACCAAGAGACTAACGCTGACGCAGCCGACGAGATTGTGGTTCAGGTGCTCTCTTTAGAATGGCTATTGGACACGATGGCCAATAACGATGACCCAGCCTTGGATGCCCAACTGGAGCAGGTGAGGCTGTTTCCCTCTACTGAGGTACTAGATTATATTCGCGCGCAACAACCCGAGAATGCTGAGTAGCGTTTTTGTGGTGCTGGCTGAATCTAAGGAGCAATAGGTAAATGTCAATGGGGAGCTCATGTCGATCTCCCCATTTTGCGATCTGAGTAACGTGGATGCTGGCGATACGCTAACCCAGCAGTGCCTGGGCTCGAGCCACAAAGTTGTCTGCTGTCAGACCGTTGAGGGCCATAACTTGCCCAGCACTGGCGGCGGTTTCGCCGCGTCTCCAGCAGAAGGTGTCACGGGGAGCCGTACTCCGCAGTAAAACGGGTTCGAGCATAGCGCTAGATCCGCCAGTGATGCCTAGCACCACGTCACCGCCGAAGAGGCGATCAAACCCAGCCTGATCGAGGAAATTATTATCGGGTTCTGAGCACATATCCCAGGCGACGTCGGTAGGGCGGTAAAGCTGGCGGGGGTTAACGATAGCAACAACCCGACTGCCAATGCCGCTAGCAGCCAATTGCTCAACCGCTTCAAACACGGGCAGCAGTGTCATATCGCCAACTACCGCAAACACAACTGTCTGATCGCCAGGAGTAGACGCCAGTTCTACAGCGCCATCGACCAGGGCCCGGCGGGTTTGCTCAAAGGTGGTGTGAATCGGCAGGGGGGATTTGCTGGCGGTAATCGTTACCCCTTTGTTACGGGTGGTCAGCGCCCAGGCGTAACAAACCTGAATACTGTTGGCGTCGGTAGGGAAGAGAGGATATACATTGCCATTGCGCATCATGCCCGCAAAGTAGTTTTCGATTTCGGGGCGCTGGTGAGTCCAACCATTGCGACCCTGCTCTAGGGCCCCAGCGGTGAACAAGGTAATGGTAGCCGGGGTCGGGCGACGTAGCTCGGCCATGGCCTGGGTGACGGTCTGCCAGATGGGCAGGCCATTGACAACAAAGGATTCGTAGGAGCACCAGAGGGTGCGGGCCCCAAATAGGGCCTGGGCCGCCGCCAGACCCGCGCAGGCATCTTCGCTGAGGGGTTCGTAGACCTGCCCCTGAGGCTGTTGAAAGTAAATTTCGTCGACGGTGGGGTGAATGATTTTGAGCGCCTGGTTGATGTTGTTGATACCCGAGGCGGCGTTGCCGTCGGCGTTTGTTACCACAAACTGGTCATCTCGCTGGCCTACATAGCCCACTAAAGCGCCCATGGCAGTTGTGGCCACCTGCTTATCGCCACCCACTGCAAATTCGTTGAGGGGCAAGGTGCCCAGATCGGCCAAGGGCAGCACTGATTCGGTAACGGCGGTTTTAGCGCCGGGGCCCCCCATCGATCGCTCGTGGTTGGTGCGCACGAGCTCCCATGCGGCGGGGGAGAGGGCTCGGGTGGTCAGGGCGCTCACGATGTAGTCTTTGGTGAGGGAGTCGCCGGGATAGAGGTTGTGGGATTGGGCACCTCGCTTGTGCACCCCTGCCCCCTTGAGTTGCTTGACGATCAGTACGGTGAGCGTACCGCCCAGGGCGAGTTTTGCGGCTTTATCGGTGGCTTCGAGCACGGCCTGGGTGAAGGCAAACCGCTGGGCGAAGGAGAATGCCGTGCTGTCGACATAGGCTCCAGGTTGGTCGGTATCGTCGAAATCTTTGGCGTCGACCAGTACGATCTCTTGGAAGCCGTTGCCGCGCCAGTAGTCGATCATGGCCTGGTTAGATTTGGTAGAGACCATGCTGTGGTGCTCTTGGCTATAGCCGTTCCACACCAGGATGGGCAGGAAGTTGGTGACGGTGGGGTAGGCGGTGCTGAAGTGGCCAAAGCTGCTCATGATGTAGGGCTCGCCCAAACCGCCGTCGCCGATGGTGACCGGGAAGAGCACACCGGGATGCAGTTTAGCGCCAGCCATGGCAAAGTGTTGGCCCTGGCCTAGGGGCCCAGCGGGGTTGAGCAAACCGGGGATTTGACCCGATAGGTGACCGAGCAGGCCGTGGGTTTCGCGGAAGCGATCGCACAATTGCTGTACGGTCTCAATGCCCATGGCCTCTAGCGAGCGGTCGAGGAACACATTGCTGTAGAAGCCAGGGGCGTGGTGGCCCACCTCAGTGATGATGTTTTTGTGGCCCAGCATCACTAACGATGCGATCGCATCGGCAATGCTGGCAAACCCACCGGGGTGCCCTGACTGCTTGCTGGCGGTCATTTGCAGGGTGAGGTAACGCAGGGCATCGGCTGCCAGCAGGGTTTGGTAGACCGCAACCGGGTCGCTAGGAGAGGTGATGGCGGTCTGCCCCGGGGCGATCGCCGCCGTCTGCCCGTAGGCTGCGAACTCGGGCAGCGGCTCCCCAAAGTACTGAATGCCTTCACAAAAGGCCGGAATCGATTGTGTGCTGGCTGCCGTCATACTCAAACCCCCTAACTAGCGTCAAAAAAACGTCATCATGCTGGCCTTGCCTGGGTTCAGACAACCGATCGATGGGCCAATCTGAGCCTATATACAGTTACAAAGGCTGTTAACCATCCTACACAGCGACGGGGGCAGGACGACGCAAACCACCATTGCAATGCCTCTATGGACGATCGCCCTAGTTCTCTTTGGCAGGCGGGTCAGGTTGGTTGAGAATGTCGTTGATGACGTTATCGACGGCGACCGTTAGACGATAGGGAATCGGGCCGCTGGCCTGGGAAACGATCACAATTTCGTAGTAGCCCGACTGGGGCAGCTCACCAGCCCAGGTATTTTGCTCGGCATCGGCCAGGATATAGGGGAGTGAATCATTGGGCACAGGGACATAAACCGACAGGCGGGTGCTGTTGGGAGGAGCCTGAAGATTGAGACGCAACAACTGCTCAGCTTGCAGGTTGAGAATGTAGACCTGCCCAGAGCCCGGATTGAGATTGCCTTCCTGCTGCTGACTCAAGACCCCAGACTCAAAGGTAATTTCGGTCAGGGCATCGCCACTGGCTAGGGCATTGACCTGGTCTTGGGCCACGGCAAACCAGATTTGATCGACGGGGGTTTCAACAAAGCCCTCGCTGACCCGCCCGGGGAAAATTTGGGTAAAACGGGCGTCGGCCAGGTCGTAGAGCGCTTTGCTGCTGACGTAAAGCGCGTTGACTTCGCGCTGCCAGCGATCGGTGTCGGTGGGGTTGTAGCGCCCCAGCTTACTGCGCGCTTCGGTGCTGAGGTTAGTTTCTAACAGATCGAGATTGGCGGCGGCGATCGCATCCCACTCGGCCCTCAGCGGGGCATCCTCAGGCTGATCGCTCAGCTGGGTGCCCACGCGATCGGGATATTTTTCGTAGAACAGCTGGTCGGTGAAGCTGGCCAGATAGCCCCAGTCAACGCTGAGATCCACGGCGCGATCGCGCAGCGCCTGCTTACGCTCCCGCTCGGCCTCGCTGAGAGCGGGGTTACCGGCATCGCTGCCCCCCGGCGAAACCACCTCCGAACCCGAAAACTGGTTCAGCGGGTCAAGCCACCACCACAGCCCCCCCGCTACCCCCACCGTAATCACCAGCCCCACCAGGGCTGGCCAGCACCCCGCTGACGTTTTTTTCACCGGCACTGCCCGGGGCGGGGGAGCTACTGTAGCCGTGGGGTCATTGGTTATTGACGGATAATGGGGACTAGCCGGCGCCACCGCCACCGTAGGCTCAGGCGGCGGCGGCGGCACCACCGGCTGCATCCGCACCGGCATCGGTTGAGCCCAGGCCGCAGACAACTGGTCTGCGTGGGCCAGATTTAACGCTGTCAGTACCTGCCCAGCTGAGGGATAGCGGTCGGCTGGGTGGTGGGCAACCAAGCGGCTGAGCACCTCAGTCAGGGTGGTCGAGATCTCTACTTGCTGGGGCCAAAGCCAGCGATCGCGGCGTTCGTCGTAGAGGGCCTCTGGATCTTGGCCCGTCAGCATTACCAGGGCTGTCATGCCCAGGGCGTAGAGATCGGTCTCGGGGCTGACCTCACCCGACAGCCGCTGTTCAGCCGGGGCATAGCCCACGGTGCCCAGGCGCGTTACGGTGCCATCGGTAGCCTGGTAGGGCTGGGCTACCCCGAGTTGATAGCGCACGTTCACCACCAACTGCTTAACGCCGCCAAAGTCAATCAGCATTGGGCGGCCATCGGCGTTGCGCTGAATCAGGTTGTCGGGGGAGATGTCGCGGTGCACAATGCCAATACTGTGCAGATATTGCAGCAGCGGCAGCATCTGCATCAAAAACTGCACCACCTCGGCTTCGCTAAAGTGCTCCCCGTAGGCCCGGCGGCGATCTAATAATTCTCGATAGGTGGGGCCTTCCACATAATCTTGCACCACATACAGCCGCGTCTGATCGCGCAGCAGTTCGCGAAAGCGGGGTACCTGGGGGTGGTTAATTTGGTAGAGAATGCCAGCCTCGCGCTCAAACAAGGTCTGGGCCTTATCCAGCGCTAGCTTGCCCGGCACCTGGGGGTTAAACTCTTTCAGCACACAGAGTTCTTGAAACCGATGGGTGTCTTCAGCGAGATAGGTGCCCCCAAAGCTGCCCTCACTAAGCTGCCGCAACACGCGGTAGCGGCTCCCCAGCAACCGTTCTCCTTGTCCTGTTTCAGCCATAGGCGCGCACTGCTGAACCCAGCTATATAGTGTTGCGTTCGATGCATCTGTCACAGATTAGCGCAAACCGGCACTATTTCTGTGGGTGGCTGAGCTGAGTTATTTCAGAGTGATGCAAAGCTTCGACATGACGACAGCAATATTTACCGATGTAGAGCAGTATTAAATACGTACTATTGAGATGCGTACTACGGATGTTAGCCCAGTAAAGGTAGTTCTCAAACTACAACTAACTTTCATGTTAATATCCTGACGCCATGGGTACACTTCCGTAATAGAGAAGAAAGCCCATCGCAGTCTTATATGAATCTTGAAGAAGTCTTAAAGGCTCTCCCAGCCGATGCAGCTGAGGCGGTTGTAGAGCTAAATTTCTCTCAGCCTTTCTTAAGAGCACTAGGGTTTGAATATCAGGAAATGGTACCCCAATTTCCTGTAGGTAGGCGGGCGGTTGATCATGCCGCCCGTAAGAATGTAGGTGAGGATACTTTCCTGACCAGCTATCAAAACCCCTATCTCTATATGGAGGTGAAAGGAAGAACAGAAAATTTATCTGACATAAACCATCCGGACTATCGTCGGGCAGCCTTGCAGTTAAAGCACTATTTACTGTCACCAGAATCAAAATCCGTTCACTGGGGACTACTCACTAATTCAATCCATGTTCAGTTATTTCGCAAGCACGGCAAGGTTGTTCATCCAGTTACCCCTTGCCTACCTATAACTGGAGATCTAAGACGCATCGTCAAAGATATCAAGCAGCGCATTGACAAGCCCAGACGTGCATTAATAGTAGCAATTTACAATAATAAGGGTGGGGTAGGAAAAACTACCACGACCTTGAATTTAGCAGCCACCCTCGCCTTACTCAAAAAACGAGTACTTATTGTAGACTTTGATCCAAATCAAAGTGATTTGGGTGATGCTTTAAATTTAAAGCCTCTTAAGGGTAAAATCCTAGAGGTTTTAAAGAGTAAAGAACCTGCGACCAGAGATATCATAACACCCTATAAATTTGAACACCCAAGGTTAAAAGAGTCATTGGGATTTGATATTATACTGGCTGATGAAGATTTGATTAGTGAATTGGATGAGGCTAGATTTAAACAGCAGGTTAAGTTCCATGCGTTGCGCCGATCTCTAGAGATTGTCCAAGACGACTATGACTATATTCTGATTGATTCACCCCCTAACTGGCGAATTTTTGCGCAAAAAGCTCTCTGTGCAGCTGATGTCGTCCTGATACCTGCAAGGCATGACAATCTGCATTCTCTCCAAAATGCAGGCACGGCTATTACACAATTTATTCCAGAGGCCCAGGCTAAGCGCTGTGAGGTTGGCGATGCTGGCCCCATTGCCCTACCTATCTTTATGAATAATGCTTTTCGCGAAACTGGCCCTCAAGTTCATTTGATGCACCAGGCGATTGCGAAAATCATCAAAGATGCCAGACGAAATTCTAGTGGTTTTGATTTAACACCTTATTTCTATCCGAAAAATCGTAGAGGCCATGAAAATCGCAAGATGATCACGATTCCCTACATGGCCTACATCTCTAGAGCTGATTTCATGCATATGCCAGCAGCATTCGCCTTTAAGCCTGCTCGCGAGCAATACCTCAACCTTGTGAAGGAGTACTTTCTCTAATGAGCCTTTCCGATGTTGGCAACTTAATGTGCCTTCCCTTCGATGAGATTCAGCCTGGTCAACCTACCAAAGCCCACGAATACCTGATTCAATCTGCTGCTAACCAACTTGGTCTAGAAGGCCGAAACTGGATACCGTTGGTAGTGAAAGAAATTGGCCCTGACCAGTACCAGGTAATCGGCAACTCCTTTGTCTATGCTGTTGCTGTCGAGGCTGAGCTAGAGGAAGTCTGGTGTATTATTGCGGATGATACACCAGAAACCGTTGCTATTACCCAGGCCCTCGCTCAAGAAACCCAACCTAAAACCAATCTGTCTACCGCTAGCCGCGAGGAAATTTCTGTAGCAGTCGATTATCTTTTGGCCCAACCCAGCACTCCCCTCAAAGGTGTGAACTCTGCTTCCCTTGTCACCCGCCTAGACGAAGCACCTCGCAAATATTGGAAAAACCTGCAACCGATTACTAAACTCGGCTGTCGCATCACTGCTGGCAAAAAACTCAAGGCGCTTGAACAGGTCTTTTACCTGACTCCAGAACCAATGCCAGACGTAGTGACCGATCGCACCCTCCTAGAATCGCTCACCACAGCTCAGCTGAAGGCTATGGCCAAAAAACGCGATATCGAAGGGATTTCAAAGTTGAAGAAGTCAGATTTGGTCAATCTCTTGGCCGCAGCGTAGTTACATGGTGCGAGGCTGATTCTGGCAAACACTGTTCGCCATTGCTGGTGAAGGCTAGGGGATAGTCAGGCTGGAGTGGGTAACCCTCTGGCCCGGCCTTAAACCCATAGCCCGCGACAATTTGATAGGTTTGCAGCACTCGGCCAAATCGGCGCACCTCTACTGTTTTTGGTGGGTCTACCCGGTCAAACATGGCCAAATGAGTCGGGCAAATGGGGTGCCAGGTTTCGCCCAGCAGCACGGCGTCGCGGCCCTCCAGGGCAGGGGCATCGTACCAAAAGTCGAACTGGTCGAGGCGGCCTGAGATCGCCAGCACGTCGGGGTTGTTGAGGGTATAGGCCAGGGCCGAGGCCGAGCGGTAGTCGGTGGTGAGCAGGAGCGGATCGTCGAGGTCTGCGGCCTGGGCCTCGACGGCGGCGGTAACCTGGGGCCAGCCAAACAGGGCCGCCCCATCGGGGTCTACGGCCCCAAACAAACTGCCCAGGGGAATGACCGTGTAATAAATTACCAGGGCTGTCGCCACAAATAGACCCAACCCCTGGGCGATCGCCAGTTGTCTAGCCCGCGCCGGTTTCGCCCCCTGGGGCCGATAAAACTGCTCGCTCAGCAGGGGAAACAGCAGCGGATAGGCCAAAATATTCCAGTAAAACAGCGCTACCGACACAGTCGAGAGGGCCACAAATGCAGCGGTCGAGAGGCCAAAAACCCACAGGGCTAGGGCTGGGTAGCAAGATGAGCGGAGCAGGCTAGTCTGCGCCTGCCGACGCAGCAGACGGCCAAGGCTCCAAGACTGAATCGGGCCCAGGGTAAGACCGCACAGGAGCAGAAAGACTAGGGGCTGTAGCAGATTGAGGTTGAAGCCACCGCCGGAGGTGCGATCGCGGTAAAACCGAAACGAAAAGAAGTCGTGCTGAATATTCCACAGCAGAATGGGCGAAAGCACCAGCGCCAGCAGCCCCAGGGCCAGGTAGAGACGGCGATCGCGCAGCACCTGCCGCCGCCGCTGATCGGTCAAAATAAGCGCCAAACAACCCAGGCCAACAAACACAGCGCTGTACTTGCACAGCCCTGCCAACCCCAAGAAAATAGCGGCTCCGTAGAGATCCCGTCCGTTCTTTTGGCCATTCGCATCAACCGTGCCATCGACGTAGCGCACAAACAAAAAGCTGCTGAGTACCGCAAAGGTCACCAGCCAGTGGTCGTGCCAGGCCAGGCCCAGATACCAAAAATAGAGCGGCGATGAGATCCCTAGGAGAACGACGACCCAGATGCGATCGCGGGCTTCGTCGCCGTAGAGGTAGCGGCAAATGTGATACAGCGTCACCCCCAAAATCCCGCTGCTGATCAGGTTGGGCAGGCGCAACACCCAGACCGACTGTCCTGGGGCGATCGCAAACAATCCCTGGATCCAGGCGTGAAAAGGCGGGTGATCGTAGTAAGAGAACTCGGGGTGCTGCCCCCAGAGCCAGTAGTAAGCTTCATCGGGGTTAGGAAATGCGGTGAACCAAAAGATCGCCCGCAAAACCACAAACCCAAGCAACCACCAGCGTCCCCAGCGCCACAAAGGAGACTGAATCTTGCCCCAGCCCTTACTCATCGGGAGATTCTAGGGCACTGGTGTCAATATCATCTAGCTCTGGAATATCGCCCAGGTCAAGGGTGCTCTCAGCTACTTCGGTAGGCTCTATCGCTTCACTGTCGAAGGGCACGATCACCGTGGGTAGCCCCGCCCCGCGCAGCCCCTGAAGAATGTGGCCGGGGGTTTCTGGAAACACGACAAACAGCGGATGCCCTGTATCCGTGCCATCGCTGAGCAAATGCTGGTATTTCTGGGGCAATAACCACGCGTAGCCGCGATCGACCAAAATTTGGGTATGGCGCCAGCGCAACAAAAGGTCTGAAAAGTCTTCTTGAGGACGGTGAATGTAGACAAAAATCTCGACCCCAGTCTTGATTTTCCACTCGGGATCACACATCAGCAGCGCCACATCGCAGGGCAGGGTGACCACCGCACCGGGAGCCAGGCTAGGACTGTGGGGGTTGAGATGCACCGCATCGCGTACCCGCACGTTGGGCAAAGGGAGGGTGATCACGCTCTCGTCCGGACGCCGCATGCTGGGTACGGCTTCCAGGTAGGGGCGATGGCGCTTGAGCAGGGCTAAGGCCCCCTCGTGGTCGGTGCAGACCGAGAGCAATGTCTCATACTGAAGAGATTTAATGGCCATGCCGTCCACTCATGTGCAGGTTAGAGTCAGTGTTCCCTGCATTTTACCGAATGCGGTGGAGGTTGCCGGACTCGCCTCAGGCGGTGGCGATTCTAAATATCCACAACGAACTTGAAAGAAACCTATCGCTATCCAGGGTTTCGCATTGTACCGAGGCTAGCTTGAAGGGGTAAGCAGTGAAGCTGGATGGATGGCAAATGCCTGATTCTGGTTTGATCTATCCCTGGGAGAAGACTTTTAGAAGCTAATGCTGCTACGTCATTGATCTAATTGGACGACATTATGAACCAGTCTCAGTCTGTTAGTTTGCGCAAATTGGTGCTCATGGCGGCTCTACAGCTCAGCACCGTGTGGGATTTGGTGACTACTCTGTTGGGCATTTTGATCATTCTCGACAGCCTTAACCTGGTTGCGGTTTGTCTGGCAGTCATTGGTACGCTAATTGTAGTGGCGTTTAACTTCTCGACCCGCTCTATCTGGCGTAGGCGACAGCACCTTAGCGCCTACGGGCTCCCGCTGCTGGGGCTGAGATTGATATGGCTGATGGCGTTAGGGGTCGATCTCTGGACTTCGCTCACCTGCAATGCCTGGTTTATTACCGCTAATCCGCCCGTTAATAGCGTGGCGTTGAGTGGTCTGCTGGGGAGTCTGAGCTTGGGGCAGCTGGTTATTGTCGTATTTGTCACGCTGGTGACGGTGGTTAGCCCCACCCTGGTGGGCTATTTACGGGGCCAAGATATCAATACCCTACTGAATTAAGGGGTTGGATCGATCCATATAGGTGCGAGTCTCCACCGCCACGTAGTATTGCGGCAGTAAGCCTCCTGACCACACTGATGATTGATAGCCATCGCCACGAAGGTTAGGACGTTTTTCTAGATCACCTACCGGCGATCGCTCTACGCCCGTTCGCGGCCCCAGTTTTTGCGGTTGGCGATTGTCTATGTCCTAAGCGAACTGGCCAACGCTATACCTTCAATGACCTATTGCAGACAAGCCGTGCCGCCGCTAGAGAGGTTATTAGAGCATCACACCCAGGAGATGAGACGATCCCCTGCTCGATCCGGTGCATATTGTTCTCATAGAGCTTCGCGCCGCCAAAGGCGTACCCATGATTCAACTGGCCAAACCCGATAGCTATCCGGTTGAGCCTTAGTTTACTGATCCTCTAGGGCCGTGCTTGACATCCAGGGGGCCACGGGTCACGCCTAACTTGCTCTGAACTTGCAGTGTGCGCCAAAGCTGATTGCCGGTAATGTCTCCCGCTAGAAGCTGGCGGTACTGGGCGATCGCCCTTGTGACCTGCTCAGGCGTTTCATCTAAAAACTCTAGACGAAAGTGCCTCGCCCCGGCCTGCATCAGCCGCGGAGCGTATTCGGCTCCGGTTTGGGCAACCCCGTTAAAGACCGTATTGCGGCAGCCCGCATCGGCCAGCAGAATGTGCTCGGTGCCAACCCTGTCTCGCAGCGTCACCTGCTGGCTTTCGCAGGGACGGCCACAGTCGCGAAAATCTTTGCCCTCAGACAAAAAGGCACAAAACACGCAGTGCTCCATATGGAACATGGGCATGTGCTGGTGCAGGGTAATCTCAAACCCCTCTGGCGAGGCCGATTGCAGCAAATCTACCAGCTGATCGGCATTGAGGTCATAGGAGGCGGTGACTCGCTGCAAGCCGTAGCGCCTCAAAAAATAATCTGCCGTTAGGCCATTGGCCACGTTTAGAGAAAAATCTCCAATGCAGGGCAGCCCCGCAAAGTAGGCCAGGTGGTCGTAGTTGCGCACCAGGTAGCCGTCGGCCTGGGCCCGTTTTACCTGGTCGAGAATGTAGTTTTCTAACGGCTTCGTAATGCGCGGTGGGGCCAGCCAAATCGTCTGGGCGTCGCTGGGGCGATTGGCCCGGAACCACGCTACGGTTTCTCGGTAGGTTGCCGGGTTCTCAAATTCGCAGTAGATCGTTTCAATCCCGGCTTGGGTGGCGGTGGTGAGCTGGGAGCGATTGCGGACAAGGGTGTGGAGATGGGGAATTGGGGAGCCTGGGAGCCTGGGAGCCTGAGGGGCCTGGGGGCTGGGATGCGCGGCGCGGGGTAGGATCGCTCCCAGGGAGGCCCCAGGGTTCAACTGCCAAAGGCGGGGCCGCAGCCGCAGCACTTCTAAATCGGCAACTAGTTCCCGCCGCAGGCGGTTGAGCTCGCTGATGGGGAGCATCACCTGCCCTGCCAGGTGGTTGACCAGAGACTCTAGGTGAAACGGGGTATTGCCCAGGCGGCCCAACTGCTGCCTGAGACGGTCGTCCGTCAGCGGTTTAGAGTGGGCCTCGGCTAGGGGCATAGCAGAGGTTGCCTGAGCAATATGCCCCTGGCTGTCGCGGGCGATCGCCACCATCGCCTGCCCCACCGTACCGTGAACTGCGATCGCGATCGGGCGGGTGAATTTGGGTTGGTCGCCACTGTAGGTCTGGCGCAATGCTTTATCGAGAGCGGGGTCGCTGGTTTTCCAGAGGCGATCGCCCGCGTGGATGTGGCGCAGGTTCAGTGCCTCTCGACCAAACTCCAGGCGGGTTTCTGGGCCAATGACATCGACTCGATAAACACGGCCACCCTGCTCCTGCTCACCTGGGTGGCCGTTGTCAAACACGACGCCATCTCCGGCTTTGATCGGGGCCTGGGCCTTGAGAAAGACGGCCTCCTCGGTGACGCGGATGATGCTGCCCAGATAGACGCCGCGCTTTTTGCCGAAGCGGGCATGGACGAGGGTTTGATTGTCGATGCCCTCAAACCAGCCGGTGTGGAGGCCGCGGGAGAAGGCCATTTCGAGTTGGTAGCGCTCGGTTGGCGAAGAGAGGGGAGATGGGGGGATGGGGAGACGG
>NZ_JADEWX010000044.1 GCF_015207395.1 Nodosilinea sp. LEGE 07088
ATATGCGCTCGGTCACGCGTCCGATAGGGAACTGTCTGAGCCTCCCGAAGTTCACTTAACGTGCGGTCTTCTTCCTCGGTCAAAATGATGCGTAATGGGGCGGGCATTTGAGGGCACTCTGGCTACCCTGCTATCTTACATTTAATCTCAACTGCCTACTTAGCCTGTAAGGCAAAACCGGGATGGACTGATCTTGGCCTGGAGAGCTTTCTACAGAAGGAGAGTTGCTTACGCCCATGTCATCGTTTGCCGGAGTAAGACTCGTTAGTCATGAGTTTGCCTAGTTCTAGAGGGTAGTCGCTAATTTTCCTAAGACTAACAATGGTTTACTGGGCCGTTATGTCGTAGCCAAGTTGTTTGGCGATGTCGAGGAAGGGGCCGATGTTGCCGATACCCCATTGGTTGCAGACCGCAACGGTTTGATTATCCCCTGTCCGTAAAATCTGGCTCTCATCCAGGAAGTAGCGCTTTTGGCCCTTCTCTAAGGCTTTCTCAATTGGCGCTACCACCCCAAAGGAACTGTGGAGGAAGTCTGGAAATACCTGCTTCAGCTCATCCAAAGTCGTCTGGGGGTGATCCTGAAGGTACTGGGTGACTACGGCCAGAACTAAGTTGCGCTTGTTGTGCACCTGGCCCAGGAACGCATATTGGGTTGTATCTCGACTAGATCGAGCAGCAGCTCTTTGTGCTTCTGCCTACTCTCGAATTCTCACCTGGTATTCCTCCGCCTCCGGCAAAGGGATAATCTGCTCGATGTCTAGCAGCAGTTCATCCCCCAGCTTGTAGGGCTGAAGGCGGACACAGCGAATGTCTAAGTCGCGCTCATTCAGCCACATAACGGCGGTGGTCAACTCTTTTGAGAAGTTGGCCGAGGCCAGCACGATTCTGACGTCTGTAGGGAACTGCTCCTCCTGCGGGTCGCTCCACCCCAGGAATCCCAAGATTTCCGCTTCAGCATCTTTCGCAATTCCCCGCTTATCGAGGTATTGCTGGTGAATCTCGCTCGCTTGAAGGTCAGCGTCGAGACCATGGCAGCATAGCGCAGGGACTGTAGCTCCATATGAGCCTCGGTTTCATCGCGCTTGAGTTCAATCACAACCAGGTTGGCCTGCTTGTCGATGCCCAGTAGATCGATCCGCCGTGCTCCCTCAGTCCAGCCGGAAAATTCTTCAGAGAGCACCATCGTATCGGGCGAGATCACATTGATGTTGTCCCTGAGTGCAGCTTGCAGGTCGGTGCGCTCCTGAATGCCTTCCGCGCCAAATTGAGTGCTTTTGACGGCGGCGATCTGCTTGTCTTTAAGCGTGAAAAGTGTCATCGCTCTTGGGGTAAGGGTTATCTGAAAGTAAAGCGGGGCAATGATCTCAGCGTCGGTTAAACTCCACCTGACCTACATAGGCAAACTCGCCATACTGCTCATCGCCACTGAACAAACTCACCTCATAGCTACCAGGCTGGGATAAAGGACAGGAAATCTGAGTCGCCTGGGTAGCAGCTTCTGTACACCGTTCGGCCTGATTAGAGCCTTTCAGCACATAGCTAGACAGCAGCCAGCGTTTGTTGGGATTCTGGAGCTGGATGACCGCATTTTGGGTTGTATCGGTCTGCGATCGCATCGGTGCAACCAGCTGCATCCCCTCCGCGAAGAACTGGGCTCTCATCATGGGCTGGCGCAGAAACTCGCCTCGGGTAATCGGTTGTGAACGGAGCTGGAAGCTTTCATCATCGGGAAAGTGGCTGATGCCCATTACCTCTGGAGGTGGAAATAAGTAGTCGGTTTTGTAGGCTTTTTGGAAACCGGATGCCCGATCCACCGTTCCACTATTCCAAGTGGCGTCAATCAAATACCACTGCCCGTTGATCTTGGCGGCATTCCAGGCGTGGCTTTGCCCTTCTAAGTCGCTGGTCGAGCTGCGGGAGTCGCCAACGACATATACAATCTCTTCGCCAATGGCCTGGCCCAAGGCTTCGAGCAGTTTGGCATAGCCCGCACAGACCGCGACCCGCCGCTGAAATACCGTCTCTGCATCCTGAGGGGGATAGTTGCCCGCAAAATAGTTCGGCGCATCGTAGGCAATGCGATCGGCCACGTAGTCGTGGAGAGCCTTGACCCGCAACATAGGGTCTTTTTCCTGGCTGGCAATGTACTGAGCCACGGAGGCAATGCTGGTTTCAGCGCTGGCAGGCATGTTGACAACAGTGGGATGCAGCCCCACCTCTGTCCAGGGCCAACCTTTGCCCTGCTCGGTTTGACCTGCCGCTCTGCTTTGGGGTGCTGGTTGAGGCCTGACCTGGGTAGTGTCAGCGTATTGCTCAAAGGGGTTGTTGTGGAATCTCAGATAAAGCCCTTCAAGTCCCCTAGCGGCAGTGAATAACCCGCGTCGAGCCAGATCCACCTGTGGTCCCTGCATACCATCCAAGAACCAATCGCCTCGGGTGGATAGCGCCAAAAACGAGGTCTGGGGCCGCAGGGCCAGCAGGAGGGTGAGGAAGACCAGGTTGAGGGCCAAGGTGCGCAGGGTGATGCGATCGCCCCAGGTGAGAATACTGGGCTGCTTTCCTTTCTTTCGTCCGCGCATTTCCCACAAAATAGGCACGAGGGGAAAGAGCAAAATGCCAGAAAAGACTGTCAGCAGCTTAGGCCCATTGATATAGGCAACGAGCGACGAGGCGACCCAGACGCCCAATACCGGGGAGAGGAAGACTGCCAGGTAGAACAGCGTTCTAGTAATCAGCGAGGGCAGCCTCAAAAAGATAAATCGCATGAAACCAGAGGTAAAAACAGCCAGAGCGCACTTCCAGTCTAGGTTTCCCGATTTCGACGCTGACCTATAAGACAGGCTCGTAGGATAGTCTTTTTGATTCGCAGCCCACCATTCGCCAAACCTTTACAGTGGATATCTCATCCCGGTAGCTCATTCAGCACCGCAAAAAATACTCTGATCGCATGGCCTACACGAAATTCTGTCCCATCTCCCCAAATGTGACGACATAGGGGCTGAGCTTGCAGTTATGGCTCTTTTTGGTTTGTCCAAGCGGCCTATTGAATTAGTTCAATATGAAACTCATAGCCCTCTCCAAGCGCCCTGTGCCAGCATTGCAGTATCCCCTCTGAGTCGTCCGTAAATCTCACGAGCAATAATTCAGTAACAGCGCGGCTTTCAGGCACGCTGCCCTGGGGATGCGACGCATTCGTTCGCCTCAGCACCTCTTTTACCCGTGCTAAGGTGCCCCACCCACACTAGGGCGCAGGCGAAAAACTCTCCCATACCTCAGAAATCAACAACACTGCATCCGTTGATAGGGTCTCTGGGCAAAGCGATTCCGGCAACCCAATTGCCGTCGTCAACTGCTCATCTGACCACCAGGCCCACCACTCCTCTCGATGCAAGAGCTGCACATCTTCGGTGTGTCGAATCTCTGACCAGGGCGTTCCATCCAGCTGCGCCAGGCGAAACGCCTCGGCCCCAGTCACCGCCACATAGCGGCGCGTCAAAAATCGAGCCATGATGCCCTACTCCGCGACCGACCTACAGACGACCACAGCAGCGAGAGCGGGAATGGCTCCTAATGCTCTGCCCCCAAAGCGTTGCTTCAAATTGTGCTTCATGTCGGTTCAACAACCCTGCGTGTGCGATGGTGGTGACACGAGCGATCGCGGCCTTGGGGCAAACAGGCCATCGCTCTACCACCTGGAAGTCAGGTAGCAAATATCACCAGTACATCACTTGTACTGAGACCGCAGGCAGAATCCGGACGAAACGAAAAAACGAGTGTCGAACGCTACGACACGACCTCCGGGCCACCGTCAATCTCCGCTTCCATCCGCGAGATGGCTTTTTCGTAAACCCGCAAGCCCAATAGAACCAATCGCACGAGCATCTGGTCAGGATTTCGCTGACTCGCCTCCGCCAACTCCACAATTCGCTCTGTCGGGATATGTTCATTGAACAGAACCAGATTGGCTTCCAGTTCATGAATCAGAGGACGACGGTGCTTTTGGGCACCTTCCCGCAGGCTTTGCCCCATGTCGCTGGTGAGCAAGAGTTCCATAATTTCGGCCAAAAAGGGCGATCGCTTTCGGTTGCCCTCCGCCGCGCACTGGGCCTCGATCGCCTCTAGCAGTTCAGCAGTCATATAGAACGTCGGACGACATCCACCCTCTGAGGCGTCGGACGGGGATTTGTCTTGAGGCACAGGCGACTTGACCATAACGGAATAGTGACGAGACCAACTGTCGCTATCCTAGCCTCCTACTCAGGTTACCGAGAGTCAGCGCACCATAGGTTCACAGAAGCCTAAGGCAGACGTATCAGATTCTTCCTCCGCTTCACATCACCTTAATCAAGAATTCTTCATACCTCTACCGACTAGACTAATCACGACAAGACATCATACGAAAGGCACGAAAGTCCAAGTCGCATAGGCATCAAGACTCCGTCCTCCAAAACCTTACGCCTCGGAATGTAAACAAAATCTAAAACCTGCTTTACTTTTCAGGACGATTAACTCAGTATTACCAAGTAGTACTTTCTATGTAAAAGTACGATAAAGATTGAGTCACTCACCTTGAGTTCCTGACCCCGTTCCATCTCTGACCTGCGGAAGGCGAGACCAACACTCTGCCATTCCTACCAAAATCGTCCTGCTCAATCTGCACAGGGAGCCATCTACCTACGTCCTCATCGCTTGGAGTAGGAGATATGAATCATTCATCTAACCGTCTGGGGCATTTGCTGTCCCAACGCTTTCAGCGCAACCGTTTAGCCTTTTCCCGCACCAGTCATCAACTGACCCATTTCAAATTCCGAGGCCTCAGCGGCGGGACGCTGTTGGGGATCGTGACCGGAATCCTGCTATTCATCAGCATCACAACCCACGCCAATCCGGCTATGGCCCAGCTCTTCGACACCGTCGAAGGGCAGGCCCAAAACATCTTCGGGCAGTACCTGGATGGCGACATCATCAGCTTTATGTTTGGGTTGCTGCGCCTGGTGGTGTGGGTCTCAGCCGTGGGCTTTGTCTTCTTCGCTGTCTACCAGGCCCAGCGGGGTGAGCAGTGGCAACCGCTGCTGCAAAATGCCTTCATCATCATTGCCGCTGTCGTCATTGTTGAGGGTCTGAGCCGTCTGTTCTTCGGAGCCTGAGATGAGCGACTCCGAATCGCGCCTGTACTGCCCGGTTAATCCCAGTCTGGGCCGTCAGCCCTCCCTTGGCCCCATCCCTGCCAACCTGCTGGCCCCCTCGGGCGGCATCTTTGTCGGTTTCTACATTTTGATTGAAGTCGTACTCGGGCTGGGTTTTGTCCCATTCCTGCTGCTCAGCACCTGGGGCATTTCCACCTGGTGGGTGGTAGTCGGCGAAAAGACCTGGCTTTTTACCCACAAGTTTGTGCCCGTGCCCGATTGGAAACGGGGCCATGTGCCCTATCAGCGTCATTTACCCAACCACCATGAGTAAACCAAGGCTTGGAACGCAACGCTATCGCTTTCGCCCCTTTGAAGATGAAGCTCACCTGGAATGCCTCTGCCGCCTAAACCTGCGGGGGCGCAATGTAGGAGCTTACCTGCTCAAACACCAGCGGCAATACAGTCTGGTATTTGGCTTTCGCAGCCGGGGCATTCACACCCAACTGCAGCCGGGACAGGCGGAACCTACGTTGAAGCGGCTGGAGGATGGCCTCAAGGGATTTCGACCCGGAGACCGACTGCGGATTCATTGGCGATCCTTTGCCGATGACAAGGAGCGCCAGCAGTCCCTCGAAACCCTGATCCAGACCACCACCACCCTGGAAAGCCAGTTCCTCCTGCTGGCGCAACAACGCGCCACCCGCGACCTGACCACCGAGAAACAGCGTCAGCCCAAACAGCTCTACCTCTTTGCCACCTATCCCCTTGGATCTGGCCAGGAGCAAAGCGCCGACCACGTTGAAAAGCTACTGGCCTGGGTGGTGGCCCAGTACGACACCTTCAAGGGGTTGAAAGAACAGAACCAACAGCAGTCCTACGTACAGCTGCTCACCCAGGGCTTTACCGATGGCTACCTGCACTGGGAGCAGCAACTCAATGCCCGCATGGGCCTTCAGGTCACTCCAATGGGAACTGAGGACTTGTGGCAGTACCTCTGGGCTCAGTTCAATACCACGACAGATCCTCCTATTCCGCAATATTTGGAGCTGAGTGATGCTGATGGCGATGCCAAACTCAGCGAACTGATCCACGATCCGCTGCACGCTACCTCTCGCCTCATTCGTGGCGAGAACGGCCAACCTAGTCATCCCAAAGCCGACCGCCAGTGGGTGCAGGTGAAAGGCAAATTCGTGGGAGCTGTGGTGCTGGAATCCAAACCCGCTGGATTCACCACTCCAGAGCACCAGCTCTACTACCTCTGGCAAGCCCTGGCCCAGTTTCCTGACTGTGAATGCGTCTGCGAACTCGCCGCCGCAGATCGCATGATGACCCGCGTCACCCTGCAACGGCTGACCAAACAAAGTGTCACCGCCACGTTCCGCGCCAATCTGCTACGGGATGTCGATGTCGCCTCTCAAATGCGGATGAAGCAGGGAGTGGAAGCTCAAAAGCGTATCTATGAAGGGGCTCTCCCCATTTGGGTCAGCGGACTGGTGCTGCTGCATCGGGATACCCCCGAGTCGCTGGCGGTGCTGGATCGGGCACAGCGGGGGCCGGAGGGGGTATCGATTTACCTTTCAACGGATGGCTCTGGAGGGGTGCCGGTTGAGGCATTAAAGACGGTGCTAGGGAGTGGGGGACTGGTGGCAGCGGCGTTTGATGCGGATGTGGCGGGGGAGGTGATGGCCTGGCGGGTGGCACAGCAGTTGCCGGGGATAGAGCGGCTGACGCCGAACCAGGGCAAGGACTGGAATGAGGTGTTGGTCAATCCAGAGGGGGGCGGCAATGGGTGGCATCAGAGCCGCCCGGAGCTGTCGAAGTTGTGGCAGTGGTACGGAGCAGCGGTGACGCTGGGGAGATCGGAGAGGTATTTGAGCCGAATTACGGAAGTGGCCAGGGAATTGGTAAAGGGAAATGGGCTATCTAGCAACGCGAAAGAAGCTATGACCAAAGACATAGATCACAACTTAAAAGCTGGCGAGAGTAACGTTCACTCCAACCTCACCAGAGAACGCTGCCGATCAGGACATTACGAAATAGATAGTTAGATAACTCAAGCCTTAAGAAGACGCTACGCAACTTCACATATTCTATAGATTCGGTTACAACTGAATTTGCCAGGCCTCTGTGGTATCACGCGAAAACAAATAGAAGCCACAGATTGTTTGATGAGTAAGGTCTGTAAAAACCCTTGAAATAAGAGGGTTTATCCATGAATTTTTTGCTGATATCCGTAAGAATCCGCAAATTTTTTCTCTATCAAAAAATTCATACCCGTGCTTTTACGCAACCGTTTGGAATCAGTCAATGGGTAGGATTGACGGGAAGCAACGTTCTTCATGAACACTTCATCTTTTTAGAGTTTTTACTTTAGACCGAGTTCGGCGGATTGCACGGTAGCCGCCCTCACTGCGCTGCGTGGGTAAGGGTGTTTGTGGTGCGGCCCCATGACCTGCTGTGTTGATTCAGGATACACCCACCATGAATGGTATCGAATCGCTTGACCCTGAACTAGGGGATGTTGGCGCGCGCGCTAGTCAAGATTTGGCGGGACTTGGAGTTGATGGGGTAGCCCTGACGGCTCTAGGGCTGCCTGCTCAATCTCACTCAGCATCACTTCTCCCCGTCACCCCACAGGTTTTACCCCTTACACCGACGTCGGTTGAAACAGCAGGGGTCTTGGTCAGCCCTACAACGGCCTTCTTTCTAGATGATCTAGCGCCGCAACCATTGGCGACCATAGCGGTGGGTGAAGACACCCTGATTGGGCAGCCGGCAGCTGTATTGCAGGACGCTGCCCCTTCACTCACGCTTGAAGCAGATGCAGCTGCCTGTATTTTGCCCTTCACCATCGTGGCCGAAGGACAGGTCTCTATCAATAGCAACAGCGACTTTGACGGCGACCCGCTGCGGCCCGAAGACGATGCATTGATCTACGGTGGCCGGGGCTTTACGCTCAACGGCCAGCCTGTTCTGCCAGTGCAAAGGGATGCGAACGGTAGCCCAATTGTCGATCCTCAGGGGCGTCCCCTGGTCGTTCAGAATGCGGTGGCTGTTTCAGCGGCCTATACCACGATCAATGCCCCAAACAACCTGTACGGCGGGCTGGTGCCGCCGCAGATTGTTGACACTCAGACGGTCAGCGTCCCGAGCCATGCGGCCTTGGTGGAGGATACCCTGACTAGGCAGATACCGGCAGGCACGGTACCCGTCATCTTTAACCGTCAAAACAAGCCGTTGAATAATGCCAGCGACTGGCAGAACAACTTTCCGCCCGGCGGGACGCTTGAAAATCCGACGGTCATTCGCATCACCAGCAGCGGGCTGACGATTCCTGACCAGGTAAGCCTTTCGAATACGATTCTGCTGCTGGAGAACGGCAATATTAACTTCAACGGCGGCGGGCATCAGCTTACCAATGTGACGCTGGTGACTTATAACGGCGGGGTGAATCTGAGCAACGCCAGTGGCAGCAATTTAACCGTGATGGCGTCGAGCCAGATCAACATGAATGGGAACGTCCAGTTTGCCGGTCAAAGCTTACTGGCCAGCCGCAATTCGATGGCCTTCAATGGCACCACCCCATCGAGTACAGACCGACTGACGGTCGTTTCTCAAGGAAATATCACCTTTAACGGCAGCTCAGAGACGCGGGCACAGTTTTTAGCGGCGGGTAACTTCTCTTTCAACAGCACGGCCACGCTGTATGGTCGGATCCAGGCGAAGGGCAACATCACCTTCAACCAACGGGCTACGGTCTTTGCCGCCAACGATGCGCCGATAGTCGGGGCGAATAAAACCGTTGTCGTCGCTGAAGATAGCGGTGCGACGGCCCTCAATATTGAGCTACCCAGGGATCTCAACGGCGATGCGTTGACGCTGCGGGTGAGCACAGTACCTGAGGTCAGTCAGGGCGTTGTTCAGCTAGCGAATGGCAGCGCTGTTGTGTCAGGACAGTTGCTCACGCCGGGTGAACTGCAAGGATTGGTTTTCGTGCCGAATGCTGATGCCAATGGCGCGGCGGGCAGCTTTAGCTATGTTGCAGACGATGGCTGGTGTCAGCCTGCGAGTCAAACTGTAACGCTACAGATTACGCCGGTCAACGACGGGCCGGTCGTCACTGCGCCGACGGCGCTGGCGCTAGCGGCAGGGACGAGCTTGAGCTTTGCGACCAGCCTGCAGATTCAAGATATTGATGCAGGCGAGCTGCCATTGCAGGTGACGCTGGGGGTAAGCCACGGTCAGCTAGAGCTTGGGGCGATCGCCGCCAGTAGTCTGATCTTGACGGGTTCTCTCAGTGAGCTGAACGGGCAGCTAGAACAGCTCCTGTATCGACCAGCGGCAGGCTATATAGGCGAGGATGCGCTGGCGATCGCGGTCACAGACCAGGGCAATACCGGCTCAGGCGGAGCGCTCACGGGCAGCGCGACGGTTGGGTTGACCGTCACTCCGGTTGACCTGGAGCCCCTCACCGTTACGCTCGCGTTGCAGACCGATACCGGCAGCAGCAGCGCCGATAGTATCACCTCGGTGGCAACGATTACCGGGAGTGTCAGCGATGCTAACCGGGTGGCTCGCCTCAGCGCAGGCTTCGGGAATACGCCTGTGGCTGAGTATGTCGATATTTCGTCGTACTTACAGAATGGTAGCTTCACCCTAGATGCTTCAGCGCTGGCAACCGTTCTGGGTCAGCCGCTGACCGATGGTGTCTACACCCTGAGCGTGATTGCTGAAGATAGCTTAGGCAATGTCTCTGAACCGGCTTCCTACAGCTATACGCTGGATGCAACGAGTCCGACGCTGTCTTTGGTTAGCCCGATCGCCAATGGTGATCACAGCCGCTACGTCCACCTGATTGGCTCCGTTGATGAAGCGGTCACGATTGCCACAACGCTAGGGGGCAACGCAGCCGTCTCGTTTTCAGCTAGCTCAGCGGGTGAATTTGACCAGCTTTTACAGACGCTGCCTCTGACGGCAGGCGCACAACAGCTCGCCGTTGTGCTGACCGACATCGCGGGTAATACGGTGCAAACCACGGTCAACTTTGAGGTCTCGGAGACGGCCTTTGTAACTGGGCCAACGGAAACAACGGGGTGGGCGATCGCTACCGCTGACCGGCTGATTCTCGGTGAATCCGATAGCTACGTGGTGCAGGCAACGCTGCCGGTGGCGGTGGGCCAGAGCGAGGGCCGCCGCACGCTCCGCTTTGCGGTCGATGCCGCCTTTGATACCAGCGATCAGGGGGCGGCCAGTGAAGATCGCCTGGCGCTGTATTTGGTAGACCCGGCCAATCCATCCCAAACGCTGCTGCACAATGGCACACCGGGAACGCCGCTGTTTGCGCTGGAGGGCAACAGGGCTGAGTTTACGCCAGGGCTGGTGCGCTATGACGGTCAGTACGTCGAGATTGACCTGAGTGGGCTGGGCGATCGCACCGAAGGGCTGCTGGTTTTTCAGTTTCTCAATCAAGATGGCGATACCGGCAGCCGGGTAACGGTCAGCGGTCTGACCAACGACGTTGACCCGGAGGGGATAGCGGGGCCGCGCTTCCCGACTAATACCGCTTTAGCCAGCCTGGGCGGTGAGCTAGACCTGAGTACGCTCGCAGCTAGCGCTAGCATCAAAGCGTTGTTTAGCCACATTCGCTTCAATGCCAGTTCGGGTGAGTATACTGCTGAGCTGAGGTTGCGCAACACGGGCGAGGAATCGATCAGTCGGCGGGCGGCGGTTGTCTTTGCCGGTCTGCCCGAGGGGGTGTCGCTGGTGACGGCGTCCGGCCTGGATGCGGATGGGAACGGCTATCTTAACCTGCGGGATGCGATTAGACCCGGTGGGCTGCAGGCGGGGGCGATCTCTGACGCGATCGCCGTCACGTTCAGTAATCCTGAGCAGCTCAGGCTGGTGCTGACGCCTCAGGTACTGGTGGGCGGGCCAAATCAGAGCCCAATTTTTCCTGAGTTGGGGCCGCTGACGGCGATGCCAGGGCAAAAGCTAGAGATTCCGCTGACGGCGACTGACCCAGATGGCGATCGCGTCACCTACTCGATCCGCAGCGCGGGCAATTTGCCCAAGAGCAGGCTCAACGGGTCTGGTCAGCTCATTTTTGAGCCGCGACCCGACCAAATTGGTACCTACGACTTCACGCTAATCGCCACGGACGGAGCGGCTGAAACGACCCAGCAGGTGTCGCTGACCGTGGCACCAGACCCTGATCCGACCACCCGCATTTCGGGGCGGATCCTCGATGCCAACGGCAACCCGTTGGCCAATATGCCGCTGGCGCTGGGCCGTTTGCAGGCGACGACAGACGCAGAGGGCTACTTTACTCTAGCCATACCACCCACCAGCTTCCCCACTGAGGAAATCAATATCCAAATTCCGCTGGGCGATGCCGCCTTTGACCCGTTCTTCACCGGCACCAGCGAGATTAACCTGCGGCGGACGACCTTTGATGGGGCGACCGGCACGAGCCTGAGCAATCCGCTGCGCCATCCCAACCTGGTCAGCACGTTCCTCGATGCCAATATGGTCTACGGCAGTGATGCCAATCGAGCGGCAGCGCTGCGGACGAACGATGGCACCGGCAGACTGAAGGTGTCAGACGGTGACCTGCTGCCGATCAACAACAGCACCTTTTTCCCCGACGGCACGCTCACAAACGACAACCGGGGGCTAACTGACCCAGCGACGCTGTTTGCCACGGGCGATGTGCGGGCCAATGAGAATATTGCCCTGACCGCCGTGCATACGGTGTTTGTGCGCGAGCACAACCGGCTGGCCGATGAGCTCAGGGCGGCGAACCCCGAGCTGAGCGGTGAAGACATCTATCAGCGGGCACGAAAGCTGGTGGCGGCCCAGATTCAGCACATCACCTACAGTGAGTATCTGCCGCTGCTAATTGGCGACAATAGCCTTACCGACTACGCAGGCTACGACGCCGATGTCGATCCGTCTATCAGCCATCTGTTCTCGGCGGCGGCGTTCCGCATGGGCCATACCCAGAGCTTCGATGAGTTTCTGCTGATTGATGGTGATGGCCAGGCGCTGCCTTCGATATCGCTGAACCAGAGTACGTTTAACCCTGGCCTGGTGCAGCAGTATGGCATTGATGCCATACTGCGCGGGCTATTTGCCCAGTCATCTGAGGCGATTGATACCAAGGTGCTGAGCGAGCTGCGCAACACGCTGTTTGGGCCGCCGGGCTCTGGTGGCATTGACCTGGCGGCGGTGGATATTCAGCGGGGGCGCGATGTGGGCTTGCCGGACTACAACCAGGCGCGGGTGGACTTTGGCCTAGCGCCGGTGACCTCCTTTGCTGAGATCACCTCGGATGTGAGCGTGCAGGCGGTGCTGGCCCAGGTGTATGGCACGGTCAATGACATCGATGCCATTGTCGGCGGTCTGGCTGAGGACGCCGTGGCGGGTTCGATGGTGGGCGAGTTCTTTCAGACGGTAATTGCCGACCAGTTTGCCCGGCTCAGAGACGGCGATAGATTCTGGTATGAGAACGGTCAGTTTACCGCTGAGGAACTGGGCGTCATTCGCGGCACATCGCTCTCAGCACTGCTGTCTCGCAATACGGGCATGAACGGGCTGGCGGATAATCTCTTTTCGACCGGGCGGACCCCGGCGGCACTGGCGCAGGGGGGGACGGCTGCCGGACAGAGCGGGACTGAGTACGCCACGCTGGATGGCTCAAACAACAACCTGGCCAATCCTGAGCTGGGCCGGGTGGGCACCCAGCTGCGGGTGGACTATACCCAGGAGTATGGCGACGGCATTCGCAGTTTAGCCGGTGAAGAGCGGGCGAATGTGCGCGATATCAGCAACGCTATCTTTGCTCAGGATGCATCTATTCCCGACCCGACCGGGGCGACGGGCTTTATGCTGGCCTGGAGTCAGTTTCTCGGGCACGATATGACGCTTTCGCCTGCGGGGGCGGCGGATACGCTGAAGGTCTATGGCACGCAGTACACCTCGGCGACGGGTGAGGTATTTCCGTTTATCGCCGAAAAGCTGAACCTGGTGCTGGGCCATGAGGTCTATGCCGGCGTCAACAACGTGATTGACCGGCCGATCTATTTGCCTGCGCTAGATATCGCCAGCAACACATCGACGGTGGATAGCAGCGGTGACACGACGATTGCGAACAGCACCTTAGGGGCTCAGGTATGGGTTAAGGCCAACTCGCTGACCGACAATCGCGGCAATCCGTTTACCGGCAGTCTGAGCATTTCTGAAGTGCCGCCCGATTTTACCCCAGCGGCACTCCCAGAGGGGCTATCGCCAGATCTGGTGGTGACCATTCAGCCCGGTGAAATGGTCTTTACCGAGCCAGCTCGCCTGACGTTGCCCAATCGGGCGGGCTGGCCTGCTGGGTATGAAATGGATCTATGGTCGATTAATCCCACCACGGGTGATTTTGAGATCGTTGGCAAAGGGACGGTGTCAGATGACGGCCAGTCCGTTGAAACGACAGAGGGGGGCATTCGCAATAGCTCCTGGCACTTCTTCGTACCACCGAGACCGCTGGTCGACTTAAACCTCCGCGTAGAAGACAACACCTGTAGTGCTTGCCTCACGCCAGGGAAATTTAGCTCCCAGGTCGAGCTAAATACCGGAGCCGTAATCGAAACCCATGCTCTACCCACCTATCAATCTCTCGGTGCCGATCGAGGGGTGCAGCTTACCTATGACTCACTACGGGCCGATGCTCGACCCATCGTGCAGTTTGGCGGCGATCTCAGAGCTGATAGAGCCACAAATGCTTTCTTAGCCGCCAAGTTGACTATTCATAATGGTGACTTTGACTATCAGGTGCCGGGGTCCTCACCCCGCGCAGGGCTTAGAGGAGGCGAGCACTTTTGGGCGTTACCCACAACCTCAGAACCTATCAGTGCGGCGCTGCAAGCCGATTTGAGAGATTTTGAATCAGGCGTTTACGACTTTTCGCTCACCGCTGGTACTTATCTACTGGGGCTGACTCAATTCAGCGGCTTATCCCGTACCAACACGGGGCAGCTCGTTCACGTCAATACGGTCAATAGCGCCTTCGGCAGCGGCTGGGGCCTGGCCGGAGTCCAGGAACTGATTGAAACCTCCAGTGGCTCGGTGCTGCTCATCGATGGCGACGGCAGCGAGCTGGTATTTGCAAAAGACGGCAATGGCTATCAGTCTCCCCCTGGGGACTTCTCGGTGCTCGAAAAGCTGGCCGATGGCACCTTCCGCCGCACCGAGAAAGACCAGACGGTTTACTCATTTGATGCTGAGAACCATCTGGTTTCGGTCAAAGACGCTAACGGCAACGAAACGCAGCATATCTACACCGACGGGCGGCTGACCAAAGTTGTTGACCCGGTGGGGCTAGAAACCACCTTTACCTATGCTGGGGCGCGGGTCAGCGCCATCACCGACCCGGCCAACCGCACCACCCGATTTGACTACGATGCCGCCGGAAACTTAATTCGCATCACTGACCCCGACGGCACGCGGCGCACCTTTGAGTACGACCAGGCGCATCACATGACCGCCGAGATCGACAAGCGGGGCAATCGGGAAGAGGCCGCCTATGATTTTGCCGGGCGAGCCACTCACGCCACCGATAAAACCGGGGCTACCATTCGAGTTAGCCCCACCCAAACCCAGGCTCTCTTTCGTCCGGAGCAAACCACTCAACCCATTACCGCTCCTGCAATCAGCATCCAAGTACTGAATAGCGCCAGCTACGCCGATGCCAACGGCAGCGTCACCCAATCTACCCTAGATGGGGCTGGGCAAACGATCTCAGCCTTTGACGGCAGTGGTACTCAGGGACTAACTGAGCGTAACGACAGCAACTTAGTTACTCGACGGCTGAGCGGTCGAGGTCGAGAAACCCTCTACACCTACGATGAGCGGGGAAATCTGCTGAGTGTAGACGACGAAATCTCTCGCGCCAGCACGCCCAGGAGCGACTTTTTCACCGGACGGATCACGCGCTCTAACCAGCCCTCCAGCGTGATCACAGTCGATGTCAACAACGACGGCAAGCTTGATTACATCACCACCAATGCCGATGGAGAGAACGGTAGCCTATCCATTTTCTACGGCGATGGACAAGGCACCTTCAGCGGTGGCCAGCCGATTTTTGGCCTGGAGGCTAGCAGCAGTACTCGAGCCACCGATCTAGATCGCGATGGCAACCTCGATCTCGTTGTGCTGGAGCGGGGCTACGGATACCCTGCTGCTAATCCATCGGTTAATGTGCTGTGGGGCAATGGCAATGGCGGCTTTGAGCGCTCACATATCAGCCGTCGTCCGTTGGATCCGTATGATGACTACAGCCTGCTTAGCCAGGGCGACATCGATGGCGACGGCGACGACGATCTGCTGGTCAAAGACTATGTGTTTGTCCCTGGAGAGGGCTACCAAGAGCAGGTCAAAGCGCTCTTTAATCAGGGCAACCGTACCTTTGCCGAAACTACATTAATAGTTGGGCCTGAGCGTTATCGCACTGAAATTCAGCTCGGCGATCTCGATGGCGATGGTGACTTAGATGCCATTGTCCACCACGGCTTTGATGGGGCAGGAGCGCCGGTCATTCAGACCTTTTTGTACGCCGGGAATAACGCATTTGGTGCACCTAATATTGTCGTAGATACAAGCGCTGGCTACAGCTCACCCATCTCACCGATTTGGGCCGTTGATGCCAATCAAGATGGCAACGCTGATGTGCTTTTGCTCAACCCAAATGCGCCTGACAACGGGGCCCTTGAGGTCTATTTAAGTGCTGGGAATGGCACATTTTTGCCCCCTGTTCGCCATGACCCCGGTGTCGATATCTATGGCGCTCAGATCGTCGTTGCAGATGTCAACGGCGATGGTCAAACCGATGTGATTGCCATTGATGAAGGCACCGATCAACTGTCGGTTTCTATCGCCAATGGGCAGGGTGGGTTTGCTACAGCCGCGCTCTATAGCGTGGGCAACTATAGTGCATCTGTTCATGGTTTTGACAACATCGATCGCTACGGCCTGAATATTTCTGGTCTCAAAACTGGTGATGTTGACGGCAACGGCGCGACCGATATTATTACCGCCAACTATGACGACAACACCGTCACGGTGCTCTACAACGATGGCGATGGCACGTTCTCTAACCGGGTTGACTACTCGGCGGGGCAAAACCCGGCGGCCATTGCCATGGGTGATGTTAACCAAGATGGGCAACTCGATGTCATCAGTGCGGGTGAAAACAACGTCTTCTTAGAAAATATTGACGGGCGGCTAGAGGCTAAGGTCAGCGGCTCGGCTCAGGCTGATTCTGTCCTGCCGGTTGACTCTGCTTTCTCAGAGCGAGGGAAAACGTTAGCCGATCTCAATGACGACGGCCTGCTCGACTTTGTCGGGTTCCAGAGCAATGGAAATCTATCCATTGCCTACGGTGGCGGCGGCACCTTTGCCCCCCCAGTTGTTCGCAGCATTGTTGGCCCCAATGGGGTTAATATCGAAATTGGCGATATCGACGGCGATGGCTTCCAGGATGTTGTCTTTACTGCTCGCTTTGCTACTTCGGGCAGCACCCATCTCAAGCTATGGATGCTCAAGGGCGATGGCACGGCTGACTTGGGCGCGCTGGAATCAATTGATGTGGGCATCACGGCTAACCGTCTGGCCCTGGGCGATTTCAACGGTGATGGCAAGCTAGATGTTCTCTTAGAAGATAGGTCAAGATCTAAGCTGCTGCTCAATAACGCGGCGGGTACGGGAGCTTTCACCCAGCTCAATCTCACAAACCTTCCTTTCTACAATGACCTGCTGGCGGTGGGCGATGTCAATGGCGATGGCCGCGATGAGTTTATCTGGCAGCGCACCGAAACGGTTGATGAACGAGAATTTAGCTACCTATCTGTGTTTTCGCTGCGGCCCGATGGCAGTGTGGCGGTAGTCGCCGAGTACGACTTAAATGGCGCTTCAGAGTACAGCCAGCTCGATCGCTTTTATGGCGATATCAACGCTGTTGAGGTAGTTGATTTTAACCAGGATGGTCGGCAAGACCTAGTCGTCACCCACGATGTAACTATTCAGCATCAGGGGGCTTTACTAGAGCGCGGCTATGTGTCGGTCTTTTTGGCCCAGGCTGGCGCGCCTGCGGTGCGGGTCGATTCGCCAGGGCTTTACGCCTCGGCCTCCCGGCTCAACCTGGGGGATGTGAATGTGGATGGTCAGCTGGATGTGGTGGTCAATTCCTATGACCGCACGCTGCTACTGCTGGGCGAGGCGGATGGCACGTTTAAGCCGCAGAATCGGGCTGACTACAGCCCGCTGGCCTTTAGCAATGGCGCGGTGTTTTTGGCGGATCTCGATCTAGATGGCGATGCGGATTTAGTGGATGTCAGTACGTCAGAGCTATCTGTGCGCCTGAGCAATGCGGCGGGGGATACGGCGTCGCAGGTGGGGGCGCGGCGCTATACCTACGACACGGTGTTTAACCAGCTCACCAGCATGACGGATGAGCTGGGGCGGCAGACGCTTTACACGGTGGATGGGGCGACGGGGAATCGGTTGGCGATGACCCAGGTGGTGGGGGCGATTGACTCTGCCGCCAATGGGGAAACGGATGATGTGGTGACGAGCTATACCTATACGTCGAATGGTTTGCTCGATATCGAAACCGATCCCCTGGGGCGGCAGACGGATTATGACTACGACACCCTTGGTCGCTTGATGCAGGCAACCTATGCCAAGGGCACAACCGATGAAGCGATCTGGCAGTACGAATACAACGCCGCAGGCAACCAAACGGCCCTCATCGACCCCAATGGGCATCGCACGGAATATGTCTTTGATGCCCTGAACCGTATGACCACCATTACCTATGCCAAGGGCACCCCAGAGGAAGCAATTGAGTACTTCTTCTACGACGATGCAGGCAATCAAACAGCAGTCATTGATGCCAACGGCAACCGCAGCGAAACTCTCTACGATTCCATGAACCGGGCCATACAGACCACCACCGCCGACCCCGACGGGATTGCAGGGCCGCTCGCCTCGCCCATTTCAACCCAGACCTACGACAGGTCAGGTAACTTGGTGGCCACCACTGACCCCATCGGTCGCCAGACCCGCTACCTCTACGACAGCCGCAACCGCCTGGTAACAACCATCCTCCCCGATGGCACCGAACAGCTCAACCGCTATGATTTTGATAACAACCCGGTGAGCCGCCGCGATGCCAATGGAGAGGCCACCCAGTCGATCTACGATGCCCGTGGCCGATTGGTCGCCATGGTAGATGAATCGGGTGACCGTACCCAGTTTGTCTACGATGCCGCTAACCAGATGACGGCTCAGATCGATGCCAACGGCGTACGCACCGAGTATACCTACGACGACCTGGGTCGCCGCATCACCATGACCAGCGCCGCCAGAACCACGACAACGATTACGACCACCACGGAGTACGACAAGGTGGGCAACACCCTGGCGCAGACCGATGGGCTGGGGCAGCGCACGGAGATGGAGTACGACAACTTAGATCGCCTCATCCTGACCCGCGATGCGGAAGACCCCGCTGGTGAGACTACCTACACCTACGATGCGGCGGGGAATCTGTTGAGTCTGAGCGATGCGGTCAACAACACCACGACCTTTGGCTACGATGCCAGAGATCGCCTGGTGAGTGAGACCAATGCCTTCAACAGCACCCGCAGCCATGAGTACGACGCGGTAGGCAACCGCGTTGAAACCACTGACCGCAATGGTCGCACGCGGCGCTTTAGCTTTGATGGGTTGAACCGCCAAACCCAGGAGGCGTGGCTGGATGACCAGGGCAACCCCCTGCGTACCACAACGATGGCCTATGATGCGGCGGATCAGCTGATTGCGGTGCAAGACCCTAACTCGGCCTATACCTTTGGCTACGATGCCCTGGGTCGGCGGGTGCAGGTGAGCAATGCTGGGACAACCGGAGTGCCGACGGTGGTGCTGAGCTATGGCTATGATGCCGATGGCAATGTGATCTCGGTGAGTGATTTCATCAATGGTGTGGCTGGGGGTGTGACGACCTACACCTACGATGCCGAAGACCGAGTGGTGCAGATGACCCAGAGCGGCGCTGGCGTGGATGCTAAGCGGGTGGACTTTGCGTACGATGCGATTGGCCAGTTTGAGTCCATCACCCGCTACAGCGACTTGGCAGATACGATGCCTGTGGTCACGACGGGCTACGCCTACGATGAGCACAATCGCCTGGAGCGGCTGGCTCACAGCAATGGCAGTGGGGAAGTCGCGTTCTATGGCTTTGCCTATGACGATGCCAACCGCATTACCCAAATTGCCGATGTCGATGGCGTTACGGACTACAGCTACAATGCTCGTAATGAGTTGACGGGGGCTGATCATAGCGATATCAACAATCCCGATGAGGTCTATGACTACGATGCCAATGGCAATCGCATCGAGTCGCATTTACATGGCACGGGCTATGGCACGGGTACCAACAATCAGCTGGTCTCCGATGGCATCTATACCTATGCCTACGATGCTGAGGGCAATATGACCACGCAGACAGAGATCGCTACTGGCAATCAGCGGGTCTTTGTGTGGGACTACCTAAACCGACTGGTAGCAGTGATTGATGAGAATACCGTGGGCGCTGAAGTGCAGCGAGCAGAGTATGTCTATGACGTGATGAATCGACGCATTGCTAAGACGATTGATGCGGATGGTGCGGGCAGTGCGGCGGCAGAAACGCTGCGCTTTGTTTATGACAGGGAGAACGTGCTCCTGGAATTTAAGGGCAACATTGCTGACCCGTCGATGCGATACCTATATGGACCGCAGGTGGATCAGGTGCTTGCGCAGGAGGATGCGACTGGTACAACGCTATGGCACCTCAGCGACCATCTTGGTAGCGTCAAGGATCTCGTGGATGATTCGGGAGCGTTAAAGAATCATCGTACCTATGACTCTTATGGAAATCTAGTTGGTGAAAGCGATAGCAGCTTTGATAGTCGCTATGCCTTTACGGGACGCGAGTTCGATGCAGAGACGGGGCTACATTACTATCGGGCAAGGTATTACGATGGTGAACTTGGACAGTTCATTAGTGAAGACCCAATCGGGTTTAATGGCGGAGATGGGAACTTATATGGATATGTAGGCAACTCACCTACTATCGCTGTAGATCCAAGTGGTTTAGAGACTCTCATTTATCATCATGAAAGTTTTCCAGGTCATCTTGCAATTGACGTTGATGGAACTGTTTTCACATATGGTCGATATAGACCTCAACCCAACACTTCATCATTAGGTGCAATTGGAGATGGGGTTCTCTACATGATTCCACGTGAGCAGTATTTGAGGCCGAACAATACGTTCAGAGGTGAAGATGTTTCTATTGAGAGATGGAGGCTGAATTACACAGAACAAGAAGAAGAAGAAGAACAAATCAAGTCATTCTTTAGAAAACTTTTCAATGGTGGAGCTCCAGTCAATTCTATTGAATTAGATAATGGAACTGACTATGTAGGTGTCAGAATTGACAGGTATAACTTGTTAGGCAATAATTGCACTACCATTACATTGGATTCATTACCTAATGGTTCAATTCTTGGTGCTCTTCGAGACTATCTCTTCTATACTCCCTACACAACCAGTCCTTCATTACCATCTCCAACAGCAATACCATCCCCAGCGAATTTTGCAGATGCATTAGACTCAGCGGCAAATTCATCAAACTCTGTCGTGAAACTCCCAACCTTACATGCCCAATAGTTAAAGATATGGAAATTCATTCAGAAAGTGGCTGCTTGTTATTCAGAAATGTGTTTCGTTTTCTCAGATCAGTATTTCTCGTAACATTAATCTTGGGTTGTAGTGATCCGATGATATTAATGAACGATTCGGAGAGGAGTCTGTGGAGATCTCAAACTGGTGTCCCAATAAAGGAAGCTAGCATATTACAGGTGAAAAACTTGAGCAGAGATCTTGAATTTTGTAGTGAGTATAGGAACTATCATTCCTTATCTGAGAAGCAGATTCAACGATTGTCTATGAGGAAGAATAGAGAGCTATATAATAGCCTTATTAAGACATATCCTTTATGTGAAGGAGTAATTGATCTCCTTTTCGAGAAGATAGAGTTGGCTCACAAAACTGGTAATAGACGCGACAATATTTATCAAGCTATTTTAGAAGGGAAAGCTGATGTAACATCATCAGATATAGGAGAGCTAACAGAGTAGTGCAATCGCCTTTTGCTGTAGTGGCTTTCCTGGATAGGCTATATAGCTGAAACGGTTGATGCCAAAAATCAACCCACCAAATATAACTACGATTTATCGGGCAACTTGGTTAGCGTTGTTGATCGCCTGGGGCATCAGATTCAATACCAGTACGACAGTCGCAACCGCCAGATCGCATTCTTCGACGCGGCGGGTAACAAAACCCGATTCCAATACGATTTTGACAATAATGTAGTTGCAACCATTGACCCATTAAATCAACGCACCACGTTTGTCTATGACAGCCGAGACCGCTTAACTCGTCAAATTGACGCGCTAGAGCAAAGCACTCAATACCGCTACGACGCCGTCAATAACCTGACTCAGGTTACGAACCAAAATGACCATGCCACGCGCTATGCCTACGACGACCTCAATCGCCTCACTCAGACCACCGATGCCCTAGATGGGGTCGCCACCTTTGGCTACGACAAAGCCAGTAACCTCACCCGCCGTCTCGACGAGCGGGGCAACCCCACGGCCTTTGCCTACGATGCGCGGAATCGCCTGACTCAAATCACCGATGCGATTGGAGGCACAACCACCTACACCTACGACGGGGCCAACAATCGCCTCAGCACCACCGATGAACTCAACCGCACCACCCAGTACGGCTACGACGCACTGAACCGCCTGACGCAAACCACCGACCCGCTAAACCACAGCACCACCTTTGGCTACGATGCCACGGGCAACCTCACCCGCGTTACCGATGCCCTCAACCGCACCACTACCTACGCCTATGACCTGCTAAACCGGCAGGTCGCGATGGTCAATGCCCTGGGCGACGACAGCACCACTATCTACGATGCTGAGGGCAACATCACGGCAGTCACTGATGAGCTGAACCGCACCACGACGTTCCGCTACGACAATCGCAATTTACTGAGCCAAATTATCGACCCCCTCGGGCACAGCACCAGCCGGGCCGGCAACTTGATGTCGGAGAGCGATGCCCTGGGCAACACCACCCAGTACGGCTACGACGCTCTCTATCGCCAAACTCAGGTCATTGATGCCTTGGGAGAAACTACCGGCATGACCTATGACGGGGTCGGCAATCTGGCCAGCCTGAGCGATGCGGCGGGCAACCTGACCACATTCACCTACGATGCGCTGGAGCGTTTAGAGACAGAAGCGATTACAGTTGATGGCCAAGCCTTGACCCGTCGCTATGGCTACGATGCCACTAGCAATGTGACGAGTCTGATTGACCGCAATGGACGTACTCAGCAATTTACCTACGACGCGCTTAACCGGCAAACCCAGGAGCAATGGCTGGATGGGCAGGGCAATCCCCTGCGTACCCAGACTTTGACCTACGATGCTGCCAGCCAGCTGACGGCAGCCAGTGACCCAGCCTCTACCTATGCCTACACCTATGATCTCGCCGGTCGATTGACCAGCGTAAACAATGCTGGGACACCCGGAGTACCCAACGTGGTGCTGAGCTATGGCTACGACGCGGTCAATAATCTGACGGCGGTCACCGACACGATCAACGGTGTTCAGGCGGGGACTGAAACTCTAAGCTACGATGCGCTCAACCGGGCGAGCAAGATGACCCAGAGTGGGACGGGTGTCGCCGCGAAACGGGTTGAGATGGCCTACGATGCCGCCAGCCAGATGACGGGGCTCAGCCGCTACGGCAGCCTGACGGGCACTCAGGTGGTTGCAGGGACGAGCTACGCCTATGATGGGGCGGGGCGGTTGACGGATCTGACCCATCAGCGTGGGGCTACCGTCATTGCTGACTATGGCTTCACCTACGATGACGCGAACCGTCTAACGCAGCTCACGACCCCCGATGGTACCAGTAACTACAGCTACAACGATCGCTACGAGCTGACCAGCAGTGATCATAGCTACCAGAGCGATGAAGCCTATAACTACGACGCGACGGGCAATCGCACGGGCTACACCACGGGCGATCATAACCGGCTGCTGAATGACGGCACCTACACCTATGAATACGACAACGAGGGCAACCGCACTCGGCGGGTAGAGGTAGCCACGGATGCAGCGACGGAGTACACCTGGGACTACCGCAATCGCTTGACCGGGTAGTTTCGAAGGATGGGGCAGGCACGATTACTCAAACGGTGCTCTATGCCTATGATGTCTACGACCGTCGCTTGAGCAGCGCCGTAGATGCTGACGGGGCTGGAGCAGGCGCGGCGACTGAAGAGCATTTCGTCTATGACGGCAGCCATATTGCTCTGGTGTTTGACAGAGCGGGCAATCTTACCCATCGCCATTTGCACGGCCCACAGATTGACCAGGTCTTAGCGGAGGAAACGGCTGGGCAGACCCGCTGGGCGCTGGGCGATCATCAGGGCAGCGTGCGCGATGTGATCAACAACAGTGGCACGGTGCTCAACCACACCACCTATGACAGTTTTGGGCAGGTGACGGGGGAGAGCAACCCTGCTCTTGACTTCCGCTTTGGCTATACGGGGCGGGAGTTGGATGAGGAGTCGGGGTTGATGCAGTACCGGGCTCGGTACTACGACCCGGCAGTTGGCACGTTTGTAGGTGAAGACCCGCTCGGCTTTGGGGCGGGGGATAGCAACCTCTATCGCTATGTCTTCAACAGCCCAACGAACTTTACGGATCCGGATGGGCAGATCCCAGCGGAAATGCAAGGTGGTGGTATTCCCTGGCGTTCTATAGTAGATGCAGCAATCATTGGTATTGGTGGTACTGCTTCTTATTTGCAAGAAAAAACAGGTGACATTGGAGACGCTTGGAGAAATAGACAAACACCTTCTGGCTTCGTCCCCATTGCAACTCCTAACCTCCCTGGTGCAGGTGCGTTTCCCACCACCATTGCAACCCCCGGTGAATTTAGCCCTAATCCTGATAGAAGCCGCGATAATCCTACCGTCAATCTCATTCCACCCGCTCCTAGACCCATAGCAGAAGCAGCCAAGGATTTTAGCCCCAATAACATTAACGACAAGTCCCATTCTCATCCCAATTCCAGGGATCTCCCTTGGCCTGATGATTTCTGTCCTGCTCCCGGGCTTGATGGTGATGCAAGACCAGATTCTCTTCCACCGTATTTTGAATCTGGTCTAGAGCCTAGCTTTGAACCCAAAATAAATAAGCAACTACCAAAGCGTGGATGGACTGCAGATGATGTAAGAGAACTTATCAAAAATCCTGAGAAAACAGTTCCAACTAGAGACACGCGCTATCTACCAGACGGAACGAGAACAAATGCACCCGCAACTGCTTACATAGACAAGGATGGAAACTATGTTGTCCAAAATGATGAAACAGGAGATATAGTTCAAGTGTCGGATCGCAATGATCCAGACTGGAAAGCCCCTTTTTAGAAGGAATTAAATTCAATGTCTTTAAGTCTGTTTGATTTATACAAAGAGCATGGAATTACTCATGGCAAGGAGCTATACATTCTATCTAGTTATGCATTAAAATTTGTGGAAGATTGCACTCTTCAAAAGGTGGCAGTCCTAGGGATAGAGGGATTTAAGCACGAAAACCAGAAGATCATTCCTCTGATGGATGAAATTGCCGACTTATCAAGCATCTCTTCTGCTGATTGGGAAGATTTCATGAGTCAATGCAACAGTGCTGCAAAAAAAATCTTGGAAGTTTTTGGTGAAGATTCGGAAAAAGTTTTTAATTTTGTATTAATGACTCAAAAAGAATGGATTGACGAAAATGTGTGATAGGTGCTTCACGATTTCGAAGGACAATGCTGAGGGAGAAGCCATTTTGGTCAGTGTATGATGCCAGCATATAATTAATGAACTTTGTGAGGGAGCGACCGTTTATGACGATTGGGCAACCAAACAGCGGTAATTGATGCCAACGGTAACCACACCGACACCGTCTATGACGCGATGAATCGAGCGGTACCAACCACAGAGGCCGACCCCGATGGCGCAGGGCCACTCACCTCGCCGATTTCAACCCAAACCTACGACAAGGCAGGCAACTTAGTTGCTACCACTGACCCCATTGGTCGCCAGACCCGCTATCTCTACGACAGTCGCAACCGCCTGGTAACAACCATCCTCCCCGATGGCACCGAACAGCTCAACCGCTATGATTTTGATAACAACCCGGTGAGCCGCCGCGATGCCAATGGAGAGGCCACCCAGTCGATCTACGATGCCCGTGGCCGATTGGTCGCCATGGTAGATGAATCGGGTGACCGTACCCAGTTTGTCTACGATGCCGCTAACCAGATGACGGCTCAGATCGATGCCAACGGCGTACGCACCGAGTATACCTACGACGACCTGGGTCGCCGCATCACCATGACCAGCGCCGCCAGAACCACGACAACGATTACGACCACCACGGAGTACGACAAGGTGGGCAACACCCTGGCGCAGACCGATGGGCTGGGGCAGCGCACGGAGATGGAGTACGACAACTTAGATCGCCTCATCCTGACCCGCGATGCGGAAGACCCCGCTGGTGAGACTACCTACACCTACGATGCGGCGGGGAATCTGTTGAGTCTGAGCGATGCGGTCAACAACACCACGACCTTTGGCTACGATGCCAGAGATCGCCTGGTGAGTGAGACCAATGCCTTCAACAGCACCCGCAGCCATGAGTACGACGCGGTAGGCAACCGCGTTGAAACCACTGACCGCAATGGTCGCACGCGGCGCTTTAGCTTTGATGGGTTGAACCGCCAAACCCAGGAGGCGTGGCTGGATGACCAGGGCAACCCCCTGCGTACCACAACGATGGCCTATGATGCGGCGGATCAGCTGATTGCGGTGCAAGACCCTAACTCGGCCTATACCTTTGGCTACGATGCCCTGGGTCGGCGGGTGCAGGTGAGCAATGCTGGGACAACCGGAGTGCCGACGGTGGTGCTGAGCTATGGCTATGATGCCGATGGCAATGTGATCTCGGTGAGTGATTTCATCAATGGTGTGGCTGGGGGTGTGACGACCTACACCTACGATGCCGAAGACCGAGTGGTGCAGATGACCCAGAGCGGCGCTGGCGTGGATGCTAAGCGGGTGGACTTTGCGTACGATGCGATTGGCCAGTTTGAGTCCATCACCCGCTACAGCGACTTGGCAGATACGATGCCTGTGGTCACGACGGGCTACGCCTACGATGAGCACAATCGCCTGGAGCGGCTGGCGCATAGCAATGGCAGTGGAGAACTGGCGTTTTACGGCTTTGCCTATGACGATGCTAATCGCATTACCCAAATCAGTGATGTGGATGGGGTGACGGACTACAGCTACAACGCCCGTAATGAGCTGACTGGGGCGTTGCACAGCGACGCCAACAACCCCGATGAAACTTACGACTACGATGCCAATGGTAATCGCCTTGAGTCGCATCTGCATGGCACCAGCTATAGCACGGGTACCAATAATCAACTGGTCTCGGATGGTATCTATACCTATGCCTACGATGCTGAGGGCAATATGACCACTCAGACAGAGATCGCTACAGGCAGTCAGCGAGTCTTTGTGTGGGATTACCTCAACCACTTGGTAGCGGTGATTGATGAGAATGCTGTGGGTACTGAGGTGCAGCGGGCAGAGTATGTCTATGACGTGATGAATCGCCGCATTGCTAAGTCGGTGGATGTGGATGGGGCGGGCAATGCGACGGCAGAGACGCTGCGCTTTGTCTATGATCGGGATGATGCGCTGCTGGAGTTCAAGGGCAATATTGCTGACCCATCAATGCGTTATCTGCATGGGCCGCAGGTGGATCAGGTGCTAGCGCAGGAAGATGGCACGGGCACAACGTTATGGCAACTTGGCGACCATCTCGGCACCGTGAAGGACTTGGTTGATGATTCAGGAGCGTTGAAGAATCATCGCACTTTTGATTCTTATGGAAATCTAATTGGCGAAAGTGATAGCAGCTTTGATAGCCGCTATGGCTTTACGGGTAGGGAGATTGATGAGGAAACGGGACTCTACTATTACAGAGCTAGATATTACGATGGTGAAATTGGCAGATTTATTAGTGAAGATCTTTTGGGCTTTGAAGCAGGCGACACTAATTTCTATCGCTATGTTTTGAACAGCCCAGTAAATTACACAGATCCGAGTGGTTTAGTTTTTCTCCGAAATAGTGTAGTCAGTAGTTCGGGAAGCTATGCTCATACAACTGTTGGAGAATATGGTCAGATTAGTAATGCATTTGGCAAGGGAACAGAAGTAGGTTCAGGAGCCGTAACAGGAGGCGATCCTAGAGATAGTTTTATCAGTAGTACGGTTGGAATAGGAAGCACTGAGTCTGGCCCTTACACACGTAGGCAAGTTGTATTACCAGATTTTGGTTTTCTAGGATCAGCTTTTCCATTTGCTGGGGGAGTAACTTTTACAGCTGCATGGGGAAAGAACTGTGAGACTGGCGATACTTATAGAGAAATTGGAGTTAGCTTTAATGCAGCTTCTTATGGGAGTATCTTCTCTGGCAGCTTTTTCGAAGGGCCAAGTAGAACTGCAGGTACGGGACAGCCTTCACCTGAAGAGATGAGGGCAAACAATCAGGGGCTATTTGGAGAAGTAGCTCAGGAAATTCTAGCAGCAAACTTAGAACGAGCTTTACAACCTGTACTTATCATAGGTGCAGCAGGACTTGCGGTATTGAATGGAGTAGGGTATGTAGGCAGGCAACTAGTTGGTCCAAGCTTCTAATTGTGTGAGAAAATGACAGGAGGATTTTTGAACTCATAAACGGATAATCCCTACAAATTCAGGAATATGTTTAGAGCTAATCTTCAAAGAACTGGAAGCCAAGATATCGACATCACTGTAAATGCAATAAGTGGCTATCAATGGCGATTAAATGACTTTAAGCTAGCAAGTTCAGACAAAACTATCGTTTTTGAATCAGGCTATCTGTATTGCCTAGCAACTAGAATCGATGCAATGTTCGCGAGTTTTTACCAAATAGACGCAGAAGAAGGAAAAATCAACTGGTCGCTAAAGATAAATCAGCCGATATTTGGAGCATCTGATTACTTCTCTTCTCCAGTAATCGTAGATGAACTTGCATATTTTTTGTATCAGCCAATGTTGCAAAACCTTAGACCTGCACTTTTTTGCATAAATTTGAGTAGACGAGAGTTTCAATTCAGCTTAGATATATTTGAATTAATAGATAGCAATTTTGAGAACACCTTCGCTGATTCTTGGAAGTTCATGACTCGCTCGTCAGTCACTATCGTTGACGGCAGCATTTATATTGGAACAATTAATGGTTGTATCTGCTGTTTTGAAGCAGAGACGGGTATTTTTCAATGGAAGCTAGCACTTTCAAGTGACTATGGAATTGGTTATCTTGCTTATTCAAATGGACTTGTATTTGCTGAGTCAGGCGGTGGAGAGGTTTATGCAATTGACATTTTTTCTAAATCAATCAATTGGAAGTTAAATTTTAGCGAGTTCCGCAAGTCTACATATAACTGGGATGTCTGCCCTATAGTTGCTAACGGCAATGTTTATAGTTTTAGCAGGGATAAAACTTTGAGCGCAATTGACATGCAAACAGGAAGATTGAATTGGCAATACAGCGTTAGCGGGCAGTCGTATTGCAGCCACTTCGTCGCTTCTGGTGAAATGCTAATTGGCAAAATGGCTGATTTTCAGATTCATGCAGTTGATTTAAATAGCGGGAAAAAAGTATGGTCTATTGATATTGGGCAGCCCATGCCGCCGAAATCACCTCCATTAGTCTCTGGAACTGTGTTATTTACAAGCTGTGGTGGGCATTTTTTGGGTATTGATACTGCTTCGAGTAAAATAATTTTTAAATGGGAGATTCCGTTTAGATTTGAGAAATTTTTGGATGTTGAATATTTAGTAACTCAATCTTTAAATCTTGCTGAAAAAGTTACATCTGGAAGGCCAAAGTTGTCTTATATTTCATCACCCTGCATAACCAAAGATTCAATATTTATTGCTACTGAAAATGCAGCCGATTTAGCTTTATTTAAATTGGGTATCTAGTTAGGACGTTACATCTTAGCGTGATTACCTCCTTAGTGGTGCAGAAAAGTCCTGAAAGGGTTGCTGTGTAAGGAGTCTCAAATAAGACAAGGTGGATAGGGAGGGGTATTTCATGAGAGGCTTGAATTCCCCAACTCAAGGCCAGTCCCATGGAAACACCCCACTTGTATCGTCAACTGCAAGATCAATTGCGTCAATGGGTGCAACCGAAAGACCAGCGGCATCTGCAAGGGTTTGCCGAGATTCTGGGTGCGATTTTGCAGTCCGGCGAAGCCTGTCTAGGACGGTGGATTCCGTATTTGTCGCATCGCGACTGCGGTGCCCGTGCCCATATGGGCCGCTTGAGCTACTTTCTTCATAACCCGCAGATCACAGCGGAACGCTACTATGAGCCGATACTGCGTCACCTGCTGTCGGCCTTTGCCGGGGAGGCCATTCTCCTGACGCTGGACACCAGTATGCTGTGGGATCGATTTTGTCTGATAGAGGTGTGCATGGCCTGGGGTGGTCGCTCGTTCACGCTGGCTCAAGTGGTGCTGGAGCATGGCAGCGCCATGGTGGGCTTTAAGCAGTATCGACCGGTCTTGGAGCGTGCTCAGCAGGTGCTCCCGCCGGAGGTAAAGGTGACGTTGCTGGCTGACCGGGGCTTTGAACACGGGGGCTTGATGCGCTGGTTGAACAAACAGTCGTGGGACTGGGCGATTCGAGTGAAGTCAGACCTGTTGGTCACCACCACCGACGGGCGCACTCAACCCGTAGAGAGCCTCTTTCCGCCCCCAGAACAGGCCTATCTTGTTGGGCGGGTGCGGGCGTTAGACGATATCGATGCCCATCTAGCAACGGCTAATGTACCCGGTGCGCAAGATACCTGGGCGGTGCTGTCGAGCCGAGCGGCCTCGCTGCAAACCTTTGCGCTCTATGGTCAGCGTTTTGGAGGAATTGAACTGCACTTTAAGGATTACAAATCAGCTGCCTTCGATGTGCTCGACTCGGGTTTACGCGATGCTAACGTCTTGACCCGATTAGTCATGCTGTTGGATTGCGCCTATCTGATTGCCCTGGTAGTCGGCATGATGCTGGTTAAGGCGGGGCAACGGACTCGCCTGGATTGGCATGGTGACCGAGGCTTGAGTTTTCTGCAGTTGGGTCTGCGAGAACTGGCTCGGCTCTGCTACGAGCGACTGCCCTTGCCTATCCTCCAAGCCTTCCCCAAAAGCAATCCACCACCCGCTTGCGCCTCTCGGCGCAAACGAGATGCCTTAGACTGCCGCATTGAGTTCTCCAAGGTCGTTACGTTCTCATACTGAGACTGTCATGAGTTTTCTGCACCACTAAGGATTACCTCAACCGCACGACTCAGTACGGCTACGACGCGCTGAATCGCCTGACGCAGACGACCGACCCGCTCAACCACACCACTACCTTTGGCTACGATGCCACGGGTAACCTGACCCGCGTCACCGATGCCCTCAACCGCACCACGACCTACACCTATGACCCGCTAAACCGACAGGTCGCGATGGTCAATGCCCTGGGCGACGACAGCACCACCACCTACGATGCCGAGGGCAACATCACGGCCCTCACCGATGAGCTGAACCGCACCACAACGTTCCGCTACGACAATCGCAATCTGCTGAGCCAGATGATCGACCCGCTTGGGCACAGCACCAGCCGGGCCTACGACGCGATCGGCAACTTGATATCAGTGAGCGATGCCCTGGGCAACACCACCCAGTACGGCTATGACGCCCTCTATCGCCAAACTCAGGTCATCGACGCTGTAGGGGAAACCACCGGCATGACCTACGACGGGGTGGGCAATTTAGCTAGCCTCAGCGATGCGTCGGGCAACCTGACCACGTTTACCTACGACGCGCTGGAGCGATTGGAGACGGAAACCATTACCGTTGATGGCCAGGCCCTGACTCGCCGCTATAGCTACGATGCCACCAGCAACCTGACGAGTCTTATTGATCGCAATGGGCGGACTCAGCAATTTAACTACGACGCCCTGAACCGACAGACCCAGGAGCAATGGCTCGATGGGCAGGGCAACACCACCCGGCAGATCAGCTACACCTATGATGCCGCCAGCCAGCTGACGGCAGCCAGTGATCCAGCCTCTACCTATGCCTACACCTATGATCTAGCCGGTCGATTGACCCGCGTAAACAATGCTGGGACGCCGGGCGTACCCAGTGTGGTGCTGAGCTACGGCTACGACGCGGTCAACAACCTGACGACGGTCACCGACACGATCAATGGCAGTCAAGCGGGGACTGAGACCGTGAGCTACGATGCGCTCAATCGGGTGACCCAGATGACCCAAAGTGGGGCGGGTGTGGCCGCGAAACGGGTAGAGATGGCCTATGATGCCGCCAGCCAGATGACGGGGCTCAGCCGCTACAGCAGCCTGACAGGCACTCAAGTGATTGCAGGGACGAGCTACGGCTACGATTTGGCGGGGCGGTTGACGGATTTGACCCATCAGCGTGGGGCTACTGTCATTGCCGACTACGGTTTCACCTACGATGCGGCGAACCGGCTGACGCAGCTTACGACCCCCGATGGCACCAGCAACTACAGCTACAACGACCGCCACGAGCTGACTAACAGCAACCACAGCTATCAAAGCGATGAAGCCTACGACTACGACGTGACGGGCAATCGCATGAGCTACACCACGGGCGACCACAACCGGCTGCTGAATGATGGCACCTACAGCTATGAGTATGACAACGAGGGCAATCGCACTCGGCGGGTAGAAGTAGCCACAGGTAAGGCGACAGAGTACACCTGGGATCACCGCAATCGATTGACCTCAATTGTCTCGAAGAACGGGGCAGGCACTATTACTCAGACGGTGCTCTATGCCTACGATGTCTACAACCGGCGCTTGAGTAGCGCTATAGACGCAGACGGGGCTGGCGCTGGCACCGCGGCCGAGGAAAACTTCGTCTATGACGGCAGCCATATTGCTCTGGTCTTTGATGGGGCGGGCAACCTCACCCATCGCTATTTCCACGGGCCACAGATTGACCAGGTGCTAGCGGAGGACACGGCTGGGCAAACGCGCTGGGCGCTGGGCGATCATCAGGGCAGTATCCGTGATGTGATCAACAACACGGGCACGGTGCTGAACCATACCACTTATGACAGCTTTGGACAGGTCACCGGTGAGAGCAATCCGGCTCTTGACTTCCGCTTTGGCTATACCGGGCGGGAGTTGGATGAGGAGTCGGGGTTGATGCAATACCGGGCGCGGTATTACGACCCGGCAGTTGGCACGTTTGTGGGTGAAGACCCGCTTGGCTTTGGGGCAGGCGATAGCAACCTCTATCGTTATGTGGGCAATAATCCTACGAATTATGTTGATCCCTCGGGGCTAATACCTGATCCAATAAGACGTGCATTGGGAAGCGATCCAGGGGTTTACACTGGATTAGCACCATGGGAAGCTCGCGAATCTTCCTACCATGAAGTCCAGCGTCAGTGGGCTCTCGGCTATATCCGAAGAAACGCTAATTATATGTGCGACGCAGCTTCTTACTTTGATGTGACTCCTGATGCAATTGCAGGAGTAATTCTCTGGGAAGCTCTTGAAAATCCTTATGATCGTTGGACTAGAGGACAAAATCCATTAGGATTGCTTACTAGACCAGGAACAATTTCTGACTACGGAATTCCAGGTAAAATTCACACGGGTGAGGGAACGATTGCGTCTCAAGTGGAGGGGGTCGTCAGAAGGAGAAATCCAAATGCGTTTAATCAGCCTATCAGCCCATATGCTATAGCTCCTGAAGTGCAACAAGAAACAAGACTGTTACAGGACGAGCGATTAGCTATTGATTATATTGGGGCCATACTTGATGATCATGCAAGTGAATTTGATGATATAGCAAATCGTCATAGACGCCAGGCTGGCCTTGAAGCCACTAGTATTAGACGGCAAGCAGGTATCCTTGGAACCTTGTATCAAGGAGGGTTATCGGGAAGCATATATGACAATCAAGTAGGAGGCCGAGCTGATGCAATAAATACCCTCTACTCAGAGGAACCAAATCGAGTCCCTCAATTTACAAGTACAGAAAAAATGGGACCTTGGATAAGTCAATATCGGTGGTGGATTCGTGGCTACTTAAACGACTGTGGATGTGCTTCTTCAAGCGATATAGTTCTGCCTCCCCCACCTACGATGACTCCTCCCTCAATGCTAAGGTAGTAAAGAGAATTATCTTGATTGTCATTTCTATGGCAAAGCATCGATTGATAAAAGAGAGGGTTCTGCTTATTGGCAAGCTTTCAGTCATAGTGTCCTTGATCTATGCTCTCGCGACAGTTTCAGGATGCGTTTATCCCCAATTCTTAGCGCTCAACCCGTGTTTAAGAAGCACTAAAGAAGTTGGCAGAAAAAACTTTCAAGAGAAAGGCGATGGATTATTTATTTTTGCCGAAGATGGAAAGCAAGGCTTTGTCAATAGCGAAGGAAGTGTAGTCATCCGCCCAAAATATCTCTCTGTGAGGCCATTTTCAAATGATCGAGCCTTAGTTCAAGATCCTGCAAATGGAAAATGGGGTTTGATTGATCAAAAAGGAAATGTAATCCTAGAGCCACAGTTTGATGACGTAGGTATTCTTCGCGAACGAAAAGTAGCAGTTAAAAGAGAATACTCTTGGGGTTATATAAACTCAAATGGCGAATTGATTATTGAGCCACAGTTTCAAGAGGCAGCACCATTTTTTGAGGGATTTGCTGCAGTAAAGCTGAATGATTCGTCAAGTAGATGGCAGTTTATAAATGAAAAGGGTGAACCTATTAATAATTTAAAATTTGAGCAGGTTCATCGGTTTTCTGAAGGACTAGCCGCATTTTACAAAAGTAGTAATGGGGTTTATCAAGGCTTTATAAATCAAGATGGGAACATAGAAATTGAGCTGGGAGAATCAATATACCTGGACTTTTTTGCTGGAGTGTTCTACGAAAACAATCGAGTAAGGGCAGCAGCAGTTAGACCATATTCATTTCTACATATCTTTATGCCTTTTTCATGGGGGCAGCGAGACTGGGGATATCTTGATAGGAAAGGAAAATTTTTCTTGGATAAATGTAATTATTCTTCTTTGTAAGGTTCTTTTTGTCTCATGGTGATAAGTGTCGCTAATGAGAACAGTAAACTGATAGACGGGCACGAGAACTATCAAAGTTAGTAAAGCTATGGACTTGCTGTTTTATGAGTTTGAGCTTTTTGCTCATGCCTTCCGTCACTCCACCAATTGTTCGGTTAAGGGACATTGTTGCAAATTCCATTCAAGTGATTTTGGATAGTATTAAAAAGAGCCGGTGGGGTAGGCGTTGCCATACGTCTATCCGTCAAATCACCTGTGCATCTTAAGATCAAAAATTTTCTTTCATGCCCAACTACCGTCGCATTTACCTCGCTGGCGGCACCGTCTTTTGATTCAATATCGAAACCGATGCCTTGAGGCGACAGACCAATTATGATTACGAGACGGGCGCTTGGTGCAGGCAACCTATGCCAAGGGTACGGCTGATGAAGCGATCTGGCAGTGTGAATACAATGCAGCGGGCAACCAAACGGCACTCATCGACCCCAATAAGCACCGCACGGAGTATGTCTTTGATACCTTGAATCGAATGACCACCGTTACCTATGCCAAGGGCACCCCGGAGGAAGCTACTGAATCCTTCATCTACGACAAAGCAGGCAACCAAACAGCGGTGATTGATGCCAATGGCATCCGCAGCGAAACCGTCTATGACGCAATGAATCAGCGGTACAAACTACGGAGGCTGACCCCGATGGCGCAGGTCTTCTAGCTGCGCCAGGCACTAACTTTGTTTATGATGCTAGGGGCAACTTGGCGACTATGACCGATGCCCGTAGCAATTTAACTCAGTATATCTAGGACAAGCGAGATCGCTTAATTGAGACGGTTGACGCCGACAACAACACAACTCAATACACCTACGATTTAGCTGGAAATTTGATTAGCGTCGTTGATCGCCTGGGGCGTGAAATCCGGTACGAGTACGACAGCCGCAACCGTCTAGTCAAAACTATCCTCCCCGATGGCACCGAACAGCTCAACCGTTATGATTTTGATAACAACCCGGTGAGCCGCCGTGATACCAATTGGCAAGCTACCCAACGTTTTCGGTAAGCGGTTGCCAGTAATTTGTAACTCCACAAGCAGTTTGGTTCAATCGGCTGCACTAGAATTATTGGGCGGTTGGCCGGGGTTGTGCTGTTGCACTAACTCAGTAAATCTTTGAATGGCTTTGAGGTATGACTGCTCCCCTGGCTGGTAAATCTTTACATGATCAGCATCAGGAATAATAAACAATTGTTTTGGCTCAGAAGCGGCATCGTATAATCGTTGGCTCATCTCTGATGGAACAACTGAATCAGCACTGCCATGCATAAACAAAATAGGAACCCGGAGCGATCGCACTTTGGACAGCGAATCAAATTTCTCCGTGAGCAGCAGACCAACCGGGAAAATTTGGAGAAATCTTCTGTGCTGAATCGCTTCTGTCATTGAGGTAAATGAACTTTGCATGATTAACCCACCTGCTTCTGGATGTCTTATCGCTAAGTCCAGTGCGATCGCTCCCCCCAAAGATTCGCCATAAATTATGATTTGCTCCGGCGGTATCTGGCGCATATCCCGTAAATAATTCCAAGCTGCTTGGCTATCCTGATAAACTTGCAACTCACTAGGGAAGTCTCCCTCACTGAGACCATACCCCCGATAATCGAACACAAGCACTGAGAAGCCTAGCTGTCGAAAGGCGGATACGCGAGCCAAATAATTGTAGTCGCCCATGTTCCGCCCAACTCCACAGAGATACAAAATAACCTTTGGAGAAGTCAGAATATTGCTAGGCTCACTGGGTAAAACGATAAAGTTTTCCTGCTGCGTAGGAGCAGGAATCCACCAACCGCCTAGTCGTGCTTGAGAGTTGGGGATAGATATCCAAACATCCTCATGAGGAAGGTTAAAGACTGCGTCGTCGGGTTGTAGCGACAATTCTGCTGCTGGACGGTAAATCAGATGACGCTGTCGCAACAAAAGAAACAAGCATGGTAACTTCTCAATAACCGCTGGTAAGACGGTGGATGTGTAACCGGCAAGGGGTTGTCAAGAGCGCAAAGATCTGGTCTAACAGAGGAATGAATCTAGTGCCAGAGAACCTGAAATCCAAGCCGTCAT
>NZ_JADEWX010000296.1 GCF_015207395.1 Nodosilinea sp. LEGE 07088
AGATTGCCGGGCAGATGTTTGATAACGAATATGACCTGGCCATGACCGTCATTGAGGGCATGGAGGCACGTAGTAGAACCGGAGATTACCCACTGGAACGTTTTATATTTAATTGCGCCTAGCTACTCATCAGAAGTAGGGAGACTGTTTTCCGGGAACCACCTTAGCCCTGGTCAACTCCCTCGGGTTGCTTATCGACCTGCTGTTTTAGCTGAGCGATCTCTTGCTCGCGTTCTTCCACAATCCCGACCACCGCCTGAATGGCGCGGGCCAAGGCCCCCAGCTCATCCGATCGCTCAGCCACCTCATCGAGGCCCAGGTTATTGGCCTTAAAACTGTGGGTCTCCACCGCTGCCACGATCGCCTCGGTGACGTAGTAAATGTGGGCCAGGTCTTCCACACTCTGGTTCTGGCGTTTCTCAAAGGCATCGATCACCTGGTTGTAGCGGGTGGCAATATGCCCCACCTCGGTGAAGGGTTCCACCGGCACCCGCAGGCTCAGGTCATTGGTTTTAGCCTGGTAATCCATGATCTGAAACAGATCGTAGGTTTCGGTTTTGGCGTTGTGCTCTGAGACATTGAGGCCAATGTTTTCCTCGGCCAGAGAAATCCGCAGCGGGTAGACCTGGTTCACCAGGGTCAGCACCCCCCAGGCCAGGCCAAAGGTCCAGACGGCAGCTGCCCCAATGCCAAACACCTGCACCATGATCTGGTTGCCCCGGTTGAGCCCCGTGTCGATTAGATCGAGCCGACCAAATAGGCCCACGCAGAGAGTGCCCCACATGCCCGCCGCCCCGTGGACGGGGAAGGCATCGACCGCGTCGTCGATCTGCCAGCGATCGAGCTGTTGCGAGGCCAAGAGGGCGATCGCCGCTCCAGTGCCCCCCACAATCACCGCCAGCGGCACGCTAATCACATGACAACAGGCCGTAACGGCGACTAAGCCCGCCAGGGAACCATTGATCAGCTGCCCCACCTCCACAACCTTGTGTTTGATGTTGCTCAAAACTGAGGCGGTGATCATGCCGCCCACCCCGGCCATCACCGTATTGACCACAATGCCCGGTACCTGGTCGTTCAGCGCCAGGGTGCTGCCGCCGTTGAAGCCAATCCAGCCAAACCAGAGCAGCATCGCCCCTAAGACCGAAAATGGAATATTTGCGCCTTGAATTGGTTGCGATCGCCCGTTGCCCAAAAATCGCCCTTGTCGAGGCCCAATCACCAAAATGACTGCCAGCCCAAACCAGGCCCCCACACTGTGCACCACTGTCGAGCCTGCAAAGTCGACAAAGCCAAGGTTTTCAAGCCAGCCGCCAACATTCCCTGCGGCAATGCCGTTCCAGGCCCAGTGGCCAAACACCGGGTAAATGAACCCCGACAGAAAAATCGCCAACAGGATATAGGCATGAAACTTCAGCCGCTCCGCCGCCGCCCCCGACACAATGGTGGTGGCGGTGCCGCAAAACATCATTTGAAACAGAAAGAAAACGGCCCGGTCGGGCTGGTCGGTAAAGGCGGGGGCAAACCCGGTGCTGCCCAGCCAGCCGGTTTGGGTATCGCCAAACATCAGGGCATAGCCAAACAGCCAAAAGAGCCCGGCAGAAATGCCAAAATCAGCCAGGTTTTTGATGGCGACATTGATGCTGTTTTTAGAGCGGGTCAGCCCCGACTCCAGGCACATAAACCCAGCTTGCATCAAAAATACGAGGCCAGAACAGAGCAACAGCCACAGCGTATCGATCATGCTGCCGACAGCCTCTGATGGTGGTGGTTGAGGTGGTAGCGCTTGAGGTGGTAGTGCTCGGCAAACTGGGGCAGTTTGTCTTGGTGCCCCAATATGATCAGCGAATCGCCCACGTTCAACAATTGCGTAGCGGAGGGGCGAAAGATCAGGCGATCGTTTAAGCGCCGCAGGGCAATGATCATAAATGCGCCCTTGCCGCGCACCTGCAACTCCATCAGGGTTTTATCGACAAACGGAGACTCTTCTTTGATCTGAAGTTCTTCCATTTGCACTTCAATATTGGCGAGAAATTCGTTGAGGTAGCTGCGTTCGAAGGTATTGTTCAAAAAGTCCATGCCGGTGGGGCGCACAATTAAATTGGAAATTTGAATGGCGCTGATGGTGTCGGGCAGCACGATGTGGTCGGCCCCGGCCAGGCGCAGCTTGCGCTCGGTGGGGGGCAACTCGCCCCGGGCCAGAATCTTGATGCGGGGGTTGAGATCGCGGGCGGTTAGGGTAATAAATACGTTGGCTTTATCGTCGGGTAAGACGGCCACCAGTGCTTTGGCCCGCTGAATGCCGACCTCCTCCAGGGTGATCTCGTGGGTGCCGTCGCCGGGGTAGTGCAGGTAGCCCGAGGCTTCGGCCACTTCAATGCGATCGGGCAGGTTTTCGACGATCACAAACGGCTGATGCGCTTCGTCGAGCTGGCGGGCTAACACCTGACCCATGCGATCGAACCCGCAAATAATCACGTGGTCTTGCAGGTTGGCGATGGTCAGCTGTTTGCGCTGGTTGCTAAAGGCGCGGTTGATCTCTCCCTCGGTGACCATTTGGACAAAGCCTCCTACGCTATAGACTGCCGATGTCGTCCCAGCAATGATGACGAGAATTGTAAAAATTCTCTGAAAGGGGGTATCTAGAGGCTTGACTTCGCCATAGCCCACCCCAAAAATCGTGATCACCACCATGTAGATGGCCTCTAAGGGAGTCCAGCCAAACCAGACGTAGCCGAGGATTGCGATCAAAACCGTCAAGCAAAAGAAGACGACCCCGGTTAAGACGCGACGCGCAGATTCCTGCATGGATTGACGTACTCTACTCTTTTTAGGATATTGGTGAGATCGCCAGAGCAAGACCGTCTGGCAGTTTCAAAGTCTTGCCGAGTAGGGGGCAGCCGACCTCGCTAAACGGTTCTAGTCAACCTCGCCACCAACGTATTCAGATTCAGGATCACCATGCGGTCATATTCTTCTGACATTGAACAGGCCAGGTCAGCAGGCTGTTGTGCTGGGCGCTACAGAACTATCAACGGCGCGAGTTAAACGCGCCATAGGGTTCTAGCGGCGGCGTTTCCCACTGGCTGTACCAGTCGAACATCAGGGGCTTGAGTTCAGCCACAAGGGTGCGGTAGGCCTCTGGGGCTGGGGTCGTGTCGAGTAGCGCGGCGACTTCTTGCCGTACCGCCTGCAAGTCAAACCCGGTCGGTAAGCCTGCCTCTAAAACGACCTGGCCATTGACCAAGACGGTATCCACATCCATGGCTTTGGCGCGCAGGAAGGCGAGCTTGAAGGGATCAATCTCTGGGGCGACCCAGGGAGCGGTGATGCGATCGCAGTTGACCAACACCAGGTCGGCGCGATAGCCAGGGGCCAGCTTACCGATGCGATCGCCCTGGCCCATCAGCCTGGCTCCGCCGCTGGTCGCCAGCTGAAAGATATCGGCATAGCTCGGGGCCGGGCTGCCCAACTGGGGGGTGCGGTGCAGCCGTGCCGCCAGGCGCATTTCGGCAAACATATCCTCGTCATCCCCCAGGGTGGTGCCATCCATCCCCAGCCCGACCGTCACTCCGCCCGCTAACAGCGCGTTGAGGGGGGCCACTCCGGCTCTCAGCCTCAGGTTAGAGCTGGGGTTGTGGCTAATTGCGGCCCCCGTAGCCGCCAGGATATCGATGTCGGCTGCGGTCACCCAGGTGCCATGGGCCATCGAAAACCGGGGGCTCAGCACCCCCAAATCCTGGAGGTGGGCGATCACCGATTTGCCGTAGAAGCGGGGGCCAATCAACTTTTCGGGTAAAGACTCCAGGGCGTGGGTCTGAATTTGGGTGTCGAGGCGATGGGCCGCCTCAACCATGCGCACCAACTTAACGGGTGACAAGGGTACTCAACGTCATGCGGTACAGGGCTTTGAGACAATAAAGGGGACAAAAAATAGGGAGCCTCAGTGCAGCTCCCCTAAACCAATATGTTTCCTGCATCCTACCAAACCA
>NZ_JADEWX010000297.1 GCF_015207395.1 Nodosilinea sp. LEGE 07088
GGTGTGGGTGGGGCAGGCGGGGGCCGACTCACCCCGGTGCTTAAACACCGCGTTGACAAACTCTTCGCCCACCTGACGATGGGTGGTGAGCTTGCCACCAATCAGCGAAATCAGGTTCTCGGCGCCCTCTTTGCTGTGGTTGTGGAGAATGTGATCGCGGCTAATGCTACCGGCTTTTTTGCCCTCAGCATAGGGCAGGGGCCGCACGCCAGCGTAGGTAAAGCGCACGTCCTCACGGGTGAGATGAGCGGCGGGCAGCACGGCGTTGGTCTCTTTGAGTAAATAATCGACCTCGGCATTGTCAGCCTTGATGTTGTCGAGGGGGCCGTCGTAGCGCTCGTCGGTGGTGCCAATCAAAAATTGGCCCAGCCAGGGAATGATGAAAAAGGGCCGTCCGTCAGACTTGGCCTCGGTGTACAGGGCTGAGTCGGGGGCACCGGGGAAGGCATCGACAATGATGTGGCTGCCCTTGGTGCCGCCAATCTTGCGGCCCTTGCTCACAGGCGACTCGCTCAGGCCACAGACCGCATCGACCCAGGGGCCAGAGGTGTTAAGCACAAGCGTTTTGTCGTGGGTTTTGACTTCAAAGGTGGTGTCGCTCAGCATGTCGCGGCAGGTGAGGCCGGTAATGCGGCGATCGCCCATGTGAATATCTTCGACCTTGGCGTAGTTGAGCACCGTTGCCCCGGCCCGCTCGGCATCGAGAATGTTTTCGAGGCAGAGACGCTCGGCGTGCTCGGCCTGGCCGTCGTAGTACTGGGCCGACCCCGCCAGGTCGTCGGCATCCATGGCGCGAAACAGCTGCCGGGTGGTCTTGCGCGACAGCATGCGGTGGTTGGGCAGCGACTTGTCGTAGCTGAGTACGTCGTAGAGCACCATGCCCACCTGAATGATGCGGTAGCTGCGCGCCCCGCTGCGGTAGACCGGAATTGTCATCTGTAACGGCTTAGCCAGGTGGGGGGCGTTGCGCAGCAGCACCTCGCGCTCGTGGAGCGACTCGCGCACCAGGTTAAATTCAAAATATTCCAGATAGCGCAGCCCGCCGTGAATCAGGCGGCTCGACCAACTGGTGGTGCCGCCGGCAAAGTCACCTTTTTCTACTAATACTGTCTTGAGCCCTCGCAGAGCACCATCGCGGGCCGTGGCCGCACCGTTGATGCCGCCGCCAATCACAATTAGGTCGAAAGGCTCGGTAGTTAAGGTTTGTAGGTTGCGCATAAATTTTTGGGGTTAGGGTTTGCGGGGGTAAAACAGCCCGGTGGCCTTAGTCCCGAGAACGGGGTGAGCGGGCGTGGTGTTATCGAAACGCGGTGCTTTGGGTCAGAGCCCCAGCAGCAGCCATTGGGCAGCGGCGCTTTTTCTCGTTAGCCTAACGCATCAAATTTAAGCGCGGGCAGAAGTCAGGGGGGCTCATCCTGAGGCTATATCGACTCTTTACCTGGATAAATAGTCTTTTTAGCGAGACGAAAGCCTAAAAAATAGCGCCAGGGCATGAGCTGGCGCTGTTTGATAACTTAGGCCGTGACCAAATTAGGTTCACTGTCTGCGATCCCCACGGCGTTAGCTTCGCGGAACATATGGTTGGCCCACTGCTGCACGTCGTAGCGGGTAATGGCAGCGTGCATGGTCTGCATGCGGCGGCGCTGCTCTTCTAGGGGCATATCCAGGGCTGTGTCGATCGACTCATCCATGTTTTTGTCGGAATAGGGGTTGGTCAGCACCGCATCGGGCAGCTCTACCGCTGAGCCCGTAAACTCAGAGAGCACCAGCACACCGTTTTCGCCGCCGTGGGCGGCAATGTACTCTTTGGCCACCAGGTTGAGACCGTCGCGCAGGGGGGGAATCCACGCAATGTCGGCGGTCTTGTACAGCGCCATCAGGTCGTTAAAGGGGATGGGCTCGGTAAAGAGCTGAATCGCGTTCCAGGTCAGAGTGGAGTATTTGCCGTTGATCTGGCCGACCAGCTGCTCAATTTCGCTCTGGGCAGTTTTGTAGACCCGCATCCCAGCGGCAGCTTTGACGGCGGTCATAATCAGGTTGACCTTACCGCGCAGCTCAGGCCGCCGCTCCAGCAGGCGCTCGTAGCAGAGCAGCATCTCCTTAGCGCCCTTGACGTAATCGACCCGACCCGCCGAGACAATGATCTTATTGTCGCCGATGTCGTTGCGAATCGCTTGGACGCGGTCTAGGACTGCGGGGCTGTTCACAGTCTCGTGGATGTAGCCGGGGTTGGTGCCCACCGGGAAGGCATCAACGTTGACCACGCGCCCCTTATATTCGAGTTGGGTGGTCATGTCGGGCTCGGCCAGGGCGGTGCCGAAGGGGGTAAACGCCTCGGGTACGGGCTTGCGCTCGACCAGTTTGACGTCGCGCAGGCTGCGGGCCGCAGAGACAAAGTTCTCGACGTAGCGGGGAATGTGGAAGCCGCACAGGTCACAGCAGAGCAGGCTGTCAACGATCGCCTCGCGCCAGTGCAGAATGTTGAACACGTCGGCGGCGGGGAAGGGGGTGTGGTGGAAGAAGGCGATCTTCACATTGGGCATTTTTTGCCGAATGTAGAAGGGCGCCAGCCACAGGTTGTAGTCGTGAATCCAGATCAGGGCATCGTCGGCGGCTTCTTGGCAGGCGGCTTCGGCAAACAGCTGATTGATGTGCTGAAAGTTTTCCCAGTCAGAGCTTTCGTAGGTAAAGTGCTCGGGGAAGGAGTGCAGAATGGGCCAGATCGCTTCTTTAGCCGTGATGTAGTAGAAGTCTTTGACCCGCTCAGCCGAGAGGGGAATGCGGCGGATGACGGCGCGATCGCTCCAGCCCTCCATGGTCACCCGCTCGTCGAAGCTCTCCTGCTGGTCTTCAGCGACCTGCTTCCAGGCGACCCAGGTGCTGCTATCGGCATTGGCAAAAAAGCTTTTTAGGGTTGGTACAATGCCGTTGGGGCTTTTCTTTTCGCGATAGACGGTCTTGCCGTTTTCAACGACCTCGTCGTAGGGCTCACGGTGATAAAGGATGACTAAAGAAGATTTCATCGGGCTGATAGCTCCTGGCTAAACGCGCGGGACGGCTGCTTTGCAAACTCCGAGGGATGATTTACATTACTTAGCAAGTCTATGTCTACAGAGGGACGGCAGTATCTATCTAGGGGTATATCTCTATGTCTAAAGATGGATGTCGCGATTATACTCTATGCTCTTTAGGCGTATGGGCCAGGTCATCAGGGGTGGTGACAGTGGCAGTGCAGACCATCCATGTGTTTTTATGCAGTATGTCCTGGCGCTCAATAGAGCAACTTGTTTGAGTAAATGGCTACTTAATGCCTTGTGGTTTTATCTTCAACTGGTTCTTAGCCCATGCCCCCCGCGCCTTCTGCAAGTCAACCTCCAGATTGGGGAGACGATACAGATGCAGCATTATTTTTAGCCCTGAAACGGGGAGATAAATCAGCCTTAGCGATTTTGTACGATCGCTACTCGCGGCTGGTTTACACGATCGCCTTTCGGGTCTTAAACAGTGGCCCAGAAGCTGAAGATTTGACCCAAGAAATTTTTCTGAACCTTTGGCAGAAGCCAACCTATGACCCGGCCCGGAGTTCCCTCAGCCGGTTTTTGGGTACCGTCACCCGCAATCGGGCCATCGATCGGGTGCGGGCTCGCAGTAACCGACGGCGGATTCTCCAAGGGCTGACTCCCCAGGCTCCAGCCGTGGGTGAATTTTCGCTACCAGAAGCGCAGGCCTCCCAGGGAGAGCGATCGCAGCGGGTGCGCAAAGCCCTACAAACCCTGCCCGAAAAGCAGCGAGAGTTATTGTGGCTGGCCTACTATCATGGATTTAGCCAATCCGAAATTGCCAGTCACACGAATATTCCTTTAGGGACGGTCAAGTCGCGCATGCGTCAGGGCTTGCTCAAGCTTAAAGAGACGCTCCACGATTTG
>NZ_JADEWX010000045.1 GCF_015207395.1 Nodosilinea sp. LEGE 07088
TTCATTTCAAATCGTTTATTTAAGTCGATTGAAGATCTTGAAGCCCTTATCAACAAACTTCTCAATGAGGGGGATTTAGTTATAAATTGGCATCGCAAGGTGAAAAATAAGGGAAATTCGATTAATGCAATTTAGATGCGTAACAGCTTATTTCCATACAACGCCGATTCTAAGTGATGCACTTCATTCTAGAATCGGCGTTGTATGTAGCAAACTCTTACTCAGATTCTGTAAATTTCGACATCAAAAAACATATGGAGGCTGAAGTTAAATGGTTTTTAGTGATGTAGTTGAAGTCATCAAAAATCTTTCCACAGATGAAAAGCCTGAAATTCAGCTGTTGCTGCAGCAATACCTCCGCGAAGAGCGTCGCGATGAAATGCAGGCCAACTTTGCGATCGCCCAGGCAGAGCAGCAAAACGGTGAACTAACCTTTTCCTCTGATATCAATGAACTAAGGCAACTGATTGAGGACTAATCTGTAGAAGTCAATTTTAGTTCTCCCTTCAAGCGCGCCTTCAAAAAACGCATGGCAGTAAGCGCCTACTCAGCTTAGGATGCTATGGCAAAGTCTGTGTATTGCCGCATTTTTGGTTCATAGAAGGCTAAAACAATGTCTTCTTTAGTGACTCCCATCCGTATCAAATCTGTCGCGATTCCCTCTTCAGTTAAGTCCTCTTCAATCCAGAATTTACCATCGCGGATGCGAACATAGATGGTCATACCAGCAATTCGTTCTCCCTTTTGCCAGCCTAAAGCCATCCAAATGTAGTGACCTCTTTCCTCATCCAAGATTAAAAGCTTTTCAACATTGGGGTCAGGATGGCGATCGCAAATTTCCGCATGGTTAGTCAAAATTTTCTTGAGAATTTGAGGGTATTCAATCAGTTTATCCATTGCTCGACTTCCTCCGTATCCAGATTTACGACGATGATAGGTAATTGGTGCTTTTGCAGAATGAGCTGGACGAAATCTTGAGTAAAGAAGGTTCTGTGTGCCGCTGTACTAATCGCAATATACAGCTTACGGTCTGGGGCTGTTTCCTCTAAAAGATAGCGATAAATGTCATATTGCCCTAGGGCTTCTTTCAAATCCTGTATTTTAGATGCACCGACAAAACTTTTTGCCTCCACAACCAGCCGTAGGCCACCTCGTTCAACAGCGATCGGGCGTTCAGCGCCGAGGTCAGCATAGAGAGTTGTTCTTCGATACTGAATGACGTAAGGATCATCGGTAATTGTCCAACCATCCCTGATGAGGGCGTTTCTTACGGCATCGTGAATGATGTCTAACCTAGGCATAGCATTTTTTCACGCGCAGCGCAGCACCTGCGGCCAGGGGACATCCACCTGCTTCAACTCTAGCCCGCGCTGAAAGATCTCGTCGATCGCCACCATCTCTCCCAACTCAGTCATAAATTGGTGGTCGGCGGTGGCGCGCAGGGTGGTGCCATCGTCGAGGTGGTATTCAAACACCTCCTGCTGGCCGCGTTGGTGCCACTGGGCCACGGGCTGGGTGTAGACATAGCCCTGGTCATCCACGCTAAACACATGGCAGGGAATGCGCTTGGCGACAATTTCGCCGATGGTGAGGGGGCCGTATTCCAGCGTCAGCAGTTCGGTGTCGGCGCTGAGACAGTATTCGGCGAACTTCACCATCTGCTCCCACAGTTCCTCGGCCACTTTCTTAGCCAGGCCCCGCTCCACCGCGCCGCTGACGAAGTTGCCCTGGTGCTTCAGCATTTCCGAGACTTTCTTTTTACCCATGGCCCGCCGCAGCAGGTCCGCCTGGCCGAGGGAATAGCCCGCCATATCCTGGGCAATTTTCATGATCTGCTCCTGGTAGACCATGATGCCGTAGGTCTCGCTCAGAATCGGCTCTAGAATTTCGTGGGCAAAGTCGATTTTCTCGCGCCCGTGTTTGCGGTTGATAAATTTGGGAATCAGCCCCGCATCCAGCGGCCCCGGTCGATACAGGGCCAGTACCGAAGAAATGTCTTCGAGACCGGAGGGCTTGAGGTCGCGCACGATCTGGCGCATGCCGGAGGACTCTAGCTGAAAGACGCCGCCCAGGTCGCCCCGCTCCAGTAGCTTGTAGGTGGCGGGGTCATCCATGGGCAGGTCGTCGGGGTCGATTTTGGTACCGTGGGTAGCCTCGATCAGATCCAGGGTTTTTTGGATCATGGTCAGGTTGCGCAGGCCCAAAAAGTCCATCTTTAAGAGGCCCAGGGCTTCCACATCTTCCATGTAGTACTGGGTGATCACCTGGCCGTCGTTGTTGCGCTGCAGGGGCACAATTTCGTCGAGGGGGTCTTTGGAAATCACCACCCCGGCGGCGTGCATGCCGAAGGTTTTGTTGGTGCCTTCGATGCGCAGGGCCATATCGACCCAGCGGCGAGTTTGGGGATCGTTGTCGTACTTTTCTTTGAACTCGGGGGCAGGGGTGTCGTCGGAGATCATCACCTTGAGCTTGGTAGGCTTGCCCCGCGCCACCGGAATCAGCTTCGCCATCCGGTCGGACTCGGCGTAGGGAATATCCAGCACCCGGGCCACGTCCTTGAGCACCGCCTTGGAGGTCATGCGGTTGAAGGTGATGATCTGGGCCACCCGCTCTTCGCCGTAGCGGCGAGTGACGTATTTGATCACCTCGTCACGGCGATCGATGCAGAAGTCGGTGTCAATATCTGGCATTGACTTGCGTTCGGGGTTGAGGAAGCGCTCGAACAGCAGGCCGTGGTGGATGGGGTCGATGTTGGTGATTTCCATGGCGTAGGCCACCAGCGACCCTGCCGCCGAGCCCCGGCCCGGCCCTACCGGAATGTTGTTGTCGCGGGCAAAGCGGATGTAGTCCCACACCACCAAAAAGTAGGTGGGGAACCCCATCTGAATCATCATCTCGATTTCGTATTCGAGGCGATCGCGGTACTCCTGGCTAATCTCGCCATAGCTGGCCGCCTTCATGCGTTTGACCAGCCCTTCTTTGGCCACCTGGCCCATGTAGGCCCCGGCGTCTTCGTTGAACTCGGCGGGAATAGGGAAGTCAGGAATGCGCGACTGGCCCAGGATGCCGGTGTAGTCTTCGACTTTGTCGGCGACTTCCAGGGTGTTGGCGATCGATTCTTCAATGATGTCTTCAGGGATGTGGTCGCGAAACAGCCGCCGCATCTCGTCGGCGGATTTAACATACTCGGTGCCGCTGTAGCGCAGCCGCTTGTCCTCGGTCAGCAGCTTGCCGGTCTGAATACAGAGCAGGGCGTCGTGGGCCTCGACATCGTTGCAGGAGATGTAGTGGGAGTCGTTGGTGCAGATCACCTTGATATCGAGCTCGCGGGCGATCTTGATGATCTCCACATTCACCACCCGGTCTTCGGCAGAGCCGTGATCTTGGATCTCCAGGTAGTAGTCATCGCCGAACAGGTCTTTGTACCACTGGGCCACCTTGCGGGCCACGTCGGGCCGCTTCTGCAAAATCGCCTGGGGCACCTCGCCCCCCAGACAGGCACTGGTGACGATTAGCCCCTCGTGGTACTGCTCCAGCAGGTCTTTATTGATGCAGGGGCGCGAGAAGATGCCCTTGCCCTGCACCCCTTGCAGGTGCGAGATGGTGGTGAGCTTGACCAGGTTTTTGTAGCCCTGGGTGTTTTTAGCCAGCACCACCTGGTGGTAGCGGGGGCGGCGCTGCTGCTGGCCGATGTCGCCGTTGATCAGGTACATCTCGTTGCCGATAATCGGCTTGATGCCCGCCCCTTTGCAGACCTTGATCAGCTCGATCGCGCCATACATGACGCCGTGGTCGGTGAGGGCGATCGCAGGCATACCCAATTCCTTGGCTCGATCCACCAGCTGGGGCAGCTGACTGGCCCCGTCGAGCAGGCTGTAGGCACTGTGGATGTGGAGACCAACAAAGGACATGGCGCGACGGCTCTATTAGTACAATTCTACTGTTTTAGCCCTGGTTGTTGCAGACTCAATTGACCGAGGGCATCCAAGCTGCCCCTTAGATTAACGGATCTTTGACCGATTGATGAGTCTACATCTAGCGACTTTTAGAGAATGATAGAAATCACGACCCCTACATATAGGGTTAGAGTTCGACGGGGATTACCTCACGGGCGATCGCTCTCTTCAGCACTGCCTAGACAGACTGAGCACCTGTATATCTGCTATAGACGAAATCCGATTTGAGACACCTCCGATTCACAATCAGGAACCTCGTAGGGGCATAGCATGCTATGCCTCTACAGAACCGGGGGTATTCAGCCGGGAGTTGCTATTAGACGATAGCTGAGCTAAGCCACAGATGCCGAATGCATACTTCTGGCAGCAGATCAATCCATCATCAACCCGCTCGGAGAACCCAGTGGTCATGTCATATCAGGTGTCAAACCGATGGAAAAAGCACTATTGGCTAGTGCTTCTAGTCTTAGGGATGGCGGGTCTGTTTATACACCTCAGCTTTTGGTCTATTCCGCCCCAGGATCTGCTCAAGGAAGACATCTACTACATCTGGCTGGAGGGCGATCGCATTGTGGCAGGCGAAAATCCTTATGCCAGGGTTCTAGCTGGAGATATGCGGCTCAACGACAAGTACGCCACCTATTTCCCTCTGGCCTATCTCTTCGCCGCCCTGGTGCAAAAGCTAGGGGTGACCGACTTTGTTGGCTGGCTCTACCTGTGGCGGCCCCTGTCCCTAACGTTCCACCTGGGCCTGGTAGCGCTGGTGCTGAGGCATTTCTATCGACGCGGGTTGTACCGGCTGGGCTTGGCCGCCGCCGCCATTCTTTTGCTCGGGCGCTGGAGCCTTTACATTACCCGCGTGCATCACCTGGAGTTTGCGGCGATTTTCTGTCTGGTGCTGTCGCTGGTGCTGTTGCGCGCCAGGCCCAAACTGGCGCTACTGGCCTTCAGCATGTCCCTCGGCATTAAACAAATCGCGATCTTTTTGCTGCCGCTGTATCTCATCTATCTGTGGAATACCGGCACCAAGCAGCGACGACTGCCGGATCTGGGCATCGGGCTAGCCATCATTTTGAGCATCCCCGTCTTGACCTCGCTGCCGTTTGTGCTGTGGAATGCCGAGGGGTTTACGAAATCGATCCTGTTCTCAGCTACCCGCGCAGAGGTCTCCCACATCGACGGTGCGCCCTCTATCGATGTCGTCGTAGCCCAGGGCTGGCCAGGGCTGGTGGGGATCAGGGCCAAGCTGCTGATGCTCTCGCTGATGGGCATCGTCTATCTCAGCTATCTCAAAGAAAAAGCCGGGCTGTTGGTGGCGGCGGCGCTGGTGATGATGATTTTTCTGTACTTTAATTCGGTGCTGTTTTTGCAGTATTTTCTGTGGCCGCTCAGCCTCACTCTGTTTGCCCTAGTCGAGGCTGTCCCCCTGACCTTAACCGACGATTAACCCCAGCACCGCTACCGTTAGCGCCAACGCCCCCATTCTGTGGCACTCTGGAAAGTGGATGTGCGATGGTCAAAGCGTAACCCATGAGGCCATTGCCGCACCCAAAATTTCTTCGCATCGGCAACCATTGAGCAAAGGCTATGCAAACGCTTCCCAACCCCGTCTCCCAAGCCACCGCCACCCCTGCCTTTGACCCCTTCGACACCACCATTCACCGCCGCCAGACCCGCCCGGTGCCCGTAGGCAACGTCACCATCGGCGGCGGCCACCCGGTCGTGGTGCAGTCGATGATCAACGAAGACACCCTGGATATCCAGGGGTCTGCTGCTGCTATTCGCCGCCTGCACGAGATCGGCTGCGAAATTGTGCGGGTCACGGTGCCCAGCATGGCCCACGCTAAGGCCCTGGCCGACATTCGCAAAATCTTAGCAGACACTTACCAGCCCGTGCCCCTGGTGGCCGACGTGCACCACAACGGCATGAAAATTGCCCTGGAGGTGGCTAAGCATGTCGATAAGGTACGCATCAACCCCGGTCTCTACGTGTTTGAGAAGCCCCAGGTGGGCCGCACCGATTATTCCCAAACCGAATTTGAAGACATCGGCACCAAAATTCGGGAAACCCTAGAGCCCCTGGTGGTCTCCCTGCGAGATCAGGGCAAATCGATGCGCATTGGCGTCAACCACGGCTCGCTAGCCGAGCGGATGCTGTTTACCTACGGCGACACCCCCGAAGGCATGGTGGAGTCGGCCCTGGAGTTTATCCGCATCTGCGAATCGCTAGACTTTCGTAACCTGGTGATTTCCCTGAAAGCCTCCCGGGTGCCGGTGATGGTGGCCGCCTACCGACTCATGGCCCACCGCATGGATGAGCTGGGGATGGACTACCCCCTGCACCTGGGCGTGACCGAAGCCGGGGATGGCGAATATGGCCGGATCAAGTCTACGGCAGGCATTGCCACCCTGCTGGCCCAGGGCATCGGCGACACCATTCGGGTCTCCCTGACCGAAGCGCCCGAAAAAGAAATTCCCGTCTGCTACAGCATTTTGCAGGCTCTGGGACTGCGCAAAACCATGGTGGAATACGTGGCCTGCCCCTCCTGTGGCCGCACCCTGTTTAACCTCGAAGACGTGCTCCACGAGGTCCGCGAAGCCACCAAGCACCTCACCGGGCTCGATATTGCGGTGATGGGCTGCATTGTCAACGGCCCCGGCGAAATGGCCGATGCCGACTACGGCTACGTGGGCAAGACTCCCGGCTATATTTCGCTGTATCGCGGTCGCGACGAGATCAAGAAGGTGCCCGAAGACCAGGGCGTGGCGGAACTGATCAACCTGATCAAGTCTGACGATCGCTGGGTCGAGCCTGAGTAGGGAAAAAAGCTGAGGGGGATGGCCAACTGAAATCAGCTATCCCCCTCAATGTTGATCGGGCCGTTGAGGTCTGGATGGTCAAAAATGAACTCAATGGCGACCACCAGATCGCGCCAATTGACCCACGACATAATTTGATTTCCCGTGCCAGATTTCCCCTGAGCCCCTAAAGCTCTTCGTCGTCTAGTTCTTGCTCTTCTACCGTTAGCTCTAGGGCAATTGGCTCAGCTGCTTCCGCAGCAGCTTCAATCAGCACAGGCTCAGCTGCGACCTCTTCTTGCTTGGTCTCCAGGTTGAGCGGAATCCGTAGCGGCTCGGGCTGCTCCTGCTCCATTTCCATCACGGGTAGCGACTCAACTAAGTCATCGAGGGGGCGGGGAATCACCATCACGGCGTGCAGTTCGCCGATGCGCTCGGCCTCGTGCATGCCGGCTTCGATCGCGATCGCCACATTGGGCAGCGACCCCCGAATCAAAATCGTACATAGCCCCTCTCCGATAGACTCATGGGACATCAGCTGCACGTCAGCATTCTTAGTCATAGCATCAGCCGCCCCCACCATCGCCGGAAAGCCGCGGGTTTCTAACAACCCAATGGCATAGCTGCCCATTTTGCCGCCGCCCGTGCGGCGCAGCTCGTCCCAGCGGGCGCAGATGGGCAACACCGCTTCTAGGTTAGGCAGCGGTCGTGGAATGAGCGTTGACGAGACAAATTGACCAAACTCCTGGGCGGTTTTTACCCCCGCTTCTACCGCCATTCGCACATCGGCAACACCACCCCGCACAATCGCCGTGCAGTGGCCACCGCCCGTTTTTTCGTAGCCCACCAGCAGCACATCAGCGGCCTTGAGCATGGCATCGGCAGTACCCACCACTGCCGGAAAACTCTCGGTCGATACCATGCCCAAAGCAGCGCCACGGTACTTGTCACGCCGCTCTACAGCAGGAGCCTTAGGCGATGGGGTCGCCAGGTTCAGCCGTTTTTGAGCAGTGGGCTTCAGGTCGAGGGGCGAGGCTAGTTTGCCGTCAGTTTGCATAGAGTGCCTCTGCACAGGGGTGTCTGCCTTTCCATTCTACGGCCTGTCCTCTGGGGTAGTGCCACTCAAACCCTGACGATTGGGAAATAGTGTAGCCAGCAGGCGATTGACCTGAGCTTTACCGTAGACAGAGGAGCCGTTTGAACTGTTGCCGTTCAGGGTGCTGCCACTATGAGTGCTGCCATTGTGAACCGGCTGCTCCTGGGCAATGCTACCAAAAGCGCCAGGGCTAGAATAGCCATCAGCCCCATTTCCGTTTTGGCTCGCACCAGCTCCTTGGGACAGAGTAGACAACGGCTGACTAGGATCGCCCAGTAGAGACCCGGGCGACACCACCTGAGATGGGCCCAGGGTAGGGTTAATCACTGTGCTATTGGAGCCAATGCAGGTGTGTTGCCCAATGGAACCATGGCCGACCACCAGTACCCCACTGCCCAGACTCACCCCTGGCTCAAGTACCAAATCTCCATGCTGGGCTTGCACTACGGCATCAGCGCCTAGACAGACCCCGGGCGAAATCACCAGCCTGCACCCCGGCGCTGCCCCCAGTATGACGCCCGCAGCCATAGCCACCCCAGGGGCCACATCCACATTTCCCTGGATATGGTCGTTGATAGGTGGGTGATTCGCCTGGGCGGGTACTGCCACGGTCAAAGATCTTGGGGCGAGAGTGGGTCAGGGGCGCTGAATCGTAGATTCGAGCACTCGTTTCTTAACCTTTGGGTCAGTGCCAATGAGCCGAACATATTCCCCTGAGTACTGCCGCAGCTGTGACTCTAGGGCCGACAGCACATCGGAGACCCGGCTGCCCGCTAGGGCACTGCCGGTCTGCCAGGCACCGCTCCGGTAGCGGCGGGCGTCAGCATGCTCAAGACTGACGCGATAGCCCTGGTTTACCAGTTGACTAACCTGCTCCACCACATCTTGGGAGAGCCCTCCCATGGGAGCTGCGCCGTTACCGCTAGAACGGTTAAAGCTGCTGGGCATAGATGATGCCGGGGTTGGAGACGGCATGGATGGCGTTGGGTCGCCTGGCCGTTGAATGGTGACGGCAGCCATACGCCGTTTGGCCCTGGGGTCGATGCCAAAAATACGCACGTACTCGCCGGGATGTTCGGCCATGCAGGTGCCCAAAGCAGCCATGACATCGCCCTCGTGGGTACTGGTAATAGGGGTGCAAGTCTGCCATACATTGCTGCTATAGCGCCGGGTATCGGCATGCTCGGCGCCAATGTGGTAGCCCTGGCTCAGCCACTGACGCACCTGCTGGGCCGTGTCACCCGATACGCTCGCAGCCGTACCGCCGCCATAGCTCGCCCCCCCATAGGATGGCGAGGGAGCAGGCACTGAGCCGGAGCTCACCGCCACGGGCTTGCCGTCGGGTCGCTGAATCGTGAGGGGGGCGACGCGGCATTTGGCCCGAGGGTCAATGCCAAATAAGCGCACGTACTCACCGGAGTGCTCAGCCAGGCAGCGCTCTAGCGCCCCAAAGACGTCGCCCTCCCGAGATGACTCAATGGGCGCGCAGGTTTGCCAGACGTTGCTGCGATAGCGCCGGGTATCGGCATGCTCGGTGCCAATGCGGTAGCCCTGAGCTAGATACTGACGTACCTGCTGCACCACCTCTGGAGCGAGGGGGCCGCTAGGTGTAGAAGCAGGAGCCGGACGGTAAGCACCGTTGCTGCTCGAAGCAGCGGCGGTCACGCCACCGCTCACAGCCACCGCTTTACCGTCGGCCCGCTGAATGGTGACGGGAGCGATGCGCTGCTTAGCTTTTGGTTCGATACCAAACATGCGCACGTACTCGCCGGCATGCTGGGATAAACAGGTCTCTAATGCGGCCAGCACCTCAGGCTCACGCTGCGACGGAATGGGGCTACAGGTCTGCCAAACCCCACTGCGGTAGCGGCGTGAGTCGGCATGCTCGGTGCCAATGGTGAAACCCTGGGCTAGATACTGACGGGCCCGCTGGACAACGTCGGGAGGTAGCAGTTGAGAAGTCATAGTGCCTAATCCATCGCGTTCGGTTGAGTGTGCTGTCGTGTCTTCAGACACGGCCCAAGTGGTTCCATAACCACTTGTCGAGTGCTGGCCCCTTGGGGCCCCATAAAAAGCTGTGCCAGCCAGTTCTCTGACCAGCGCCATATCGGTCGGGCTGACATCGGCCAGGGCATCGGCCTGGTGCTGCTGGGTAATGACGGCCCCAGAGGGGACTAGCTTGCCCGCAGGGATAGCTACATCCTGCACCAGGGCATGCATCAGCACGACGCAACCAGCCCCTAGGCGGGCGTTGAACAAGGTGGAACGAAACCCAATGAAGCAGTCTGCGCCGATATAGACCGGGCTTTGCACCAATACTTTGTAGGTGAGCAGGCTGCGATCGCCCACCCAGACGGCATAGGGAGAGCGATCGTCGCCTAAAACCCTGCCCTGGGCGCGACCATATACCGTTACTCCTGTCTGCAACACACAGGCAGAACCCAGGCGCACTGTAGCCCCAGGATCAGCCTGCACGGTGACACCAGCGGCTAGATTAGCCCCCGGTTCTACCGAAACCTGCCCCTGTACCTGAGCCAACGCGTGCACCTGAGTCGCCAATGACCCAAATGACCGCTGTGATCCTCCTGCCTGGGCCGGAGATACCGCTGGTGTGCGGATCGCCATTGCCGTAAGTCCTCCAAAGAATTTCCTCTAGGTCAGACCACAGGCTACAGCCACTGACTCGAAAGGAATAAAGGTAATCGCTAGATCAACTCGGGCAGATCAGCCGCCTACCCTAGCTAAAGTCGTCACGCTTGTTGTAGAGGTTGCCGCTGTCGAGACTAACCGTGTCAACAATGGCAATGACAGCCGCGTCCACCGGTCGATTTTCGTAGCCCCGGTGCTGACGGGCACCGCTGCCCTGGGTAATCAAGACCCATTCACCGGGGCCAGCCCCTACCACATCAGCGGCAACGGTATAGTCGGGAAGCAGCGCACCCGCCTCGTCAATGAGCTGCACAAGCAGAAACTTAACCCCACCCAAACTCGGCTCTTTGCAGGTGCTAACTACCGTGCCGCGAACTTTAGCCAAGAGCATAGTGACTTATCTGCCGTAGGGGCGAATGCCGCTAACGCTTTCTCTAAATTGCTCTACCGCCTCGGTGTAGCGAATCGGCAGCACAAACTCAAGGTTTTCGTGGGGCCGCGCAATGATGTGGGTCGATAGTACCTGACCGCCATTCACCCGCTTGACGTTTTCGATACCCGCCGCTACGGAAGCCTGCACTTCAGACACATCGCCACGAATAATGACGGTAACGCGCCCGCTACCAATTTTTTCGTAGCCCACCAGAGTAACCCGGGCCGCTTTTACCATCGCGTCAGCCGCTTCTACCACAGCGGGGAAGCCCAACGTTTCAACCATGCCAACAGCAATTGCCATTTAGATATCCTAATTTTTTCAAAGACTACAGACACAGACACAGACACTTGAACCAAGCCATAGCGGCTACCGAGACGGTCATCTAGACCAAACTCAGCCATGCCTAAAGACACCCAATCGCTAAGATCTAGGTGCGAAACTGCTCTACTGCTTCGGTGTAGCGAATCGGCAGCACAAACTCGAGGTTTTCGTGGGGTCGCGCAATGATATGGGTCGACAGCACTTCACCACCGTTGACGCGCTTGACGTTTTCAACCCCAGCCGCTACAGAAGCCTGCACTTCAGATACGTCGCCGCGCACAATTACAGTGACGCGCCCGCTACCAATTTTTTCGTAGCCCACCAGAGTAACCCGAGCCGCCTTTACCATCGCGTCAGCAGCTTCTACCACAGCCGGAAAACCCAGCGTTTCAATCATCCCAACAGCAATCGGCATAGTCGATATCTCCCTATAAAATTAGGCAACCTCTGAATCTACCAGGGCGCTTTACATGCCATCCAGGCACGAGAAACCCATCCCGAGAATTAAAAACCGGGACTTGCTCCTACGAAGGCAAAACTTCAGATTGCCAAAAAATTCTTGATGACAAACTCAGCATAGGTGTCCGTAGTCACTTTTGCAATATAAGTCCCAATGATTGTTGCTAATGTTGAATATTATTAAATCTTATATTGCAAAGCTTTTCCTACTGTAATTAATCCACACATTGTTGAGATTGATTGCTCACTTGCAAGCGGGCGATCGCTGCGGCATCACTGGCAAATTTAAGCCTGCCCTGCGGTGAGTCTTTGGGGCATTCTTGGCTAGCTGCGGATGCCGCTCGGACGGCAATCTACTGTGAATTGGCTTCCAGCCTGGTACCACGGCCTTGGGTTGGCCACAAAAATCTAGCTAATGCCTCCGGGTCAATCTATCGGCAACGCCCGGTTGGGCTAAATAACTTAACAGGTCTTGATGTCTAAAATTGATGCCTTTAGACGTTTTTGATGGGTTAAGGAGCAAGCGGATAGCACCTCCTTTCGAAGGCCCTTTGGTAATCAGGTAGAATAGCAAAAAGCTCTGGATATAGCCTGGCGCAATCTGGAACTACGGCTTGTGGAAACCGCTGGATTGATATTCGTCTAGATGATGCTTCAATGGCGATCGCGGTAACAGACTTGAAGCTGCGTTGCCGGGGTTGCTTGAGCGCAGCCGCCCTGATTTTGAAGTGCCAAGTTTGAAGTGCCCAGACAGAATCAGTCTGGATATTGGCATAAAAGCAGTCGCTAGCCCTTTGGGCCGAGCTATGGCGAGCGCCCCGAGGCGCAAAGGGATGGGGGCGCAGGAAAAGTGTTGTCAGAGAGCGTCAGGATGGCCCAGTTTTTTGTTGAAACCAGTTGGCTACTGCCCATTTACGGCCTGATTGGGGCGCTGCTGGCACTGCCCTGGTCAACGGGGATGATTCGCCGCACCGGGCCCCGGCCCGCCGTTTATCTCAACATTTTGATGACCCTGGTGGCCTTTGGCCATGGCGTTATGGCCTTTCGCGGCATCTGGAATAGCGGGCCTCAGGAACTGCTGTTTTCCTGGTTTGAGGTTGCCGATGTGCATCTGACGCTGGCCTTCGATATTTCGGTACTCAACCTCGGGGCGCTAGAGCTGATTACTGGGTTGAGCCTCTTAGCCCAGGTGTTTGCTCTGGGCTATCTGGAGAAAGACTGGGCGCTGGCACGATTCTATTCGCTGATGGGCTTTTTTGAGGCGGCCATGAGTGGTCTGGTGTTGAGTGGGTCGCTGTTTGTCTCCTACTCACTGCTGGAGATGCTCACCCTATCGACCTACCTACTGGTCGGGTTTTGGTTTGCCCAACCGCTAGTGGTGACCGCCGCCCGCGACGCCTTTTTGACCAAACGCATTGGCGACGTATTGCTGCTGATGGGGGTGGTAACGCTGGCCTCCCTGGCAGGTAGCCTCAACTTCAACGATTTGTATGAATGGGTTAAGGTTGAGAACCTGTCGCCAACCATGGCCACCCTATTGGGATTGGCGCTGATTGCTGGCCCCATCGGCAAGTGCGCCCAGTTCCCGCTGCACCTGTGGCTCGATGAAGCGATGGAAGGGCCGAACCCGGCCTCCATTCTGCGTAATTCGGTGGTGGTCACCTGCGGTGCCTTCGTATTGATTCGGTTACAGCCGATTGTGGTGTTGTCGCCGGTGGCCCTGGGCACCCTGGTCGGCCTCGGTACCGTTACAGCCGTAGGGGCATCCCTGGTGGCCTTGGCCCAGATCGACATCAAGCGCACGTTTTCCTATTCCACCAGTGCCTATTTGGGTCTGGTCTTTATTGCCATTGGCACCGAGTGGCCCGGAGTGGCGCTGATGCTGCTGCTGACCCACGCCGTCGCTAAGGCGCTGATCTTTATGGCGGTGGGGTCGATTATTACCACTACCAGCTGCCAAGATATGACGGAACTGGGCGGCCTGGGGCGCAAAATGCCGGCCACGACCTTTGCCTACGTAACCGGTGCCCTGGGCATGGTCGGGGTGATGCCCCTGGGCTGCTTTTGGGGGCTACGCATGGGGGCCGATTTTCTCGGTGGCAGCGCTCCGCTACTGGCGCTGCTGTTCTTTATCGTCAATGGTCTGACGGCCCTCAATTTGACTCGGGTCTTTCGCCAGGTGTTTTTGGGCACGTCCCAGCCTAAGACCCGCCGGGCGCCCGAGGTACCCTGGCAGATGGCGGTGCCCATGGTCACCCTGTCGATTATTAACCTGCTGGTGCCCCTGGCGATGGGCAAGCTGTCACTGCTGCCGCCCTGGGAGTATATCAACTGGCCGATTACGGTACTGATGCTGGTTTCGGGCTGGGTGGGGGTGGCGATTGGCGCTACGGTACCGCTGTCGAAATCGCTGGCGCGATCGCTCAATCGCACCCTACGCATTGCCCAAGACCTGCTGGCCTACGATTTTTACACCGAGCGCCTCTACGACAAGACGGTGGTGCTGGCGGTATCTAGTCTGGCTCGGTTTAGCAGCTGGTTTGATCAGTACGTGGTCGATGGTCTGGTCAATGGGGTAGGGTTAGCGTCGCTGTTTGGCGGTGAGAGCCTCAAATACAGCGCCTCGGGCCAGTCGCAGCTTTACCTGCTGACCATTGTCGCAGGGGTGGGGCTGTTGGGGATTTTCATGACCTGGACGCTTTGGTAACGGTTGGCGATGCTGAGTGCACTGATTTTAATTCCGCTAGTAGGGGCACTGGTGCTCATTCTCTGGCCCGGCCAGCTAGAGGCACAGACAGCTAAGGTTGTCAGTGCCGTCAGCCTGGGCCTAACTCTGGTCGTCTTGCTGCTGCTGGGGAGCCAGTTTGAGCTCACCACCCCAGGGCTTCAGTTTGAAGAACTGTTGCCCTGGATAGAACCCCTCGGCCTGAGCTATCGGCTGGGGCTAGATGGCCTATCGCTGCCGCTGTTGGTGGTGAATAGTTTGCTGGGCCTGGTGTCGATCTACATTAGTGACCCCAAGCTGCATCGCACCCGCCTGTACTACGTGCTGCTGCTGGTGATCAACAGCGCCGTAGCGGGGGCATTTTTAGCCGCCAACCTGCTCCTGTTCTTTATTTTCTATGAGCTAGAGCTGATCCCGCTGTACCTGCTGATTGCTATCTGGGGTGGCGCACGGCGGGGCTATGCCGCCACTAAGTTTTTGATCTACACCGCCCTGTCTGGGGTGCTGGTTTTAGGCGCATTTTTGGGGTTGGTGTGGCTCTCGGGCAACAGCAGCTTTGACTACGACAGTAATCTGGCGGCGGCCTTGCCCCTGGCCCAGCAGATGACGCTACTGGTGGCGCTGCTGGTGGGCTTTGGCATCAAGATCCCGCTGTTTCCGTTTCATACCTGGCTGCCCGATGCCCACGTAGAGGCCTCAACCCCGGTGTCGGTGCTGCTGGCGGGGGTCTTGCTCAAGCTGGGTACCTACGGGGTGGTGCGGTTTGGCCTGGGCCTATTGCCCGACGCCTGGATGGCGCTGGCCCCCTGGATGGCGACCTGGGCCGTGATCAGCGTGCTCTACGGGTCGTTGGCGGCGATCGCCCAAACGGACATGAAAAAGATGGTGGCCTACAGCTCTATCGGCCACATGGGCTACGTGCTGCTGGCGGCGGCAGCCTCAACCCCGATTAGCATTGTCGCTACAGTCTTTCAAATGATTAGCCACGGGCTGATTTCGGCCCTGCTGTTTTTGCTGGTGGGGGTGGTCTACAAGACCACTGGCACCCGCGACCTGACGGTGCTGCGGGGGCTGCTCAACCCCGAGCGGGGGTTGCCCTTTATCGGCTCGATGATGATTTTGGGGGTGATGGCCAGCGCCGGTATTCCCGGTATGGTGGGGTTTATTTCTGAGTTTTTGGTGTTTCGAGGTAGCTTCTTGATCTTTCCGGTACAGACGCTGCTGTGCATGGTGGGCTCTGGCCTGACCGCCGTGTACTTTTTGCTGCTGGTCAACCGGGCGTTCTTTGGGCGACTGGCGATCGCACCGCCCACTGCAACCCCCCAGCTCGACGTTGACCTGCCCCGGGTGAGCTGGCGCGATCGCGCCCCGGCCCTGGGCCTCGCGGCCTTGATCATTGCCTTTGGCCTCCAGCCCAACTGGCTAGCCCGCTGGAGCGAGCACACCACCCTGGCCCTGCATCAGCCCTATCAGGGATTTGTAGTGGGCGAATCGCGATTTGCCCCCGCCGCGCTACCGGCCACCGTAGCCGAGACCATCCTGATTGTTCCTGCTGTGAGCCCATCGTCTGCTGCTGACGCTGCTGAGGTCTACCTACCATGATCAACACTCTCCCCGCTGTTGCCGCTGTTCCCCATCCCCAAGAGCCCTTTATTCAAAAGCTATTGAGGGCTGAGGCGCTGCTGCCCGACTCTGAGACCAACGTGCTGGAGGTGGTGGGCATTCTCAAAAGCTACGGGGTGGTGCTCGACGCCTACTCCAAAAACCTGATCTATATTGCTGACCATCAGTTTTTGGTGCTATTTCCGTTCTTTAAGTACTTCAACGGTGAGGTGACTCTGCCCCGGCTGCTGCGCCACTGGTGGCACGATCGCATCAACTTTGAGTACGCCGAATACTGCATGAAAACCATGCTCTGGCACGGCGGCGGCCAGCTCGATGCCTACCTCGACAGCGACGATTTTTTGCAGCGGTGTCGGGCGGCGATCGCCGCCAAAATCAAGTCCAACCCAGCCATGCGGGGGCTGAATGCGCTGTTCTCTGACTTTTTGCCCGAACAGGTGCGCCAGATGGTCTACTACAGTGCCCTGGGGCAGTTTTGGCGGGTGATGAGCGACCTGTTTATCGACCTGTCGGATGCCTACGACGCAGGCAAGGTACAAACCATTCCCGAGGTAGTAGCCTTTATCAAGGCGGGGCTGGTCGCCGCCGCCGCCAACCCGATCACCTACAGTGTAGACATCGCAGGCAAGACCTACGACCTGTTGCCCAAATCCGCTGGCCTGACCTTTTTAATGGATGTGGCCGTGCCTTACGTCGAGGCGGTATTCTTTCGCGGCACGCCATTTTTGGGCACCGTCTCCTATAACGCCCAGGCCTACCAAATCTCCGCCGACCAAAGCCGGTTTGACTATGGGGCTCTCTACGCCGACCCCCTACCCATTGGCGGCGCTGGCATTCCCCCCACCCTGCTGATGCAGGACATGCGCCACTACCTGCCCGATTATTTGACTGCTTTTTACCAGGCCCAGGGGCGCGGCCTCGACGATGTGCGAGTCAAAATCTGCCAGAGCTTCCAAAAGTCGATGTTTTGTGTCACCAGCGCGTCGTTGCAGGGGCTGCTGCCCTACCCCGCCGATACCCAAGACTCGGTTGAGCAAGCCACCAACCACGATTTTCTGGCCGGGTGGATGACTCGCCTGGCCACCTCACGCCTCGATATCGTGCAGCTTTGAGGTTAGAGCAACGATCCAGTGGAACGCTCTATTACCACCCAATTGACCATCAAAGTATGGGGGTTATAATCATGTCCACATTGGCCCAAGTAGCGTCAAAATCATGAGGGTGTTGGTCACGGGTGCAACTGGTTTTTTAGGTGGGGCGGTGACTCAACATCTCCACGCCCAGGGGCTAACGGTTCGCGCCACCGGGCGCAACCCACAAATCGGCCAACGCCTTGCTCAATCAGGCTTAGAATTTATCGCCGCCGAGCTCAGCGATCCCCTCCAGACAACAGCCCTCTGTCAGGACATTGACTGGATATTTCATTGCGGCGCCAAGACATCATTATGGGGAACCAAAGTGTCGTTTTGGCAAAGCAACGTTCTGGGCACACGCTATCTAGCGGCTGCCGCCCTCAAGGCCAATTGTCGTCGGTTCATCCATATTTCTTCGCCCAGCATTTATTTTCGCTTTGCCACCCAATTGAACCTTGACGAAAATACCCCTTTACCCAAACAGTTTATTAATCATTACGCAGCCTCTAAGGCCGCTGCCGAGGCAGAAATCCAAGCCGCCGTCGGTCAGGGATTAAATGCTCTGATATTGAGACCTCGTGCGATTTATGGCCCTGGCGATCGCACCATTTTTCCCCGCCTCTTGCGCGCCCTCCAACACAAAAAACTACCCATTATTGGTGATGGCCAAACTCTCACCGATCTCACCTATATCGACAATTGTGTGAACGCCTGCCTGTGTGCCGCCCAGGCCACATTGCCCCCCAGCGGACGCTGTTATAACATCACCGACGGTCAGCCTCAGTTGCTTTGGCAACTGCTCACCCATATCGCCACCGAACTCCAGCTGCCAATACCCAATCAGCATATATCCTCAGGCCTGGCCCGACGGTTGGCCCAAGGCTTGGAATATACTTTTAGGGCCTTGCATATTGAACGAGAACCCTTGCTTACCGAATATGCCGTTGGGCTGCTCTCCTGCACCACTACCCTGGCCATCGACAGAGCCAGATTAGAGCTGGGCTATAGCCCCCAAGTCTCAACTGCAGCAGGCATCGCCCAGGTCTTGAACTGGTGGCAAACAACGACATGCTAACCGCCATCGATCTGCGACTCTTTGATGCTGGGTACTGCCAACATCCCCAATTAGTCGTCTTGCGCAATGGTCGTCTAAAACCGATGAGGTTCCCGGCCATGTTTGCGCTCATCGTGCATCCTACCGAAGGCGCAATTCTATTTGACACAGGTTATTCACTCAATTTTTTTGAGCTCACTCAACACTTTCCAGAGCGGCTGTACGCATTAGTCACCCCTGTACATGTAGAGCCTCAGGATTGTGCCGTCGAGAAACTCAACACCGTTGGCATCACAGCTAGGGACGTTCGGCATATCGTGATCTCCCATTTTCATGCTGACCATATCGGAGCGCTATCGGATTTTCCCCAAGCCACCTATTGGTTCCATGAGCGAGCCTGGAATGCGGTACAACATTTAGGCCGGTGGCGCGCAGTATTCAAAGGGTTTTTAGCTGAGTTAATACCGCCAGACTTTAGGCAACGCAGTCGCCCCATTCAGTCAAGTGCCGCGATCGATCTATCCAGTCACTTTTCTCCCTTTGCCCAGGGCTATGATCTGTTTGGCGATAAAAGTTTAATCGCCGTAGAACTCCCTGGCCATGCCTGCGGTCAACTTGGCCTGTTTCTGCAAACCCGCCAAGGGCGCAGGGTCTTTCTAGCCGCCGACGCCTGTTGGACCAGCCAGAGTTACCGAGAACAGATCATGCCACATCCAATGACAAAAATCTTGTTTTCAGACTCCGGCCTCTATCAACGCACGCTGCATCACCTCCAACAACTCGCCGCCGCTGACCCCAACCTCCTGATCGCCCCGTCCCACTGTCCAGAAATCCACGACCAGTTTTGCGATCGGGGGCTGTTGTGAGTCTTCGCATGCTGCGCGCCTATCTCGAAAGTCGACACCGTCGCTTTACCTCTCGCGGCGCACTCGAACGCTATCAAACCCATAAAGTACAAAATCTACTCAAAAAAGTTCTCCCCCACTCACCGTATACGGCAGAACGCTTTGCTGGCCTAGGCGTGAGCCATTGGCAGCAGATAGCACCCATCTCAAAACGAGAAATGATGGCCAATTTTGATCGTCTCAATACAGCTCAGATCTCCTGCGATGAGGCCTTAAAACTAGCAAAAAAGGATGAGGAGACTCGACAATTTAAAACTCAAATAAATGGAGTTACGGTTGGTTTATCCTCAGGGACTAGTGGCCAACTGGGCCTATTTTTAGTCAGTCGGGTTGAGCAAGAGGAATGGGCCGGACGCATTCTCGGCAAGGCTCTTCCAGATTCTTTATTTTGCCCCAAACAAGATCGCGTCGCTTTTTTTCTAAGAGCCAATAACCCGTTATATGAACGCACTCGTTCTCCCCGGCTAGCGTTTCATTTTTTTGATTTACTCTTTTCTCTATCGCAGCACTTAGAAACCCTAGAGCAATTTAATCCGTCCATTCTGATTGCGCCCCCATCAGCTCTACGGCAAATCGCCCATCAGATTGAGATAAAAAATCTGCGCCTGAATCCGCACCGAGTCATCGCCATAGCTGAGCCTTTAGATGCAATCGATGAACAGTATTTTCGCGTCATATTTAAACAGCCCACCATTCACCAAATCTACCAGGCTACAGAGGGATTTCTCGGTGTAACCTGCGCCCACGGCACGCTTCATTTGAATGAGGATATAGTGATCGTCGAGCGTGAATGGCTCGATGAGACTCGGTTTTTACCGATTGTCACCGACCTGTTTCGACACACGCAACCGATTCTTCGCTATCGGCTCGATGATGTGCTTAAAATTCGCTCCGAACCTTGCCCCTGCGGGTCACATTTTACGGCCTTAAGCGAAATTGAGGGCCGCCTCGACGATGTGCTAATCGCACCACACCAGCAAGGTGGTGGTCGCAGCATTTATGCAGATTTTTGGCGCCGAAGAATTTTGATGTCAACCCAGGCAGCTATTCACGACTATGGTCTACGCCAGTGCAGCGCAACGGAGCTAGAACTTTATCTCAAAACTCAGTTTTCCCAAGATGAGGCCAAAGCCAGACAAGATATTCACCGGGGTCTACACAATCTATTAGATGAGTGTGGCTGTCTACCCATGCAGGTAAAAGATATTGATGTTTGGCCAGCAGGTGGTATACGTAAGCGTAAACATATTGAGCGAGTCTGGAACGATACACAGCGATGACTGAATTACCTTTTCAGTTGATTGGTATGGCTGCTCTGACAGCGTACCTTGGGCTTTTGCAACTCAAGCTGTTTTTAAGCCTACGCTACCAGGCGCAAGAGCCTCAAAGCTTACCGATTGAGGGAAAGACAACAATTCTGCAGCCCATCTTGAGTGGGGATCCATTATTAGAAGAGATGCTGCGATCCAATTTAGACATAGCACCCGACTGGGTTGATTTTTTCTGGCTCATTGATGAGAATGACAATGGGGCTCGCCAAATTGCCGAAACATTGATCAAGGAAGGAAATGCATCAGTGCAGGTCATTCTTTGCCCTGCGGTGCCGCCACAGATTAATCCCAAGACATTCAAACTTGGGATTGGGTTAACTCAGGTTAATACGCCCTATATTGGGGTATTAGACGACGATACGCGGATGGAAGCTGACACCCTGGGTCACGGCCTAGCGCGGTTGCAGGAAGGGGATATATTTACTGGGTTACCCTACTATCTCAATGGCCCCACGCGCTGGTCAGAACTCACCGCCCATTTTGTCAATAACAATAGTATCTTGACCTATCTGCCCCTATTGGCATTTATGCGTCCGATTTCTCTCAACGGCATGTTTTACCTGATGCCGACTAAAACCCTGCACCAGGTGGGCGGATTTGAGCCAATATTGCCCTATCTCTGTGATGATTATGCCCTGGCCCGAATGCTCACTCTGAATAGGAGCCGCATTGTACAGGGAACCACACCAGTGGCTATTCAGACTTGTGTTGCAGACGCTAAAGCCTACGTTGGGCTCATGCATCGCTGGTTTGTATTTGCCCAGGTTTTGGTGTTTGACCAGACCATGGGAACCCAGGCTTTGCTCATGCTTTTTTTGGGTGCTCCCCCCATTCTGCTGTGGATTGGATTGGTTAGCCTGGCGTCTTCCTATTTTGGCATGCTATGGCTTTTGGCAGTCCTAATCGTCCGCCATATGACGATTCGATCTTTACACCATCAGATTTTTCAGCGGGAAATAGATTTTTCATTTTGGATGTCGATCGCATCTGAACTGCTCCAGCCGATTCACCTCGTCCATGCTCTACTAGACAAGCGTATTCGCTGGAGAAATCGTGTCATTCAGGTGGCAGCTGACGGTAAATTTTTCTATCGACAGTGATGATCATCTACCATGCCCCAGCACCACTGCCCTACACGCCGCTTAAAGTAGCCTTCGTCACTGGCTTGAGCGATCCTAACAGCTGTAGCCTGAGCCTGCTCTACCGACAATTTATGGCTGAGCTAGATTGTCTAGAAGCGTGGAAGATTTACCTTAACTTCCCCTATATACCTGGGTCAAATCAGCCAGAAAACACGCCGATTCTCAAGGCAGGTCTGGCAAATTGGAGTCAGTTTCTAGGGGCGCGATCGCCAAAATATCGAGCCGCTATCCGATTTCATCTAGCCAATATAGCCACCTCATCAGAGCGATCATTTTTCATTGCTGGGAGCTGCGGTCTGGAAATTTTGAACCAGGCCTGGACTGCCGCGATCGCCCCTAACCAATTACACATCATGGCCCTTGGTCCGGTTGCTCGCACCTATTCTCCGATGCCTTGTACGATGGTGCAGGGTTCTCGTGACTATATATCTCGCTATTTTTTCAGCCAGGTAGATGTGCTGGTTCCTGGGGTAAATCACATGGGCTATGTGCAAAATGCTGATGTTTTTGCCCTAGTCAACGCTCAGCTTCGCCATGTAGTTTCAAGTCTATAAGTTATCATCTATTATTTCGCGCTAACCGTTGACAGACTTGATGTGGAAAACTCTAAACATTGATTTTGTGGCCCCTCCCTTTGGCGGCCATCTCTATCCTTTGCTGGAGCTTGCCAGTTACCTACGGCACCAAGGAATGGAAAACCTGCGGGTGGTTAGCACCCCAGCGGCTACCCCGGCGATCGCAACAACCGAGCTCGAAGGGGTATACCTGCTCAAGGGCGAAGATGCTGCCATCTCAGCCATTGCCAACCCTCCCTACGAGGTTCGCAGTAACCCAAGGCGACTACTGCAGCAATTTAGGGCCAATTTGTCGCTGATGGCTGACCTTAAACTCCAGCTACGGGGCGTCTGGCAAGGCCGCAAACCCGACTTGGTGATCGCCGATTTTACCCTACCTGTGGCAGGCATGCTAGCCCAGGAAATGGGGGTGAACTGGTGGACATCGAGCCCAACCCTATGTGCCATCGAGACCCAAACCGGCACTCCATCCTACTTGGGAGGGCTGATGCCGGGGCAAAGCTGGTACAGTCGCATACGCGATTTTATGGGGCGACGGCTAATTCACAGCTTTAAGACTGGAGTAGGGTGGTGGTTTCGAGATGAGTTGCGATCGCTCAATATTTCCAGCATTTACCGGGCCGATGGCCATGAACGCATCTACTCACCGACTAAAATCCTGGGGCTGGGGCTGCGTGAGTTTGAATTTGAGCGCGACTGGCCAACGGCCTTAGACTTTGTCGGCCCACTGACGGCATCACCAACCTTTCGGCACAGTCCCCCGGTCTTGCCAGCGGGAGTACGCCATGTTTTGGTTAGCCTGGGCACGCACCTCCTCTGGGCTAAAGCCCCTGCGGCCCTTTTTATTGAGCAGGTTGCGGCTCAGATGCCCGGCGTACATTTTCACTTTTCCTATGGCGTAGCGGGTGAGCAAAGGCAGCGATCGCTGGCGAATATTCACACCTATGGCTATTTGCCCTACGACAACTATATGACTCACTTTGATGCCGCCATTATCCATGGTGGCACCGGAGTGCTGTATAGCTGTATCAAGGCAGGTGTTCCCATGTTGGTTTGGCCCCACGACTATGACCAGTTTGATCACGCTGCACGGATTATCTATCACGGTCTTGGTCTCCGCTTTAAAGCTAATTTAAACCACACTGTCAACAGCCTAAATCAATTGTTTTTTGACCCTAAAATTTCTGCCCAAGTCAAGCGCTTTAAAGCGTTAGCAAGCCAATATAATCCCCAGTCCACTATTTTAGAACTAATCCAGCAGACTTCTGGAATCAGATCTAAGTAGGAAGTTCAATTAAATGTAAGACACTGTAGGTTGCGGTTGAGGAACGAAACCCAACTCCCCCATGGGTTACGCGATCGCTAACTCATCCTACATTTGAATGAGCCCGGCTACTTAGCTAACATTTAGGTTCTTATACTGTAAAGCACACCATGAATGTAAAAATTCTGGGCACCGGGCGCTATCTGCCCAAGACCCTACTTCATAGTCATGAGCTAGAGGCACGTTTCGGATTTGAACCGGGGTCGATTATGAGGCTAAATGGTGTCGAGACTCGGCATGTTGCCAATCAGCGAGCGGGTGAGACCACCTCCCAAATGTGTACCTGGGCTGCCCAAGAAGCTTTAGCTAATGCAGATTTGGCTGGGGAAGATCTAGACTTGATTATATTTGCCTCAGCCGGACAAGAACAGGCGTTACCTGATACGGCCCCCTTTGTTCAAGCAAAGCTCGGCCTGGGGGATAGCGGCATTACTTGTTTTTCAGTAAATTCGAGTTGTTTGAGCTTTTTGACCGCCCTCGATATCGTTTCAAGTTTTATCCAGTGTGGTCGCTATCAGCAAATTCTAATTGTCTGCGCAGAGATATCCTACGCCTCTTTAAATCCCAACGATAAAAAGCTCTACACCTTATTTGGGGATGCTGCCGCTGCCGCCGTTGTGGGGGTTACACCTGACTGTGAAAGCAGCAAAATTCACCGCGCCCATTTTTCAACCTTTGGGGAGGCTGCCCATATGGCAGAAATCCTAGGTGGGGGTACCCGCCAACATCCAAACTGCCCCAATATTCGCTTTGAAGATAATACATTTCGCATGGATGGACGGAAATTGCTGCGATACTCTCTACTCAAAGCCTCTACTATATTTGAGCAAATCTGGCCCGGCTTAAGCACGGGTGCTACTGATATTGATTGGGTCATTCCTCACCAGCCATCTCGGCAGGGAATGCTGGCATTGGCGCGTTATTTTCCAGTCGAGAAGACCATCAGAACCCTTCAACATTATGGCAATTGTGTCTCGGTATCACTGCCCCTTTCTCTCGATCAAGCGATTCGATCAAAACAGTTGCAGCGGGGCGATCGCGTCCTACTCTTTGGCACAGGCGCAGGATTAACCCTGGGGGGCATGGTTTTGACCTACTGAAGCAGTAACCTGCTCTAGAAGCGGAGGTAGAGGTGAGGACAATCTGCTTTTGACAATCCAGCAGCGGTAAAAAAGTAGGTTTGATAATCTAGAAGACGCAACTGCTTCAGCCATTCACGTACAGGGTCATTACCTGCCTCAGTGTTATAAAACCTTGTTATAAAACCTTGCAAGTATGCGCTTATCTTCCAGGGAGCATCCCACTTTCGACAAAATAGTCAGCTGGCCAAATGACTCCTCAGTCTGCCACCCCTATCAGGGTAAAAGCAGCCCAGGCTCTGGGTTCGGGATGTTGCTCCATGGTGGTGAGTATGGCCTGGCGCAGAGCCTGGGCTTTGGTTTGGCCCTGGGAAAGCTGGCGGTAAAATTCGGTCATGAGCTCGGCGGTGGGGGCGTCGGGTACGGCCCAGAGGGAGACCACCACGCTGGGCACTCCGGCGGTAATGAGCGATCGCGAGAGCCCCACCACCCCATCGCCCGTGATCCGACCTCGCCCCGTGTCGCAGGCGCTGAGCACGGCTAGCTCGGCTGACAAGTCCATGTCCAGAATTTCAGCGGAGGTGAGCAAGCCATCTTCGGTATTGTCGGGGGTGAGGGCGATCGCACCCGGCACATCCAGCCTGCCGTAGGCACCGGGGTCGCCGTAGTCGAGCAGGCCGTGGGTGGCCAGGTGAATCAGCTGGGCCGAGGCCAACCGCTGTTTGACCGCCGCTTCGGTAGCCTGATTGCCCACCAGCGGCGCAGTGTTGAGGACACGGCCAATGACTTCGGCCTCGGCCTTGGCACCGGGTAGATCGGAGAGCTGAGTTTGGGTAAAGTCGCCGCTGGCTGTCGGGATCCACACGCTTGGCATCGTCGGGTTGCCGACAATCAGGGCATGGTCGGTAGAAAAGGGCGCACCCGCGTTTGCCCCTAGGGTGGTTGATGCCGCTTGATTGGCTAAGCCAAACACCTGGATAGATGGGGCGGTGAGAATGGTGTGCTTTTCGATCAGGTAGGTGCCGTCTGCATCTTGCAGGGCCGCAAAGGGTACCAGGAACAGGTTGCCCTGGGGGATAAAAACGACGTTGGCCGCAGGGTCGGCGGGCAACAGGTCGGCAATGGGGTCGATCAGCAGGGTGTGGAGCGCTTGCAGCTGGTCTGGGCGGTTGCCGGTGCTTTCGACCACGATGCTGGCGCGGGAGTCGGTTACGAGTTCGCCCAGCTCGGTGGAGGCACTGCGATAGATGGGCCCATCGATGGCGGCAATGGGGCTGAGGGCGGGGCCTCTGTCGCTGGCCCCCGCCAACTCGACGGAGCGAAAGTCAACGGTGCCGGAGGGTTGAACCACCCAGATGTGGAGGGCCTCGTCGAAGATCTGGGAGTAGGTGACCAGGGTGGTGTTGGTGTTGCGGGCGATGCGCTGAATTTCGGCGATGGTGGGAGCCTGGACTTGGTCGCTGGCGACGATATTTGTCAGGCTGTCGGGGTTCGCCAGCCGACTGGCGAGCTGGAGCACAAAGGCGCGGGCGCGCCCCCGTTCAGCAATAACTAGCGCTTCAGCCGGTTTGTTTTGGGCGATTAAGGCGCTCTCTAAACTTTGGTAAGCCTGCCGCTGGGTATCGGCGATGGCAATGAGCTGGCTATCGGAAAGAGCACTGCGAAGGGATTCAAAAATTTCGATGGACTGGTGCAGGGCTGATGCGGCTTGAGGATATTGGCCCAGACGCATTAAGGTGGCGCCCTGGTTATTTAGGGCGCGACTTTCGCCCACCCGATCGCCAAGCTCACGGGCAATGGCCAGGTCTTGCCCATAGAGCTCGATGGCGCGCTCGGGCTGGCCCAAGCTGCGGTAAGCATTGCCCAAATTCCCCAGGGCGGCCCCTTCGCTGGCGCGATCGCCAATCTCGCGGGCAATAGCCAGGTTTTGTTCGTAGAACTCGATGGCACGCTCGGGCTGCCCCAGGCCATGGTAAGCAATACCCATATTGCCTAGGGTGCGGGCTGCTTCGGCGCGATCGCCAATTTCGCGGGCAATGGCCAGGTTTTGTTCGTAGAGCTCGATGGCGCGTTCGTACTGCCCGAGGCTGTGGGAGGCCGCACCCAAATTTCCCAGGGCTACGCCTTCGCTGCCGCGATCGCCCATCTCGTGGGCAATCGCCAGACCTTGTTCATAGAAGTCGATGGCGCGCTCGTACTGGCCCAGGCGGTGGTAGACACTGCCCATATTTCCCAGGGCGCGACCTTCCCCAGCGCGATCGCCAACCTCGCGGGCGATCGCCCGCCGTTGTTCGTAGAAGTCAATGGCCCGCCCGTACTGCCCCAGGTCGCCGTAAGCATTGCCCAAATTTCCCAGGGCGGCCCCTTCTCCGGGGCGATCGCCAATCTCGCGGGTGATTGCCAGATCCTGTTCATAGAAGTCAATGGCGCGCTCGTACTGGCCCAGGCTGCGGTAGGCAATGCCCATATTTCCCAGGGTGCGACTTTCCCCAGCGCGATCGCCCAGCTCGCGATACATTTCAAGGGCCTGCTCCCACGATTGCAACGCCGCTTGAAACTGGCTGAGGTCAAGCTGCCGTAGACCCTGCCGCAATAGGCGAGTGGCTTCCACCTGAGCCAGGGCCGTTGCGCTCAAGCGGGGGGTGGCCTGCCCCGGCGCAACCTCTTCAACGACCAGCCGATAGCGCCCCCGAGCGACTGTATTGAGGCCGAGTGCCCAAATTTGGTAGGTTCCGTCTGCGGGCAGCGTCAGCGCGATAAATGAGTGATAGTTACCCCCTTCAGTATCAATATCGTCGTGTCTGGCGAGCTCGTTGCCCTCGCCGTCGCCAAACAGCAAGAATGGGTCAAATTCAACACTCTCCAGGGTAATTGTGATTGTTTGGCCGGCTCGCCCGGCAATGGTGTAGGCGTCGTATCGGCTACCACCACCTAGGCTGGCATCCCCCTCCTCTAGGCGACCCTCGACTTGCAGCATGGTCGATGGGTCGGTCTGTTTGGGTTGCGCCGTCGGGGGGAGAGGGCGTTGGGCCTTGAGTTGTACCCTGGGCGGTGGCAGGTGGCCTTTGACTAGAGGCATTGATCGGGTTTCTGCCCTGAGGTGAGGGGGGGCGGGCCAGGCAGGTTGGCGATGGTTTGGCCCCGGCAGGGGTGTGGCCCAGCTTGTAGCGCTGGGGCCTGACGCTGCGGGGCTCTGGATCGCAGGTACCACGGCGATCGCCGCCACAACCAAACCAAGTAATTTTGCAGCGTAGCGCATAGGGATCAAAGCTCCATTTTGGAGTAGCACCAGCATAGGTATCTGGGCTACGACAACTCATTCAAAGACAACTGATGTAAATCTGGCTGATCCAGGAAATTATGGCCATCACCGGAATAGTGCGGCATAGCCCCAGTCTTGGCCAGCGATTTCTCTGACCGACCCAATTGGGCCAGGGCCATCGTTGATGCGCCCCGGCCAGCGATCGCTCTAGCTGCTGGTAGGCAGATACGCTGCCCCGTGACCCGCCAACCGATGGGCTCAGGGGAATTCCAGGTTTCACAAGGGTTTCCGCGTTAGTAAATAGATAGGTTACTTTCGCTCTCGAGTACTAGTTCCCCAGGGCTTGAATCCGGTTGATAATACGGGGAATTTGCACTGCGATGTTAACCAGGCCTGCCCCCGTCTCCTGGTCAATGACCTCGGCAGAGTTCAGCGCCACAATGCGAATTTCGCCATCCACCAGGGACAAAATCGGCCCGCCCGACGAGCCGCCGTAGGTATCGCAGAGGTGCAGCACCACGTCTACCTCTTCACCCACAATGCTGCACCCCACGTGGGCACTGGCGGTTTGGCCAGGTTTGTCGGGCGGAAAATCGCCCGAGTAGCCTGCCATGATCAGGTTTTCGACAAAGGGCTGATCGGCCAGGACTGCCGTGGGAATAGTGGCCATCCCCAGGGTGCCGTACTTTTGCCCCAGGGACCTATCGAGAACGATAAAAGCCCAGTCATCGGGGTCGGGGTTGAGACCGTTAGAGAAATCGGTGCCCACCAACAGGGGTTCTGCATTGGCGATGTCACTCTCGCTAGCCACCCGACCGTTAATCAGGTTGGGCTTAAATTGGATATTGGTGGCCAGTTCGCCGGTTTCGGTATCCATAATGCAGTGGGCGTTAGTGAGCACAATATCTTCGGCCACCAGAGAGCCGGTGCAGATGTAGCCATTGCCACTGGCGGTGATGCCAGAGATCTGCCCCACTGCCGACCAGGGGTAGGAAGTACTGGTCACTGCTACCCGCCTATCTTCACCAATCACAGCCCGGCTGCCCTCGGCAGGGTTGTCGGAGATATTCAGCCCTGCGGGAATGATGGGCTCACTAGCCTCCAGGTCGAGCCCTAGCTCTGCAAGCGTATTCACCACAGAGTCGTTGGGAATGATTTCGACAGTGTTCTCTCCGGCTAGCAGCAAGGAAGAGGGGCGCAGCGTCTCGGGCAGGTAGTTGTTAAAGCCCAACGCCAGGCTGAAGACGGTAGTTCCAAGGGTGAGAGAGAAATTCATAGGGGTCAATTCCAATAAAAACGAGTGTTTGGGTGATGCCTGGGGGATATGTATCTGGGGCTGCCAGACTTATTCACTCGGCGGCCCCGATGAGGGTAAATGCGGCCCAGGCGCGCAGACTTGGGTGCTGCTGCATGGTTTCGGTATTGTCGGGGGTGAGGGCGATCGCCAGATCTTGTTCATAGAAGTCGATGGCTTGGCGATAGTCCGCTAGGCTGCGGTAAGCATTGCCCAAAGCCCCAAGGGCAACTCCTTCGCCTTGGCGATCCTGGATGTCTCGATAGATCGCCGACGCCTGTTCCCAGGACTGCACCGCCTCCCGAAACTGGCTGACGTTGTACTGCTGAATGCCCTGCTGAAAAAGTCGATCTGCCTCAGCCCGCAAGGCTGAGGCACTTTGGGCCAAGGCTGGGGACATCAGAACCCCGATTTCTTCGAAGAAACCGGGGTTCTCGGCAAAAGGCACCATTACAGCTGTAACTGCAACCCAACCCAACCACTTCGCTGCCTGTCGTATCGGGGCAATGCTCCAATCTGAGGTGACACCAGCATATAAGTCTGGCCCCCTCGGACTTATTCACCGTTAGGCAAAATTCACCTTCGCCCCATCATCAACCGCGCAGATCTTTCAGACTAGTCAATCGCATCCGGGTCAACCCCCAGCTCGCGCAGCTTCGCCGCCAACTTCTCATTACGTTCCTCTGGGGTGGGCACCAGCTTGCCCTCAGGGGTGAAAAACCGCAGTACAGTCTCGTGAATGCCCAAGCGCAGCCCCAACTGCTTGCTCCACAGCCAGCCCTGCTCATTGGGCTCCAGCGGCATATATTCACCATCTACCAGGTGAAACCCCTGAAACTCTAGCGTGTTGGGGTCAAACCAAAAGTAGTCGGGCGTGCGGAAAATGTCTTGATAGATTTGCTTTTTTAGCCCCCGATCCGTAGCGGCGGTAGACTCTGACAGCAGCTCCACAATCACATTGGGATACTGGCCATTCTCTTCCCACACCGTCCAGCTTTTGCGGGGGCGATTTTCAGTACCTAGCACCACAAAAAAATCTGGGCCTCTGAAGTCCTCGGACTTGCGCTGGTTGGGGCTGTAGTAGATAGTCAGATTACCAGAGGCATAGAAATCATCGCGATCGCGCCATAACGCCCGCAACAGGCGCAGGAGCAGGTCAATCTGGTCGCGGTGCAGATCAGTTTCCAATGGAGGCTCGTCGCTGTAGAGGTCACCGGGCGGATAGATTATATCCGCTGGGGTGGCCACCGCTGACGGCGTTGGCAGAGTATCGGTGGGAGAGGCAGTCATGGCAATGCGATCGCATCTATATCGCCTAGTCTAACCTGGCGATTTCCTTACACCAACAGCTTCACCGCATCGCGCCGCTCCTGGGCCACCCGATCGCTCGGATTCAGCGCCAGCACCTGCTCATAGGCCAGCAACGCCTCGGCATAGCGCCCCAGATTTTCCAGTGCCTGCCCCCGACCCAGCCAGGCATCAGCATAGTCCGGCGCAAGACCCAGGGCATTATCAAACGCCGATAGCGACGCGCTGGCCTGGTCTGACAACAGATAGGCAAACCCCAGCAGCATCCATACCGTTTCGTTATTGCCATTGAGGGCCGTGGCGCGGTGCAGTGACAGAGCGGCATCGTCGTAGCGGCCCATGGCAAACAGCACCGAACCACTGAGCGTCCAGGCGGCATCATGGTCAGGCGCCAGGGCGATCGTACGGTCAGCCGACTGCAATGCCGCTGGGTAGTTGCCCTGGCTATAAAGCCCGTAGCCCCGCCCCAGCCAGGCATCGGGCTGGCGAGCATCGAGGGCGATCGCCTGGTCAAAGACCGCGATCGCCTCCATATACCGTCCCTGGGCCAGCAGGGTAAAGCCCTGATTGACCAACTCGCTAGAGTCACCGGGGGTTCGGAGCTGGCTGGTGGGTGCGATCGCGCCAGTGCCCAGCAAATCGGCGATCGGAGGCAGCGCGGGTGAACCGGCTACGGCAGGCGGTAGCCCGCCGGTCAATAGGGCCAGGGCCAGGGCAAAACCGAGCGATCGGGGGGTCATGGCGATATCTCCTGCGTACAGTGGGGTTGGCCTTGTCGTGTTCTGCCGCTGCCTGGCTCAGGAAAGCGGTTTAGGCCATGTCGCACCCGGTTTTGCCAGCTTCGTCCTCAAAGCCAGCAGGGTTGCTGTCGTGAGTACCTATTGCTGGGGGGAGATGGACTTATTCACGACCCCATTCACGACCCCATTGACCAAGCCTTTGCCCGCTTCAACCCGGAGGAGCCTGGTGCTTGAGCAGATGCTTCAGGATGAGGCAAGTTTTCGTAAAGTGGATAAGCTCTGCTGGGCCAGACCTATATGCTGGTGTCAACCCAGCAACGTGGTTGCTGAATCGCCTAGGAATACTCCCATGGGGCATAGGGCAAAGTGGATCGGATGGGTCACGCTAGCGGCAATGTTGGTGCCTGTGATGCAGGGGCCAGGCTATGCGGGGCCGCCGCGCTCAACGCCTCATCAAGCCACTACCCTAGCCCAGGGGGCCAGTGCCCAGGCGCAGCTTGCCGAGGCCGATCGTCTGTTGTTTGGCGAAGCGCTGCAGCTCTGGCGCACTGGCCAGTTTCAGGCGGCCTCTGAGGCTCTTCTACAAGCGCTAGAGCTGTATCGACAACCCGCTGTGCAGGCCGCCTTTCCCCAAGCGAGCCGTCAGGGCGAGGGGCGCACTCTCACCGGGCTAGGCACAATTTCTCAGTCCTTTGGGCAGTATGAACAGGCCCTGGGCTACTACACCGAGGCCCTGGCGATTGCCCGCGACATTGGCGATCGCGAGGGCGAAGGCTCCACTCTCAATAACATTGGGTTCGTGTACGACATCCTGGGGCAGTATGAACAGGCGCTGGGCTACTTCACCGAGGCCCTGGCGATTGCCCGCGAGATTGGCGATTCTCCTGAGGAGAGGCTTCGCCAACGCGCTGGTGTTGGGCAAATCCTTAACAATATCGGGGGGGTGTATGTTGATCTGGGGCAATATGAGCAAGCGCTGGGCTACTACACTGATGCCCTCGCCATTTTCCAAGAGGTGGGCGATTCTCCTGAGGAGAGGCTTCGCCAACGCACAGGCGAAGGCATCACCCTCAGCAATATTGGCTTGGTATACAACAACCAGAGTCAGTACGAACAGGCGCTGGACTACTACATGGCTGCCCTTATTATTCTTCAAGATGTCGGTAATCGCGTCAGCGAAGGCTCAACCCTCAACAACATTGGGTTGGTGTACGACAGCCTGGGGCAGTATGAGCAGGCGCTGGGTTACTTTACCGATGCCCTCGCCATCGCTCAAGGCATCGGCGATCGTAGAGGCGAAGGTACCACTCTCAACAATATTGGCTTGGTATACAACAACCAGAGTCAGTACGAAAAAGCTTTGGGCTACTACATGAATGCCCTTACTATTCTTCGAGACATTGGCGATCGCGCCAGCGAAGGCACCACTCTTAACAACATTGGGGCGGTGTATCGTAACCTGGGGCAGTATGAGCAGGCCCTGGGCTACTACACCGATGCCCTCGCCATTCGTCAAGCCATCGGCGATCGCACAGGCGCAGGCGCCACCCTCAACAACATTGGCTTGGTGTACAACAACCTAGGGCAGTACGAACAGGCGCTGGACTACTCCATGGATGCCCTGGCAATTTTTCAAGCCATTGGCAATCGCACAGGCGAGAGCAAAACCCTCAACAATATTGGCTTGGTATACAACAACCAGAGTCAGTACGAACAGGCGCTGGACTACTACATGAATGCTCTTACTATTCTTCAAGACATCGGTGATCGCGCTGGCGAAGGCTTAACTCTTAACAACATTGGGGGAGTATATGACAGCCTGGGACAGTATGAGCAGGCCCTAGGCTACTACACCGATGCCCTCGCTATTGTTCAAGACATCGGTGCTCGCACCAGCGAAGGCTCAACCCTCAACAGTATTGGGGTGGTGTACAACGACCAGGGGCAGTATGAGCAGGCCCTGAGCTACCACACCAATGCCCTCGCTATCGCTCAAGACATCGGCGATCGCGCCAGCGAAGGCACCACTCTTAACAACATTGGGGCGGTGTATCGTAACCTGGGGCAGTATGAGCAGGCCCTGGGCTACTACACCGATGCCCTCGCCATTCGTCAAGCCATCGGCGATCGCGCGGGCGAAGGTGCCACCCTCAACAACCTTGGGGGAGTGTACCAGAACCTGGAGCAATACGAGCAGGCCCTGGGCTACTACACCGATGCCCTGGCTATCGCTCAAGCCATCGGCGATCGCGCGGTCGAGGGAGTCATCCTCAACAACCTTGGGTTCACGCTGGAAGCGATGGCAGAGCCTGAGCTAGCCATTGCCTTCTTCAAGCAATCGGTTAATCGCTGGGAAGACATTCGCGGCGACATTCGTGGCCTCACCACCGAGCAGCAGCAGTCCTTTACCGAGACCGTGGCCCATACCTACCGCCGCCTCGCCGACCTCCTTCTCCAGGCCGATCGCGTGCTCGAAGCCCAGCGCGTGCTGGATCTGTTGCAGGTGCAAGAGCTCGACGACTACCTGCAAGACGTGCAGCGTACCGCCCAAACCCAGACTGGGGTGCCCCTGCGCCCCGAAGAACAGGCGGCTCTAGAGCGGTTCGCCGCCAACCAAGATCGCATTGTGGCCCTGGGGAGCGAACTGCGGGAACTGGAGGCCATTGCCACCACCGAGCGCACCGCCGAGCAAACCGCCCGCATTCGCGAGCTGCGCCAGCTCCAGCAAGATGCCCGCCTCGCCTTTGAGCAGTTCTTCAACAGCCCAGAGATTCAGGCCATTGTGGCCCAGCTGCGCACCACCACCGGGGCCGCCAACCTGGAACTGGGGGAGCTCAACGCCCTGCAAGACAACCTCAAAGCCCTCTCCCAAAACACCGTCGCCCTCTACCCCCTCATTCTCGACGACCGTCTGGAGCTGGTGGTGGTCACTGCCAATGCGCCCCCGGTGAGTCGTACCGTCAATGTCGGGCGAGAGGAGTTGAACCGGGCGATCGCCGAGTTTCGCTCGGCCCTGGGGTCACCCAATCGGGATGCTGTGGCCCCCGCCCAGCAGCTCTACGACTGGCTGATTCGCCCCATCGAGGCTGACCTGGCCCAGGCCGACGCCGAGGTGGTGCTCTACGCCCCCGACGGCCAGCTGCGCTACATTCCCCTGGCGGCGCTGCACGATGGCAACCAGTGGCTGGCCCAGCGTTTGCAGGTCAACAACATTGTCGCTGCCAGCCTCACCGACCTCAGCAACCAGCCCTTTGCGGGCGGGCTGACGGTGCTAGCCGCCGCCTTTACCGAAGGGCAGTACGACATCCCCACCAGTACCCGCACCCTCTCCTTTGGCGGGCTCACCTACGCCGGGCGCGAGGTCGAGAATATTGCTCGCCTGGTGCCCCAAACCGATCAGCGCCTCAATAAAGCCTTTGACCAGGCGCTGGTGCTGGAGATGAACGACTTTAAGGTGGTACACCTGGCCACCCACGCCAGTTTTAACCCCGGCCCACCGCAAGATTCATTCATTCTGTTTGGCGATGGCAGCCACGTCACCCTCGACCAGGTGCGCCGCTGGAACTTCCCCGATGTGGATTTGGTGGTGCTGAGCGCCTGCGAAACCGCCGTGGGCGATGTGCCCCTGGGCAACGGGGCCGAAATTTTGGGCCTCGGCTACCTGATGGAGCAGGCCGGGGCCGAGGCGGCGATCGCCTCTCTCTGGGCTGTCAGCGACGGCGGCACCCAGGTACTCATGGATGCTTTTTACGCTAACCTCAACCAGGGTATGAGCAAAACCGAGGCCCTGCAACAGGCCCAGATGGCGCTGATTGAGGGCGACTTTACGGCCTCGGGGGTCGATCGCGGTGCCAGTATTGATATCGTTAGCACCCAGACGGGCCTGCCCCTAACCGTGGCCGATAGCCTCACCCACCCTTACTACTGGGCACCGTTTATTTTGATCGGCAATGGCCTATAGATTAGGAGTGCTGACCGATCTGTTTAGGGCAGGCTGGTCTGCCCCTCCACCCGCTACACTACAGCTATACCGTACGCCCCATTGGGGCTGGGTTTAGCCTTGCTACAGCGTCCTAAGCTACTGGGTAGATTACTTGGCCACTGGCACTCTGGCGGTAATTTTGGCGGTGGACGACAACGCCAACCTGTGAGGGTCGTTTAATGCACAACCCATTTCCGGGCATGAACCCCTATTTGGAGCAACCAGGGTTGTGGCCACAGGTGCACAATCGCCTGATTGTGGCGATCGCCGATGACATTACCCCCCAGGTCGCCCCCAGGTATCGCGTTTCGATCGAAGAGCGGGTCTACGCCAGCACCGAAGCGATGCCTCTCATTGGCATTGCCGATGTGGCGGTCACGCGCCGCCCAGCCGCTGCTTTGCCTACGACAACCGCTGCGCAACTGGTAGCGCCGAGGTGGGTGCAGGTGCCGGTGCCCGTGGAGGTGACAGAGCGCTTTTTAGAAGTGCGGCTGGTGCAGACCAATGAAGTGGTGTGCGTAATCGAGATCTTGTCTCCGGCCAATAAGCGATCGGGCGATGGCCGCCGGGCCTACGAGACCAAGCGCCAAAAGATTTTGGGCTCTGCTACAAACCTGGTGGAAATCGATCTGCTGCGCGGTGGATCGGGAATGGCCGTGGCGGAGCCGCCCCAAAAGACCTATAGCATTTTAGTCAGCGCCAGTGTCAATCGTCCCAATGCTGAACTGTACGAGTTTGATCTGGCAGATCTGATCCCCAGTTTTCCGGTACCGTTGCAGCCTAATGAGGATCTTCCGGTCGTAAACTTACAGCGGGTGTTAAATGACGTCTACAATCGGGCTCGATTTGACCTGGCGATCGACTACTGTCAACCGCTTCAGCCCGCTTTATCTAGCGACGAGGCTGCTTGGGTAGAGAGCCTAGTAAATAGTTAAGGCGCGCGACTCGAAGTCGTTCGGGGGAGTTGGAAAGGACTCCTAAGTTCTTTCCCTGCTAGTGTTCAAGCAGATGTCCGCCTCGGAATGTTCAACCCGTAAGGGGAGGGCAGTATCAGCAGACGAGGT
>NZ_JADEWX010000298.1 GCF_015207395.1 Nodosilinea sp. LEGE 07088
AATATTGCCAAACGATGGACAAGGCCCATCAAAAACTGGAGAGCTGCGCTTTCACATTTTGCTATCCTGTTCCCAGAACGCTTCAAAATCTAAAATTCAAGGCTTACACAAAAACTTGAACACTCTCACCGTTTCAGATCGCTTAGTCCCCTCGCTCCCATGCTCCTTAGCTTTCAGAAAATAGTACCTAGACTTCCTCCCTAGAGTACTAGCCTGTAGGACTATAATCTTCAGAAATACCTCAATCAAAGAAGCCGATTTGGCTCTAACAGCGACAGGAGTTCTTTAGTCCGACTTGGATACCTTGCATCGTCGTGTACATCACAAAAGATCTCAAATAGACTTTATAGTCATTGACCTGCTCTAATGACTTATAACAGTCCGGACAGTTTTAGCAACGACCTATAAGGCTTACAGGGCAATCACTCTAGCAATTGCCTATTTAAGTCAAGGTTAGTTTTCAGGCTGACATTGATTTAAATACTTTGGGCAACGTAGGCTCTGGCTTACAGGTAATATGGAGGGCAATTTTTTGTCCGGAGTATTGGACTTAGCCAAGCGAGATTTCAGAATGGGTAAATTGCTCAACTGCCACCCAGACCTCAGCCACATCCCCCCGCAGATAGTCATGGATTAGTGCCCACCGTTAACTAACACTTTCTACCCAATCCCCCATTTCTCCCGATGCCACCTCAACCCTTCCAAACTCGGCCTAAACTCCCTTTCCCTCGGCAACCCAATCGCCTCTTCCCTAAACGTCACCATCTCTCGACTTTCCACCGCAGCCTCCTCCATAAACCGCTCCTGCGGAATCACAATTCGATACTCGTCATCCACTCCAAACCACCCATGATCAAACGCCCAGTGGTGGTTCTTGCACAGCGCTGGGCGTAGAGCGACACCACAATCTTGCGAAACGCCCCATTCCTGACGATGGTATTTTCCTCATCCTTCAGGTCTTCGACCTTGTATGTCGCGCCCCCTTCCCGCAAAAGCTGGCTTTTCACCGCCTCAAACTCATCGATTAATGATAGCTGCTCAATCTCAGAGGAGCGCCCCGCAAACCAGCTATCGATCAGCACCCGCAGCAAAATTACCCGCTGCCCTGGGTCTTGCAAAATTGCAAATAGCTCCGGGTCTAGCCACGCATACTGCACCATCCGCCGCACCGCCGTCACCCCCTTGCGGCCCAGCCCCGTCGCCGTCGCCGTTTCGCTGTCGGGGTAAAACGCCAGGTGCCAAAACTTATCGCCCGTCAAATGCACAAACGGCAGCAAGATATCGGCGCGGTGGTCGGTTTTCACCAGACTGCGCCAGTACTTCAAAAACGTCGAAATCAGCTCTGGCGACAGCGGCACCTGATTCAGCCGCATCTTGCCCTGCTCAATTAACTCAATCATCGAAATTAAGAGCACAGGCTTGTGGGGCGCAGCCCCTCGCTCTCGGTGCCGGTTGACATTCAGCGTTGCAAACTTCTTGGCGTAGTAGGGCAGGTCTTTTGGCATTGGTTAGCCAGAGGGGGCATCTAGCACTGAGCTTTCTTCATCCTGTCCATACGCACAGCGCAGGCTTCTTTAAAATTGACCCGGTGATTGATTCGCTCTACTTCTATGGAGCAGATCGCCCCATCCACATCAGCTATGGCCCCCAGCGCAAGGGCGACATCTGGGCCTTTACCGAACAGGGGACTCCGACGCGGTACCGTCCTGATTAGTCATAATTCGACTAAATGCCGCTCAATTTGCCAGAGCTGATCCGCCGTGAGCCACTCCGGCTGAAACTCAAGCAGGTCGATGCGGAAATCTGGGTCAATGTCTCGCAACACATCGAACGCTTTCCACGACTCCTCAAACTTTTCCCAGTAGACCAGGGTAATGTCTGACCAGTAGTTCAACGGTTGAGGCATCGTCAGGTCGCCGATCACCCCCAGTCGCCCAAGGTCGAAGTGGGTTCGCAGTCGCTCTGCGGCCTGACGGGCCAGCCGCCACCATTCGGCTTTGCGCTCCCCATCGTGCTGTTCCCACTCCAGCCGCTGGCGCAATCCCTCAATCCAGGCTTGGGGTGGCAACAGTTTGACCGCACTCTCCAGGCCAATGGTCATGAGCAGCATGGCTAAAACATTGCGGGTGCCTGGGGTCGAGTTGATCAGCGGTTTGCCTGCTATAAACTCAAACTTGGCTCTCGGGCACCAGCTAATGTAGGCCTCAAAGGAGATAGGCACGGGTGACGGCTGGATATTGGGAATAAACAGTAGGGAGCCCCACTGAGGGCCTGCTTCGGCCTGCGATCGCTGCAAGCCTTCCACCGACTGCTCTACCTTAAATGTCTTGGGTTCCAGGGGATTGTAATCCTCATCCTCTTGCCAGAGGGCATCGGGTCGAAAGGCTAACCCAGGAATGCTGCTGGGGCGATAGTGACCGTCGCTGTCGGGCTGATGGCGTTGATACTGACTGTCTACGAGTCGGTAGAACTCAACCTGCTGACTCTCGGAATCAACGAGCCAATAGTCTGGAACGCCTGCCGCCTGGTAATAGTCGAATTTGGTGCTGCGATCAGCCGCTTTATGCCCCGGCATCAAAATTTCAATCACCAACTCTGCCGGGCCACTCAGGAAATAGGAAAAGAGCTGATTGAGCCCCTGGCTTTTGTAAACGATCAGATCCGGCGTGAAGCCGTTATCGCCCAGACGCATGACAAAATCTCGCCCCAGAGATTCGCACCCGACCTGATTCGCCAGTCGAAAGGAATCCATTGTCAACTGCTGCTGAATGCGGTGATGCGCCCAGGTGATCTCGGCCCGACCGGCCTGTAAATCTTCCGCAACGAACTCAACGTCAGCAAGTTGATCCCCTAGATGGTTAAGTATTTCAAGGTAAGAATCGGTTTGCGGCAGAGTGAGGTCATAGCCTGCGGCAATGGCCTGGAACCAGGTTTCGGTGGGGGCAAGGGCAACGGCAGCATCGGCCCTCCAGCCCTGCAGAATCTGCCTCAGCAAGAGCCGACTCCCGGTCAGAGAATTGCCTACAACCAGCTGACCGTCAATCAACTCCAGCTTGCTTTCGGGTTTATTGTTGATCCAGTTGTCAAACAGCTCGGAAGTCGGTGGATAGAGCGCCATGGCTTTTTGCCCTACTATGGCAGTAAGTTTTCAACCGCTACCCGCTGTGCATTCAATGGAGCAATAGATTGACCAGACTGATAGGTTGAGACTTTGGCATAGTGCCACCCGTAGGTTGCCTGGTCATCCACAACAGGTTGCCGATAAACCTCTAGCTGGCGCTTAACCAGATTCACAATCCAGTACTCTGCAACTCCAGCCTTAGCGTATAGACTGCCCTTAAACTTACGGTCATAGCTGACGGACGTATCCGCTACTTCCACGAGCAATGCTGCTGCTGTCGGATGAGCATCGGTGTAGTCACGTATCGAACCCTGTACTACGGCCACATCTGGCTCTGGTTCCGAAATATCACTCACCACAAACGGTTTCTGCTGACGAATGTAATACCCACTGCCAAACACAGTTTTTAGGGCGGCATCTACCAAGTCTATGGCCACAGCATGGGGGCTTCTCATCGCGGCCATATCGATCACCTGACCTTCTATGAGTTCCACTCGTCTGCCCTCAAAAAAACCGAGTTCGGCCAGCCGATGGTATTCATGGCGGGTCCATCGATGGACTTGAGGTGGCGTGACGGACACCATAGCGGGCAAATTCCTCAAGGAGTCGAGTGTTCTAAGGGTTTAACCGAAATTTTGCCATCTCCTAAGAAACATCCGCATGGGCAGCGGGCTGAGGCACGAGTTCAAAGCCTAAAGCTTGAGCCTTCCTCTGAAGGTGCTTTAGCGTCCGTGCCTTGTACTGTTGCTCATAAACCTCAAGGCTAGG
>NZ_JADEWX010000046.1 GCF_015207395.1 Nodosilinea sp. LEGE 07088
CGATCTGGAATCCGCGATTCCCCACCCCGCAGACTCTGCACCGCCGTCTCCTTAAACTCGATGTGCCCCTCGCCCCGCACCCGAAACACCATCTCCGAGTCGATGAACATATCCCCGTTCTGGGTCAGGTAATGGGTCAGATACAGCTCATCCCCCTGGCGCTCCACCACCAGCGGAATAAAGGACTCATTCTCAATCCGCTGGTGAAACTCTTGGGAGTTCATTACCTCCTGCTCAATCCCGGCATTCCTCAAAAACCGCAGAATTCGCTTCTCCAGTTGGCCGATGGGGGGCAGATTGGGCACGGCTGGGGATACAGGAGTTTCGACCCCAGGCCTTTCCACGGCTAGCTCTGGCCTGGGTTGAGCCACCGGCTGAGAAACAACCGGCGGCTTCACCTCCTGGATCTCCACCTTCTCCAGCGTCGGCAACGACACCCCCATCAACTGCCGCGCCACCTCCTTAAACTCAAACGCCGCCAGGGTGTAGTTTCGCTGGTGCATCACCACTCCTAGCACCCGCTCCAACCGCTCTGGGGGAATGACCACCTCCATGCGATCGGCCACCGAGTAAAAATCGGACCCCGCCGCCGCAATCAGGTCTTCATCCAGGTAGTAGCGCCCGCCCGCCTCCTTCGACTTCGGCGCTTGCAGAATGAACCCCTCCCCCGCCTGCTGAGGCTTCAGCAGCAACAGTTCATCCAGGGTCTTTACCGTCCCCTGCCGGTTCGTCAGCTCCGTCAAGAACCGCAACACCTGCTGGGGCTCATTCAAGGCCACCGGCTCCTTCGTCAGCTCCGACTCAATATCGAAGCCCTTAGGCATGATCAGCCCCTGGCAGACCTCGCCCCGGTAGTCGGTGTAGTTCACCAGCTTGCCGTTAGAGTACTTCTCAAACGCCTTGATCAGATTGCCGGTGAAGATCTGCCGGTTGACTCGCCCGGCTTCCTGTTGCATGTCGAACAGCGAGTAAACGCTGTTGCCAAACCAGTCTTCGGTCTGCACCGTGGCATCGATCGCCCCAGACCGACCGGTGTTGAACTTCGACAAGGGCACCGTAATCTGTCGAGCGGAATCAGCCACCAAAATCCGAAGCTTCCAGCGGTTCGGTGCTGCCGGACTCCCCGAGCGCTTCTTGGCATCGGCCCCAGCCACTACGCCATAGAGAATCGTCTTGCTGGCTGGTGTCACCAGCCGGATCGGTGTCCCTGGCACAAAGGTTTCGAGCGTACTGGATACATGCATAAGCTGCTGCTCGATGCGATCGCTCAGCTTCTCAATGGATTTGCTGTCTTGCTTTTGGGCGATCGCCACCTGCCGGTAGCGATTGGTTGCCGCTTCCAACTCAGTAATGGTCGCCGCCACCTGCTGCTTGGCCCGTACAGCCAAATCATCCGGGTCGTGAGCCTCTACCGACGCCACCTCCGCTAACCCTACCGACTCCCGCACGGCATTGATCGCCTGGAGCTGGGTCAGCGGCTTGCTCTCACTCTTTGCCTCCACCAACTCCAGATACACTGGCCCGGTGAACTCGCTGGCCGTTTCGCTGTCATCGGCCATTACCTCCATCCGCGCCAGGGGCCTGGCCTCTAAATCCAGCTGATCCGCCTCTAGAATGTTCTCTCCCATCGCCCGCGCCTGATCCACCAGGTCGCAGTACTCCGACTCGATCAGGCTGTAGACCGCTTCTTGTTCAGCAATGGGCAGCAGTGGAATCCGCCCGGTCATCTTCTTAATCAGGGCAATATCTGAAGCACCGCTATCCCCCTGGGCGGCAGGGAAATCCAGCTTGGCATTCAGCTCCGGGTCATCGGCCAGCAACTCCGTCACCACCTGCTCCCCGTAGGGATTCATAAAATCCACCACGGTGTTCAGCGAGATGTCGGTCTCCCGCGCTGCTGTGGTGTTGGCATTGAGACTCGCCATCTTGCGACAGAGGATTGCTCCCGGTCGCTTTTCGGCTGGAAGGTCACCCATCAATAAGGTGTAGGCAGGCAGCGCTACCTGCCCGGTACGATGTACCCGGCCCAGCATCTGCATGAACACATTGATGTCTCGTTCCGCCTGGGCCACAATCATGTGTCGAGGCCGCTGGTCAGCAAATTTCTCCGAAGCGTGCAGCGAGATGCCGGTCGAGCCCGAGCAGTTGAGCAAAATGACATCGGCATCCCCCGCATTGAACCGGGCTACCGCATCGATCTTACCCTTGGCGGTAGTCTCCTCCCCCAGCCGCACTTTGTAGGCCATGGATCCATCGGCCCCATACTCAATCCCTGACTTGCGCCCCGTAACTTCGGTAACCCGGTATCCCGATCGCTCTAGCTGCTGCTCAATGTAGTCGATTGGGCTGATGGGAATGCTGGTGAAATCACTCTCGCGAATACAGTCCAGGGCTTCTTCATAGGCCAGAACCGCCTCGGCTCCGAGTTGATCATCGCTGAGTCGCAGCCGGGTGGAGTGGCCCCGGTAATCTATCACCACCACATCTCTGGATCGCTCCAGATACCGCTCCAGCAGATCCCCAAAAGAGAGGTTCATGGCCTCCCCCGGCGATAAATTCTGAGACTCTGCGTGGGCCTCGATGAAGCTGCCCATAGTGTTGGCCACCGTAATCACGGGCTTTTCACCCCGATTCAGGGCCGCAATGGCTTCCTCCACCGTCGCATCTGCCTTTTGGGCCAGCAGCCCCTGCTCAATGCAGTTGTGCATCAGCGAGGTGAAGTTGGTGCTCCTGGCTCCCACCTCGCCAATTGCCCCATCTTCTCCTAAGGCTTTAGCCTCCGCCTTGGCCTCATTACCAATCGCCTTCACCGCCTTCTGCTTGGCCCGATCAAAATCCTTAATCGCCCGCATCGCCGCCGAGAAGTCATCGGCTACCTCCCGGTCAACGGGGACGGTCTTGGCCTGAAACGAGATGCCCTCATAGGAGCGCTCCCGCCGTAGCATTTGCCCTGAGGCCACAAACTTGCTGGCGACGATCTGCTGAAGTGGCACACCCCCACGGGTGAGAATGGTCTCCAGCGCCGACCTGCTGCTGACGCCCAGCCGCAGGTCGGTGCGCCGGGCGTAGAGATCCATCACATCGGCCCGTTTGGCGTAGGTCGCCGACGAGTAAAACACTCCCGAAGACAGGTCGATCAACTCGCGGACAAAGTCGGCCCGATTGGGTGGCCCGGCTTCTTTCCATCCCCCCTTGCTGCCCCCCGCCTGATGGGCCTCATCGAGAATCAAGATAGCGTTGGGAGCCATCCGTCTCAGAAACGTCCGTCGCAGCGGTTCTTTCTTTCCCACCGTCTGAAGCTGGCTGTAGGTGGTAAACACGGCACTGTAGCGGCCCAAATTCCTCCGCTGAATCATCGCCTGCATTTCCGCCTGCTGCTTAGCGGCTCCTGCGGTTTTCAGTGCCGCGCCATTGGCCAAAGGAATCTCGGTGCCGCTATCAGTGATGAAGGGCGAAAACCGCCGCATTCCAATGTCGCCCACATCGCGCATCATGTCGGCGTAGAGGGGCTTGTCCTTAGTGATAAACAGCGCAATCTTTCCCTGCTGCTGGGCATAGCGCATGATGCTGGCACAAATGCGGCCTTTGCCGATACCGGTCTGGTCGCCCGTGATGAAGCCTGCACCCTGCTCGATATTGCTGATCGCCAGGGCTGAGGCATCGACCTGTTCAGCGCTGAAGTACTGGTGCAGTTCAGAAACGGAACCATAGCCCAGGCGAGTGGCCAGGTATGTATCAATGTCGCCGTGGTGCTGCTCGAATCGCTCTAGCGCCTGGTGGGCCGCACTGGCCATGTTGCAGGCAATTGAAAAGGCCCGTAAGTTTTGCTTACGAGCCTGGAGGGTTTAGTTTTACAGGGGCTTACATCGCCTCTGCTTTAACTGTGCGACGAGGACGCTTGCGTTCCGACTTTTTCTTGTAGCCAATCGCCTGGGCAGCGTTGCTGTCGGGGCCAAACTGGGCGCGAACGGCTTCTTTCATCGACAGAATGGCGTTGTGAAACTCCCACTCGGCCTGGCGGGCGGTGTCGCTAGCGGCTTTCATCATGGCCTGCAGCTCAGTTTCTTTTTGCTGCGTAGCCAGCATGTTGGCATAGCTGGTTTTGAGGGCCTCGGGAGCAGAGTCGGCTCGCACAGGCGCGTAGCCCTCGACGGTGCCGAGGGCATTGAGGGAATCGATATCGGCTCTAACGGTTTTTACAGATAGACGACGAGCAATATTGACAACAGCCATAGAAGTTAAACCTAATTGGTAGATTTGTAGCTGGACACGAACAGTCCGCCTGCCTGAGAGATTCAGGCGTAGAGCAGATGATGGAACAGTGACGAGTAGTTCTGGAACAGACGAGTCAGGGCGACGTTTGGGGCGGTAGCGTCGATTTGTCTCATCTGTTGCCAAGATTGCCCAGTTGCAACCTGAGACTAACGATTTTGATAAAGTGCTGATAAAGGTCGCCCTCAGACCAGAAAGGGTTTTGGCGTTGCGGGCTCAATGTCAGCGCTGAATGATTGATGTGCAGCAATGACAATGCCAATGTGAATTGAGCCTATGCGAATGTGAGCCCTGCAGATTCGAACATGCTCTATGACATTAAGGCAAACCATAGACACATTAAGAATGTGAGCCGTCGCATTAAGACTGTGAGGCGTGCAATTAAGATTGTGACGGCTGCAGATTCGAAGTTGCTCTATGACACTAAAGCAAACCATAGACACATTAAGCGTGTGAGCCCTCGCATTGGCATTGTTGGGTCGCAATCTAAACCAGTGAGCGATCGCACTCAATCATTGACGCCTCACCGTAGAGGTGAGATGGGTGACAGGGCTATTGTGCGTTGGCCTGCCGGTCTTTGACCATCGCACAGTAACGCCGTCCCACAGCAATACCGTAGTGTAACTGCTGACTGTAAAGGAGTGACGGCTGCCTCTCAAGGCTTCCCCCGGCATTATTAAGGTTCAAGACGGAGATGCACTCTGTAGCAATTTTGACTTGCTTAGGCGATCGCAATAGGCTAAATTTCTGACTTAGAGCTGTGTGCGTGCAGCTTGATTCCCAAAATTTGGTCAAACGCCACTGGAAGGTGTGGGGACACCAACCAGCGGCTGACCCCCAAGGCTGAGCAAGCAGTCTCGGGCGCTGAGTAGCATTTTACTCGTGGCCGCTCCGAACCGCATATTGTCTGGGAGTGGCCAAGTTTTGGGTTTCCTACCCATCCGTTTCTTGGAGGAAACCCTCATGTTGTGTTTGCCATATCTGCTGTCGTCTGCTCGTCGGGGCGAGGCGACGAATCCGCTACTGCTTGCCAATTCGGAGAGTCAGCCGGGGCGCGAGCGGTTGCGCCATCTGGTGATTGGGTCGCCGGAGGGGGTGCAAGGAGCGATTAACCACCTGCATTTGCTGAGGTATGCGGAGCAGCGGGAGTGGAGCCGCCAGTTCACGATACCGGAGTCGGGGATTTTGATTACCCCGGAGCAGGGAGAGGTGTTTAGCTACTTGCTCCGGTATCGGCAGATAAGAGGAAACTGAGGAGTTTATGCATGCCTGTCTTGCTCATAGGGGTCTATGCGAGGCTCCTATGAGCAAGACAGGCACAACCTTTATTCTCTTTTAACCTTCGGGTAGCGACTAAAAGAAGCGTCTGATTAGGCACCTAAGCTATGATGGCAGGCAAGAATCCTCTCCACCTCTCTCTAGCTTGATTTTCTGATGCCCCTTCCCGAATCCTTTGCTGCAAGCGCACTGGCGGCAGGAATAGCCACCAACCTTGCAACAGATATCCTGACTCATCAAGCGCCTTTCCTGGAAAACACAATTTTTGGAAAGGCGCTAAAACGGGCAGGTTTTATAGAGCCTAATTTCCAAGAGAGATTGCAGGATGCTCTAAAGAAATCTTTGGAGCTTTACTTTAAGAAATATCCGAAGAGACAAGCATTGGGAGTCGATGAGTTTTTTCAACATTCTGTAGTCGTCGAACAGATTGGGGGAGCGATTTTGAATAGAGCCCCCTTAGATGAGACAGCACTGCAAGATGCTTGGAGATTGCATCTGAGCCCGCAGCCAGTTTTTTCTCTTCTGAGTCAGCAGCAAAACTTAACCGTTGCAGAAATTATTGGCGATTTTCTGGATTGTTATCAGCGAGTTTTGAGAGAGCAACAAAGTGTACCAGAGTTGGCGATTGCCTACGACCTTCTGGAGCAAAGAGCAGAATTTGTTCAAGAAATTGGAGAAAGCGAAGAGAGACTCAAGGCCTATTTTGCAGACGTTGTGGAGCGGAAACTGTCGCCTCAGGCACAAATAGAGGTCTACGATGCAGGACAGCATGAATTGGCGGTTGACCTCAGCCAGGAGATGAGTGCAGTCGGTTTGGTTGATGCCGAACAAACGGTACAAGTTATCCGAGCGAGATTACAACCCCTTCCTGAGCTTTTTGGAAGGGGTTTATGCAAGGGACGCCTGCTGCAACCTGACCCAGACCATTATTTTGTTTCTCATGGATTAACGCCTGATATTTTGCCTGACTGGCGTCAGGCATTAACAGCAGTGCTGCTAGAAAATACTCAGCAACTCGTTGAACCTTATTTTTCTGGAGATACCTTACTGGGTGGATTTCGGTTATGTGGCATTTGCGAGAAGCTTTTTACGACTCGCTTCAGCATGTTTTTGCTTCCCCCTTCCGACAACCGAAATGTCTATTTAGAACTCGGAATTGCGATTGGGCTAGGGACTCCGTTCTTTTTAATCCAGCATTATGAGGCGCAAGTTCCAGATATCTTGCAAGGCCTCAGCCGTTATGTGAAAGGTGGCTTATTCCGGACGATGCGGAGAGAGTTATCCGGGCAAATCGAGGAATATGATTTTGGCGTTGTTCATTTTGTCAGCAATTTGCCTCAGCCTGGCAGCCAGTCAGTCTATCTGATTGCTGGTGGTGGACTGATTGAAGATGAGGATTTTGAAGGCAGCATTGCAGAGGCCGTCGAGCCGAAATATTCTCGTCTGGAAATGGTTTCTCTCTCCAACTCGCTGAACAGTCCGGAAAGCTCTGGTTGGGCACTGGAGCAGTTAGTTAAGTCGATTCAGGCTTCTCGCTTTGCTATTTACCGAGTTGATGAGGAATGCTCACCCTTTACCTTTCTGGCCTTGGGCATCAGTATTGGCCTAAATCGGCCATTTTTGATGATGCATCGGTCGAACCGAGAGGTGCCGCTCGATTTGCGGGGTATGGGAATGTATCAGTTCCCAAATTTTGTTACTTTGCAGCAAGACGTCGTTTCCCAGCATCAAGCTTTTTTTGACCGATATGCTTAGTAGGGGAGAATATGGCAGAGGCATTCTCATTCAATCGTGAATTTGACTTTGTGCGGTTAGAGGGCTTACGTCGAACCACTGGTCGCCCGGCACATGAATGGGATTTTTATATCCTCAAAGAGCTGATTGATAATGCATTGGATGCTGACGAAGGCCTTTGGCGCGAGGATCTAGAGCAACATCCAATCTTGAAGATGAGAATTGAATATGCGGCTAAGCAGCTCTTCGTTCAGGTGAGTAACCGCTCAGTATTTCCAGCTAACCTGATTCCTGAAATTTTTGCAACCCGCCAATATACTTCCCGTAAAGCGTTTATCAAGGGCCTCACGCGAGGAGCACTGGGTAATGCGCTCAAAACTCTCTTAGGCATTCCTTATGCGTTGCGCAATCGAGTGGCTAGCGACTGGAGTCCAGATCAAAAGCCGCTGTCCATTATTTGTGACGGTAAAGAATATCTACCGACCTATTTGGTGGACACAACCGAGCAAGTTATACAGCTCGAGTGCGCAGAGAAACTACATCGACAAACTGAAGGCACCACAGTTCGAGTTGCTTTAGACTATTTTGAGCAAGAGAAACCTCGCACGCTGGCGGAAATTCAGCGCTTAGCTAAGCAGTATCGTCTTTGCAACCCTCACGTTGAATTTCATTGGAATATAGAAGTCGAGGACGAGGAATGGTCGGTTAGCTATGAAGAGAACACGGACTGGATGACTAAGTTTCGTGGAGTCGCCCCAATACAGTGGTATTCTCTGACGGCTTTTCAGGATTTGCTGGGGGCACTTCATCGTAAGCAGAATGAAGCCTCAGCAGAAAATATACTCTTGGTTGAGTCGATTAGCGCTTGCTTTGGCAACTTTGCTGATACCAGTGTAGGTGCTAGCGGTGCTAAAGAGCTGACAACAAAGCTGCTAGAGGAATTTGGCAAGGAAAGTCTTGCTGTTGAGGATTTTGAGGCAGCAGATTCTAAAAAGCTTCACCAGTTGATGTGTAAACTGAACCCACCATTTGACTCCCTGCAGTTAGGTTTTATTGGCAAAGAACGTATTAGCCACACCCTTGCCGAAATATTCTTTTTGGATGGGGATATTTTCTACGATATCTCTAGAGATGTAGGAGATGAGCCGAGTATTCCATTCGTGATAGAAGTCGCGATTGCGCCTCTTCAGGAAGGGTCACGAGAGATCTGGACAGCGATCAACTTTAGCCCTACATACGACGACCCTTTTCTGCGCCGTAGATTGCTTGCCCCAATGCAAACTGACCGAGCAGTAATCGGATTGCGCGAGTTTCTCGACGTATACGGCATTGATGAAGAAACTCCAGCCATTGTCTTTTTGCATCTAATCTGTCCCAGTATTGAGTCCGGAGAGTTTAGTAAGACAGAAATCAATCATCTCCCATTTAAGCAGGTCATGGGAGAAGTACTAGATCGCTTACTGAAAGCATTTCATCAGGCAAAGGAAGAGCAGGAATTACGGCTAGAACAGACTATTTTTCGCGTGCTAGATGAGATTCTAGATTCACTTAAAGAGAATGAGCGGTTTGTTTTTGATCAGCTGTTAGAAAAGCTGCGTAACAAGTTGGGTCAAGAAGAGACGCTTGCTACATGGTTACAGAATATCGATGCTGAAGACCGACTGCGCAGCTTCCTGACAAAATACCAGAGCCAAAGCAAAATCTTGACTCAACGGGTTGCTCGATCTGCTGTAGGAACACTCATGTTGCCCAGTCATCCTGATCGCTATTTCTCCATTCAGGCTGAACATGTTTCTCAAGAGCTTTTAGAACAGAGCCATGTAAATAAAATCTTGTACTCCCACATTGCAGAGCTAGAGCCTGTAATTATTGAAAATGGTTGGCTATGTCGAATGGACATTGCACTGTTACGGAACACACCTAGGCGTGAGGCACTTCAGGAGGCGCTCATTCAATGTGTGGTCGGCAGCGAGCTACCAATCTTGTTTTTACGAGATGACGATAGCAAAAGTCTTGAAGCGTTGGAACAGACACGCAGTTGGTTGGCAGAAAGACATTTGAATGATAAGCGGATCGTAGATTTGGTCTGGCAAGCAACCTTTGAAAAATCAGAACAGATTCCGACTCGACTTGTTGGAATGATGCCGGATGAACTGTTTACTTGGGTTTTAAGCCAGCTAGGAGAAGCTAGTATTTCATATAAATTCCTACCCGTTGCTATAGATATCCGTCGAGAAATTAGCCAAAGATTTGAGCAACTACTATTGAGCTACTTATGGGAAGGTATATCACAAAGACTAGAGATATCCCATTTCTTAGATGTCTTAGATCAGCAATTGAACTTTACCCAAGTAATGCAGACTCAAGCTCTCGACCAAAGGTTGCAAGATCTGCTTCAGGCAGGGGATAGGGCTCAATCCTATAGTGCTGTATTAGATAGGACTGTCAAGCAATTTTTTGACTACTTTATCAATCAGCATGCTGCAGAGATTCAAGAGCTAACTAAAACTCATCTTCACGATGTTAACGGAGGTTGAAACAGTGAATGAGAGTGGGATTAAGGGGCTGCAGCCTAGATATCAGACTTATGCAAGGCAGAAGTGCTTCATTGCCTACAGTGAACGAGCATACTGGCGTGATGACTTATTGAGTGCCTGTGAAGAAGTATTGGAACAACCAGAATGCGAGCTAGAAACAGATTATGCGCGCAAGCATTTTGCAGCGGACATTCCCTTACGGCAGAAGGCAATAGAACTAATTGCAAACGCTCGTTATGGAATCTATGACATTTCGTATTTGCGGAAAGATCAGAATAGCCCTTGGCAAATGCCGCGTAACGTCATGATTGAACTGGGGATTGCGATCGCCTTAAACCGTCCCATTTTATTACTAAGGCACAAAAGCAATCAGGAACTTCCCTTATCAAAGGGTTTACAGAGCCTTAGTGATCAAATTTTAGAATTTAGTGGTACAAAAACCCTTAAGCAAAGTCTCTCTAAGCATGCTGCGAAATGGGTTAATGCAGTACCTGAAACTGCTTGGTGGAACCGCTACTGCAGCTTTGGTAAGCAGCGATGTAGTTACAGAGAGTTACATCCCAAGGCTGAGCAGTTTGGTAAAAAAGAATTGAATTGTACAGTTGCAGATGGAGTAGACCCTAATCGTTCTGATTTTCGCGATGTTGTTGAAGATGTCTTAGAGCGATTTGGAGATGTGGCATATACTTATTTAGACTCTCTTTCTTTAAATGAAGGTTATAGCTTTTTACTTTGTAGCCATTGCCAGATGACTCGTTCTGCGCCCTTTGCCATCTACCGTATTAATTCTCATACTCCTGCTGAAGCATTCATCTCTATAGGAATGAGCCTTGCTTTGGAAACACAATTTGAATATAAGATCCCCAAAATTATAATCACTGAAGACTTGCAGTTTATTCCTACTCTCCTAGCTGGCTATGAAGTATTCGTTGTTCAAAGCGATAAAGAGCGAAAAAAAAGCTTAAAGTACTTTATGCCAAAAGTTTTAAAGAAGGTTCGCAATGCATCATGGAAGCCGAGAGCACTTCCTTTTATTGACACAACTATCAATGTTTATGGAGAAATAGAACCTACAGAATCTACAGAGGCGGATGAAGAATTAGGGGAGACCCCTATTGAACGGATGATCTACATAGAGGGTTTATCCTCTAAAGCAACAATTGAACAGATTCAAGAAATTTTACAAGAATGGGGAGAAGTTGTGCAGATTCATTTGCCCATTAACCCAGATACAAATCAGAATCTCAATCTAGCTCTTATAGAAATGAAAGAGGTTTCAGAAGCTGAAGCTGCTGCTGAGGCGTTAGATGGTGCAGAATGGATGGGGAAAGAGATGGCAGTTAGAAAGGCAAGAGCTGAGGACTTGATATATGCCAGATCTGAATACGATAAGAAGAATGATTCACAAAAATCGCCTAATTCTTCTGACGAAAACATCTCTTCTGAAACCTCTAAAAATAATATCACATCTCAAAAGGCAGAACCTAGCCAAACGATCTACGTTGGCAACTTGGCTTATAGTGCAACGGAAGAAGATCTCAAGATGGTGTTTGAGGATTACGGTTCAGTAAAGCGAATACACTTGCCTACCGATAAGGAAACCGGACGTCCGCGTGGATTTGCATTTGTAGAAATGACTACAGTGCCGGAAGCTGAAGCTGCTGTTGAAGCTTTAGATGAAGCTGAATGGATAGGGCGCACCCTAAAGGTAAATTTTGCTAGAGAACGCAAAGGTCAACAAGATATTCAGGCGCAGGTAACTCCTGATCCAAAGTGGGCTGATGAATTTGACAAACTAAAACAGATGCTAGCTTCTCAGGCAACTCCATCTCATGGAAACACTAGTCCAAGTTCTCAACGAAAGACTATTTATGTCGGTAATTTATCCTTCGATGCAACAGAGGGAGATGTAAAAGAAGTGTTTTCTGCATATGGAAAGGTTTGGAAAGTATCACTTCCTAAAGATAGAGAAACAGGACGCAGTAGAGGATTTGCCTTTGTAGAAATGGAACGTTCATCAGATGCTGATGCTGCTATTGAAGCTTTAGACAGTGCCGAGTGGATGGGTCGAGAAATTAGAGTGAATGCTGCTAGGCCTCGTTCAAAATAATAAAGTCTTTTCTAGTTTTGGTGATGAAGCAATTAGCAAATATTCAAGCAGAGTATACAAATTATAGTTATCAAAAGTGCTTTGTAGCTTATTCACTCGGCGCTGAGTGGAGTGAGGACCTCAAAAGTGCCTGTGCGACCACCTTGCCCAAATTCAGTCTGGAACCCTGGTACGCTGCTGAGCATTTTGATCCTACTCAGCCTCTCCGCGACAAGGTGGTTGAACTGATTGCTAACTCTCGCTACGGCATCTACGACATCTCTAGCTGGCAAGACAATCAAGGATACTGGCATCTTCCACGCAACGTCTTCATCGAACTCGGCATTGCCATTGCCTTTAATCGTCCAACGCTCTTGTTGTGTCACAGTAGCAACCAACACCTGCCGTTGCCGGCTTGTCTACAAGGCGTTGAGATAGTCGAGTTTTCAGGTGATATAACTCTTAAGAAGGAGTTAGGGAAAAGACTTCCTCACTGGCTAGATGTCCCTCCAGAACGTGATTGGCTAAACCGCTTCTGCATTTTTGGAAATCGCGTTTGCTCCTTCCGTGAACAACATCCCTGTTCTCAGCAGTGGGGACAGCAAACGATTCACTGCCACATTTCTGATGGATTGGACACCAAGCATTCTAGCTTTTGCCAATCTGAGTGTGATGAAGTGCGAGGTGCCTTTGAGGAAATCTTCAGCCGATTTAGCGATTTAGAGTTTTACTATTTTGATGAGTTAACCGTTGCAGATGGCTATCAGCTTTTAACCTGTAGTCACTGTCAAACTGTACGCTCTACTCCATTTGCCATCTATCGCATCACGCCAACAACTTCAGCAGAGACTTTTGTATCAATTGGCATCAGTATTGCTATTGAAAAACTATTTGATCACATAATCCCCAAAATATTGTTAGTAAAACAGGAACAGGAAATCCCCTCCTTGTTACGAGGATATGAGATTCTTGAAGCTAGCGGAACTGGACAAATAAGACAAAAGCTCAAATCTTGTTTGCCAAATATTATAAAAACTGTTCGAGCAACAACATGGCGACCAAGACCACTGCCATTTATAGAAACACCCATTTCATCTGAAACCGAACTTCCTCCGTTTGAACAAAAATCTCTAGATATACCTAATCAGTATGCTGAGATTCCAATTGAGGAGTTAAGACTATCAGTACGTGCTTATAATTGCCTTAAGCGCGCTAACATCCATAGTGTAGCAAATTTGGCAACTTTTACCCCGGAAGACTTGCTCAGCATTAAAGGTTTTGGCCATAAATCCAATCAGGAAGTAGCTGAATCGTTACGCCATTTTGCGATTAACTGGGGAGACTTTGATGCTGAATTCGATTCAAAATTGCAAGATCCTGGCAGCTTATTAGGGTCAGACTATCATGAGAGTCTATCTGAAGAAAGTCTTTCAGATATAAATCTAAATAATGAAATCCCTATAGAAGAACTTCGATTGTCAGTTCGCACTTACACAGTGTTGAAGAATGCAAAAATAGATAATGTATCTGACTTGCTAGACTTCAGTCAAGAAGATTTGTTGGAACTCAAGAATTTTGGTGGCAAGAGCGCAGATGAGCTTTTTGAAGTATTGCAGACACGTCTAGGTATTACCTTGCCGAGTGAGTTTTCAGTTGGTCCTAGCGAAAAGCTTTCTAAAGTAGAAGCAGACTTTTTGCTAAAAGATTCAAAGATTCTTTCTATCCGAGAAAGAGATGTTTTGAAGCTGCGTTATGGTTTAGCTGACGGGCGCGAGAAGACTTTGAGCGAAATTGGTCAAATCTTTAATATTAGCAGCGAGCGAGCACGGGTAATAGAGAAAAAGGCCTTAGGAAAGCTTAAAAACGCTCTGACAAAAGCCTCTTCATAAGAGACGATTGCCAAAGTTAATAGTCTTTTTACTGACAAGTTAGTCCCCCAGCCCGACGCCACCTGACGAATCACCTCCGGTTCCCGGTGACGGTAGTCGGCAGGACGCACCGAGAAGGCACGACCATCCACCTGCTGCACTAGAGTCGGCGGCTTTTGGTTCGCCAGCCGCGACACTGATACCGCTAACCACATCAGAGACAACGCGAAGATCACTACCCCCACCGACAACCCCGCAAAGGCCAGGGACAGAATGTCGCTGGAATGGATACGAGGCCGTTTCACCTTACGGCTAACTTCAAGCAGTTCCATCACTTACCTCGGAATGGGAATAGCAGAGGTGCCGACCGCAATCAGTCGGGTCACCCCACCGGAGACACCGCGAAAGACCGCCATCCCAGCCCCTCCGGCAATGGCCAGAGCCAGAACGGGAGCCAGGATGCTGATCAGTAACAGAAAGCCAAAGTCGCTGGAGGTCTGGGCGTCGGCGGCTACGACTACTGTTGCAGCCAGCCCCACGATGACGTTGTAGGAAAACTTAGCCATCCCCAGGCTGAAAAAGCCCACTAGCCAGGACCACAGGGGCCGGCCCTGAAGCGGCACAACGGAACCCGCGACGGCAATGGGGCCAATCAACCCGGTCAGCAGCATGGCCATTTCCAGCAGGTTAGCAAAGGCCCATTGCCAGCCCTTGAGAAACTGCTCTGCCAGCGCCTGACTGCCGGTTTGCAGCACGGTTCCCACCAGGATGTCCGCCAGAGGATTACCGCCTACAGGAGCCTCGCCAGACTGGTAGACCTGCTCGACCTGCTGGCTGATCTGCTGGACTCGTCCCCAGAGCCGTTGTAGTCCGGCACTCCAAAAGCCTCGGGAACGGTATTCTGCTTCCAGCCGTTGTTGGGCGCGTTCCCCGGCTCGAACGAAACAGTCCACCTGGTCCTGACCCGTTTGGGCATCACAGGCGGCGTACTCTTGCTGAATGACGGCCTTAGCCTGCTGGGACAGGATGACATCGTTGAGGGCTTCGAGCATCGATACTTCACCCACCTGAACCTGAAGCACGGTTTGAGTTTGAGCGTTGATCAGGTTGCGGATGCCGAGGGTAGCGGAACCCAGGAGAGCTCCATTGTTAAAGAGCAGCACCGCAATGGTCAGCACCCAGAGCACGTTGGGCAGGGCGGGGAAGATACCTCGTTCAATGGCTTCTTTGACCCAGCCCACGGCAAAGAAGAGGAAAGCTCCGACCAGAATGATGGAGGCAAACTGGTTGATACCCAAATACAGCCCACTTGAGGAAGCGAAGATGTCTTCCCAGCGGGCATCCCAGGCCTGCTGCACGGCCTCTAGCTGTTGCACACTGTCGTCGATGATGCCGACCCCGCCTGTGACTTGGGCGGGGACAAAAACCCATGATGGTAGGAGAGCGTTGAGCATGGCTCATTAGTTTCCAGAAGGACTGGTACCCAAGGCACCGGGGATGTAGATCGGAGCCTGGGCGGAGCCGGAGATCGAAATTTGGCGCGCCACCTGCTCTCGGCGGTTAACTTCGTCGATGCCTTCGCTAGTGTTGGCGGCAAGCTGGGTCAGCATCCCCTGGAGCTGGTGGAGCTGTGTCAGCGTCGTGTTGTTTTCAGCGGTGAGCTGGGTCTGCTCGTGGAGCAGGGCTGCAACGGAAGCTTGGATCTGGGCATTTTGCTTCATCACGTTTTGGGTGACGTTCATGCCCTGGGCGTCTTCAGCCATGGATTGCGCCTGCTGGGTGTGAGCCTGACTGTTGTCGAGTAGAGCGGATGTTTGCTCAGCTTTATCGGAGAGTCGGGCTTGGCCCTGGTCGCCCAGCCAGGGCGAGGCCATCGAACGAGCCACTTCCTGGTCGTAGCGGTTGGCCAGATCTCGCTGTTGAGTGGCTCGATCTGTGCCGAGAATGCTTTGAATCGGCATCGCCTCGTCCATTCGCACCCGGTGCAGGTCAGGGAGATTGCTACCGAGAGCGGCTTTGAGAGATTCCCACTGATCGCCCAAGACATTCTGAAGTGCCTCTTCGGCTAAGGCCGTCGTCTCTTCGATTTGGGCCAGGATGTCTTCCAGCGGATTAGACAGGTTCTCCATAGCCCAGTCTTGCCACTGCTGGCTCCAACCACCGGGTTGCAAAGAGGCATGAGCCGTGCTGATGCCGAGCAAACCGAGACTGAGGCTGGTGCCCAAGATAAGGCGATACCGGATTCGGCGGCGTTTTGATTGAGTTGTCATGATGACCTCCGAGGGGTTGCAGATTGGGGCTGATGGCCATTGGGAGTAGCCAGTTCAGCCGATGAATGAATCAGTTCAAACTGAGGGGTGTCCGCCGCAATGGTGTCGAGGGACTGGCCATTGCGGAGTGTCTGGACGTAGTCTTTGGCAAAGGCGGCATACCCAGCAAACTTGTTAGGGTGTTGGGCTAACACCCGCTGACGCGCCCGCTGCTCTTTGGGATTGTTGGCCACCGCTCCCAACAGTTCGGGAGAGGGATAGTGGGCACAGGGCGTTAAGCAAGCATCAGCATCGAGCAGCCAGTGAGAGCAAAGCCGACCCGGACTGATGCGGAAGGACTCTTCGGTGTTGGGCCGCAGCAGGCTGGGGTCGTAGCCGAACAGTCGCTGGTAGGAAGGCAGCGCGTTGGGCTGGATGGCCCCCACCAGGCGGGTGTTGAGGTTTTGCAGGATCTGTGACCCAGCGACGGATTGAGCAATGGTGTCAGGGTCTTGGCCGATGATCAGGGGGCGTATGCCAGACTTGGCCCCGTTGGCGCAGACCTGGCCGATGATCTGGGCGATGCCGTTGTACTTGAATAAAATCGGACTTTCATCGATCGCCAGCAGGGAATCAGAGACCTCCAGCGCTCGGCGGAAGGCCATGGATTGAGCCGAGAGGGCAAGTACCGCCGCTTCAATGTTGTCGCCGACGTTGCGCAGAGCAAAGACGGTAAGCCTGGCATCGGTGCGAATGGTGGAGGGTTGGGAGATGGCTTTGCCGACGCGGCTGGAGAGCCAGCCCCGCAGCTCTAGCAGGATGGTGGCGACGGCTTCATTGAGCAGCGCCGATTCCACCTCCAGATCCAGGTTGGCGACGGTCTCAACAAAGTCAGCCAACGTTGGCATGTGCTGCCACTCTGGACTGCCGAATCCTGATTCAAACGCCGCTTCATAGCGGGTCAGAATTTGGGGAGTCTCGAAGAAGTTGGACAGCGCCTGCCAGAGAACGGTATGAACTCGCTTGCCCAGCTGGTTGTCGGTCTCGGTGCCCATCACCATGGTGTCGAGAGCTTTGACCAGAAACTCCTTGTAGTCGTCTAAACGCTCTTGCCGCTGGTTATCGGGCAAGCCTTTAAGATCAGGAATTTGAAACAGGTTGTTGCTCTCGGAGCCGATGTCGAAATAGGCTCCCTGGTCACCAAAGAACTTCACCAGGTCGGTGTAGGTGGTGGTGCCATCGGGTTTGGGATAGTCGAGGGAGATGACGTTCATCCCGTTGGCGATCGCCCACACGAAGATCTCCGCCGCCAGCACCGACTTCCCGCTGCGGGTCTCCCCAAATACCAGCATCCCCCGGTGCTGATTCACAAAGTCCAGGTAAACCGGCATCTGACCGTCGCGGGTGATCAGCTCGATGCCCCCGTTGTCGATGGTGCGGGGGCAGGCCACAGGCATTAATCCTGGGGCTTCGTTGGTGAGATACATTTGCCTGCGGCCATCGTCGATCAGTCTGTCGCTCACAATCGGCAATGACCTGAGCCACAACTGCCAGGCAATCTCGGTCTCCCGGATAAAGTCGCCCTGATGGAAGGCGTTGGTCAACTTTTGGCAGGCTTCAGCTAGTGACTCTGGACTATCGCGATGCAGCAGCACCAGACCACTCACCCAGATGGGGAGTGCTCCCTCATAGATCCGCTCCTGGGCTTCCACTCCCTGCTTCATCCGCATTTGAGAGGCGACATCCACATCCCGCAGCAGGTTGGCGCGGAACGTAGCGGTGACGCTTTGCTTGGTCAGCCGTTGCAAAGTGACGCGGGTCATCATGCGATCTGCGGCGGCGAGTTCGCAGACACATTCGCAGTCCGGGAATTGAGCTAGAGCTTGCCAGAGGTAATAAAGTTGGTGCTCCGGTGTGGTGAATCCAGCGGGTTTGGATTCCAGCACTACCGCCCCGACGAACTTTCCTTTAACCTGCACCCACTGGCGGTCGGCTTTGGGATGGCTGGGCTGACCGTTCTCCCCACGGATCAATCGGGAGACGGAATAGATGGGGTCGTGGATGATTTCGTTGAGCTTGGCGGTGCCGTCAGCATCACTCAGCTCTAAACATTGAGGTACCTCTGGTAGAGAAGTTGAATTGAACTGAGCCCAGAGATAGTGCCACAAGTCCTCGGTTCCCATCGGAGTAACCTGAAGCCCCATACGGGCGTTGAGCTGCTGCTCCCAGTGCAGGTAGCCGTCGGTAAAGCCCTGGGTCAGAAGCTGTGCGTAGGACTGCTGCTGGTTCTGCTCCTTTAATCCCTTGAACGTGTCGTATTGGGCCACCACCCAGGCCAGTAGTTTTTCAACGTGGTCGGCGCTTTGCTCTTGCCCTGACCCGAGGGGGTAAGTAGCGAAGAGGTAGAGCTGCTTGGGCTGGCGTTGCTTTTCGGTCGTTAAATCGCGGGTCGCACGTTGTTGCGCCAGCAGCAGGAACTGGCTTTCCAAAGTAGCGGTGGACTGAATCAGGGTTTCGAGGGACTGCTGGCGATCCTTGTCATCGGCAAACGATCGCCAGTGAATCCGCAGCCGATCCCCCGGACGAAACCCCTTGAGGCCATCCTCCAGCCGCTTCAACGTGGGTTCCGCCTGTCCTGGTTGCAGCTGGGTGTGAATGCCTCGACTGCGAAAGCCAAACACCAGACTGTACTGCCGCTGGTGCTTGAGCAAATAGGCTCCGACATTGCGCCCTCGCAGATTCAGACGGCACAGGCATTCCAGGTGCGCTTCATCTTCAAACGGGCGAAAGCGGTAGCGTTGCGTTCCAAGCCTTGGTTTACTCATGGTGCTCAGATAAATGACGCTGATAGGGCATATGGCCCCGTTTCCAATCGGGCACAGGCACAAACTTGTGGGTAAAGAGCCAGGTTCTTTCGCCGACCACGACCCACCAGGTAGAAATGCCCCAGGTGCTGAGCAGTAGAAATGGGACAAACCCGAGCCCAAGTAGGACTTCAATCAAGATGTAGAAGCCGACGAAGATGCCGCCCGAGGGGGCGAGCAGGTTGGCTGGGATGGGGCCAAGGGAAGGCTGTTGGCCCAGGCTCGGGTTGACCGGGCAGTATAGGCGCGAGTCGTCGCTCATCTCAGGCTCCGAAGAACAAGCGACTCAAACCTTCAACAATGACGACGGCGGCAATGATGATGAAGGCGTTTTGCAGTAGCGGCTGCCACTGTTCACCCCGCTGGGCCTGGTAGACGGCAAAGAACACAAAGCCCACGGCTGAGACCCAGACCACTAGGCGCAGCAGGCCAAACATAAAGCTGATAATGTCGCCATCCAGGTATTGCCCGAAGATGTTTTGGGCCTGTCCTTCGACGGTATCGAAGAGCTGGGCCATAGCCGGGTTGGCGTGGGTTGTGATGCTAATGAATAGCAGGATTCCGGTAACTAGACCGAGCAGCGTCCAACCGCTGATGCCACGGTATTTGATATGAGCAAGTTGATTCCCAGGTCTAGAAAGAATTTGACGGCTGCGCCGGATGCACTGAGACGCAATGCGCCCCAGAGGGTTAGATACAAGATTCATATCTCCTACTCCAAGAGATTCAGGACGTAGGTAGATTGCTCCCTGGCAGATTGAGCAGGACGATTTTGGCAGGAATGGCAGAGTGTTGGTCTCGCCATCCGCAGTCAAGAATGGAACGGGGTCAGGAACTTAAGATTGGTGACTCAATCTTTATCGTACTTTTACAGAAAAAGTACTACTTGGCAATACTGGATTAATCATCCTGAAAAGTAAAGCAGGTTTTAGATTTTGTTTACATTGTCAGGAGGGTAGTCCTGGAAGATTAAGCTTGAATACCCATATGAGTTAGATTTTCGTGCCTTCTACAGTTACTTTGGCGTGATCGGTGAGTGGGTGTAAGTAGGAGGAATCCTTGATTAAGGTGATGTGAAGCGGAGACAGGATCTGACTCATATGTCTTAGGCTTCTGTGAACCTATGGTGCGCTGACTTTCGACACCATAAGTAGGAGGCTAGGATAGCGACAGTTGGTCTCGTCACTATTCCGTTATGGTCAAGTCGCCTGTGCCTCAAGACAAATCCCCGTCCGACACCTCAGAGAGTGGATGTCGCCCAACGTTCTACATGACAACTGAATTACTGGAAGCGATTGAGGCGCAGTGTGCGGCGGAGGGCAATCGAAAGCGATCGCCTTTCCTCGCCGAAATCTTGGAACTTCTGCTTACGAGTGATATGGGGCAGAGCCTGCGGGAGAGTGCCCAAAAGCACAGGCGTCCTCTGGCCCATGAGCTGGAGGCGAATCTGGTTTTATTTAATGAGCACCTCCCGACCGAGCGCATTGTGGAGTTGGCAGAGGCCAGTCAACGCAACCCAGACCAGATGCTGGTGCGTTTAGTATTGCTGGGCTTGCGGGTATATGAGCGAGCGATGGCACGTATGGAAGCAGAAATTGAAGGTGGATCTGAGCTGATCCCTTAGCCCTCGAAGCTGTTTCAATATTTCGTCCGGATTTTGCCTGCCGACTCGGTACAAGTGATGTATTGGTGATATTTGCTACTCAATTGATTGCGTAGCCGAGGGATGGCCTGTTTGCCCCAGGGTTTTTGTCCTCGTATCACTACCATCGCACACGCAGGGTTCTTGGACTGAGATGACAAACAATTTGGATCGAGGCTTTGGGGGCAAGGCATTGGGACATATTCCCAATCTCGCTGCCAGCGTTCTGGATAGAGCGGTGGCGGAGTGAGGGCAGTATGGCTCGATTTTTGACACGTCGCTATGTGGCGGTGACCTGGTCTGAGGCGACTCGCCTGGCGGCATTGGATGGCACACCCTGGTCAGAGATTCGACGGGCTGAGGAGGTGCAACTGCTCCATCGCGAGGAGTGGTGGGCCTGGTGGTCTGACGGGCAAGTGACGACGGCGATCAGTTTGCCGTCGTCGCTGTGTCCGCAGAGTTTGACAACGGATGCAGTCGCCTTAATCTCCGAGGTTTGGGAGAGCGACACTAGAGTTCCTCAGTGTGGATGGGCAACTCTGACGCGAGTGGACCTGGTATTGAGCCGAGAGCGATTGCCGCAGCCGCAGAACACGAGTGGTTTTGCCTGGAGCGCTCTGGAGCGATTGACCGTGCGGTTTACCGACAATTTGGAGGGCGTTCTTCACTGCTGGTACAGGGGCTATGACGGGGGCTTTGAGTGCCAGGTTGAACGAATCATCTGACTTTGAAGCAATAGGAAAACTGAAACACGCACTGGGGATAAATAGTAGCTATAAAGGTTTGACAACCAGCGAACAGCCAAATAACAAGACTATTCCATGGATGTATCCTGTAAAACATCACTAAAGTTGGGACACCTAGACTGGAAGTAGGTTCTGGCTATTTTTTCTCTAAATCCATATGAGCGGGGGCATCCTCAAATTTAGTAACAGCAATCCAATACCCATGTCCCAACCTCTCAAACCCGTCACCATTTACACCGATGGAGCCTGCATCGGCAATCCTGGCCCTGGTGGCTATGGAGCAGTCCTGCTCTATGGCGAACACCGTAGAGAGCTATCGGGCGGCTACCAACTGACTACAAACAATCGGATGGAGATGATGGCAGTGATCGTTGGCCTCCAGGCGTTAAAGCATAAATGCGCTGTGACGGTCTATTCGGATTCTAAGTACGTTGTCGATGCCATCATGAAGGGCTGGGCCATGCGCTGGCGGGCAAAAGGGTGGAAGCGTAGCCAAACTAAGAGCCCCGTCAATACCGACCTCTGGCAGCAGCTACTAAGCCTCTGTGAGCAACATCAGGTCGAGTTTCGCTGGGTTAAAGGCCACAGCGGCAATGTAGAGAATGAACGATGCGATAGCCTGGCGGTAGCTGCTGCTCGGCAACCCAATCTACCGATTGATGAGGGCTATGAGGTTCAGCCCACAAGCCAGCAAAGCGCCTTATTCTGAATGGAGCTTTTGCCAGGGGGCCGCAAACCATGTCCATCGCTACGGCTGAGAACGGATGGATTAATACTACTGATGGTCAAAATCCAGAGGTCATCACCAGGGCACGACAAATCCTTGACAGCACTATCTACGGCACCCTCTCTACCAGCTCTCCAGATGGCATGCCCTGGGCTTCTCCAGTCATCTTTACCTATGACTCTGACTGGAACCTGTACTGGTCTTCAGCAATGGTGGCCCAGCATTCCAAAAACCTCTATGCCAACCAAGGCCGAGCAGCGATCGCAATCTACAGTACCGATCGAGAAGAGGGCAAAGGCCAGGGGCTCTATCTCTCCGGCACGGTGGCGGAAGTGGAGCCGGAGAACGTAGGGCGGGTCATTTCCCTGCTGCAAAAACGAGCGGCTAAGGGGCAACAGCGATCGCCCGCTGATTACCTGGCCCCATCCCCTCGGCGGCTCTATCGGTTTCAGCCCCAGACCGCTTGGATCACAGGAGAGCATCTGGCTCTGAGTGAGACCATCTTGATTGACACAAAGATTCAACTTGACCTGGCCAGCCTCGTCGTTAACCCTTAGTCTCACGCACAATCCTTTACTCCCAGCAATTTTCTCAAGCAGAGGCACCGCTATGGCCAGGTCGTTTCAAAACTATCCTGGCCGTTGCCATAGACCAAATCGCCAAACTGCCGCCAGTGAACAGCTTCCTGCTCAGACATGGGTGGCGATTTGAGGACAGCAAGATTAGCTTCAAGCTCCTTACGGGTTTTGGGAGCTGTTAGCACCAGCTGAATAGCGGGTTGGGACAACCCAAAGCGATAGCAATCCAACGCTGTTGGCGGAGCAGTGGGCCAGTCGGTGGGCTTCTGCAGGAGCGTTCCCCAACGAGTGCTTGTAAAGGCGACGACGGGGATTTTAGCGGCCTCTGCCATAGGCAAGACGGTTTCTTCAGCCTTGCGGTGGGCCATGTTGTAGCGATGCATTAAAACATCACAAAGCGATTCTTGGTTCAGCTGCTGGGCGATCGCCCGATTGTGGGTGGTGATGCCCACATATCGAATTACACCCTCAGATTTCCAACGATAGAGCTGATCCGCCAGGGCTTTTACCTGCTGCCAATCATCAGCAGGGGAGACATATTCAGCAAAGAGAATGTCTATCGTGCTGATATCAAGGGTCTGCTGTACCTGCTCAAGATACTCTCGCCAATGGTTAAGCTCTCGCTTCTCGCTCCCTGTAGCCACAATGACAGACTCTCTGTGCTGTTGTAATAGCGGCTTCAGATCGTTGATGATGGGGTTGTCTCCGACGCCATAGGAAAAGAAGTAGTTGACACCAGCCTGCCAGGCCAGATCAACGCAGCCCGACTCCATAGGCTGCTGGCCAGCCAAGCCAAGCCTGCTGACGGAGTTGCCCTGAATGGTTTGAATGTCCATAGCGGCCTTGTCTCCACAGATTCTGTGACTGCCAGAAGACTACTCTCCAAGCGGTCAATTCTCTGGCCCCCAAAAGGCTGACCACTCTTCCTCAGTGGGTCCCCAGAATCGCATCCAGTCTGGTTCCACAGCGGGGGTCTTTGGCAAGCTACTGCTAGAGGGCTGGGCAACAGGCATTAGTGACTCAAAATCTGGGCATTGGCGCTGCTTAGGCCCCATGGGGTGAACGGCACAGAGCAAATAGGGACTTCGAGCATTGAAACGACAGCTCCGACATTGCCGATTGGGGGAGAGGTTGATAGACGTATTCACCATTGCCCAGATGTCGTTGTCGTCAGATCGAGTCGATGTGAAAATCTTAGCCTCTGGCTTCCGGCTTTGAGTAAGCGGCGCAGCTCCCCTGGACCAGTGGTGGCCAGCAGATGCGATCGCAGCGGAGAATGTTCAAGTCACGGTTGTCCCAGCAAAGCATCTGTCCTGTAAGACTGTCCCCTGTATCGAGTCAGCTCTGGTGGCCGTTTAGAAAAGGCTACAAAAGGAAAAACCCCGGCCCAAAGGACCGGGGAACCCATCAGGGTGCATCTAAACAAATATGCCTTACACAGCAGAATGCCCAGATTACAAAAATGACTCGCACAGCTAGGCAAAATGGCTGAGTAGCTATAGCCAACCAGGTCAGCGATCACGCGATCGCTAAATTTAGCTATTCCTCGTCATCAGCGCCAAGTTTGACAAGCCGAATGTGCTTATAGCCCAACTTGATTTCAAACTCATCGCCTGGCTCCAGACCCATTTCCTGGGTATAGGCAGCACCAATGACAATTTGGCCATTCTTATGCACCGTGACACTGTAGCTTGCCTCACGACCCCGACCATCCTTACTTTTTTCAGGCTCAAGCTGGATTCCCTTGGCTGACAACAAGGCATCGTAAAATTCAGACAGGTTTACCCGAGTCTCACCCCCTTTGCCAGCAGTGTAATAACCACAAACTTTGGCTAGTTCACGTTTGGACAGGGCATCATTCTCCTTGACCTTGGCTAAGAGTTCTTTCCCTGTCAAAGCTTCTTTGCTCTTTACCGCCATAAATTGAACCACCTATTTCTATAAGGAACACTGAAGCATACCTTTAGTTGGATTATAGATGCTGATGTTTAAAGTGAACAACTTAAAATTTATAGACAGAAAAATTTTTTAGTAAATTCGTGCCCTGATCAACAAAGTAAGACTGAGTTGGCTTTGAAAGTTTGTTCTGGTGATGATTGATGTTGAACAGTTGCTTGAGTAGTGGCTTGCCCACAATAGTTGTATAGTGGCACACGTAAATACTGGGTGAGTCAAACAGGCGATGGAAATCTCAGACACTGCTCAACTCAAAAGGATAGTTTTTTGTCAGGGAGATCTTGAGCGCGGAGAAATTGGGCCAGCTGATTGAGTTGGACGAGATTCAAGCGGGCGATCGCAGGCATAGAGTAGCAAACTGGCATTCTGCTTTGGCGGAGTACCGGGATGACAGGGTTTTGGCAGGATAAGCAGCAACAGTGGAGAACGGTCAGTCGCCCTGAAACAAAGGAAAAAGGTTTTCCCAGGCGTGAATACGCTACTCTGGTGATTCTGTCATTGATTCAAGCCTGAATGTGTTTAGACCATGCCTGCAAGAGGGGAAATTGACATCACGGTTAAATTTGACGGTGTCCCAATCGCTACAGCTGGTTCTGGCGGGATTACCAAAATCGAAATCTACTGTAGCGGCTATGTCGTCCTGGCTGACATCAAAACCAAAACTTTCAAACGCTTCCTTGAGAAGGCTATGGAGTATGACTACTGGGAAGGCGTCGTCAGCGACAGGCTTCACCATATCCAAGGCCACCAGTTAATTCTTACCCATGCTGGCATCCACTGTCGTGAAAAGAAAATAGGAGGCTAGGAAAATGGCAGACTACGAGAAAAGCAGCTTCATACCCCAACCCCAATCAGTGTGGCAATAAGTAGATCACTCAATGTTGGCAACGGATTCTTTTCTACAGAGAATAGGTTGGCTTAGGATAGCGTGAAGGGGGTTAGGCCAGGACTAGATTGCTGGCAGGGCAATTACTCCATCAATCAGCGTTATGAGACAGTCCTAATGGTTACTGGATTGCTCAGATTGAATAGAGCGATACCTAGCAATAATTTGGTGCATCTCTTGCTGCACCACCCGATGCACGCTGGAATCAATCTCAAGCGGCTCTGAGAAATCTGGGGCGATCAGGAAGACATTACCATCCTTGTCAAAAGCAAGGCGCATGTCTTTAACGTCTACAAAAGGTTCCAAGTCCTTCAAAAAGATGATGAAAGGTATTGAAGATCTGGCCGACATCTTTGGGTGAAGCCATATGATTTAGTCGTTAAAGCTTGAAACAACAGTCCGGACAGTTTTAGCAACGACGCTATAAGGCTTACAGGGCAATCACTCTAGCAATTTCCTATTTAAATCAAGGTTAGTTTTCAGGCTGACATTGATTTAAATACTTTGAGCAACGTAGGCTCTGGCTTACAGGTAATATGGAGGGCAATTTTTTGTCCGGGGTATTGTTGAAATACTGATTCCAAGTAAACACAAGATGATTTTATAGGATAACAGAAAAGTTAATAAGGTAGAACCTATACCAGAGATTTGTTCTCTTGCCTTAAAAGCTTTGCTCCCAAATGATTGGCAATACCTTTACCCCCCTGTTCCATGACCACATGATGGTTCCATTCCATCAGGGGGCGAATAAATACAGCGAGCAAATTCATCCAGGCTTTTGTCGTTTTCACATTCCAGAAATAATGCACCAGCGTTCCCTCATCTGTACTCTGGAGTTCCCAGCGCCCGTTTCCCTCGACCTCACCAACGGCTTCTAACTCAAGCAAATAAGGCTCTTCTACCCGAGTAGTGGTCGATCTGAATGCAATCGAGTAACCCAGAGGTGTCTTCCAGGCAATAGTCCAGACTCCACCCGTGCCATCTGGACTACCGCTCTCAATCTGGCTCACCTGGTCCACCGCCTTCCACCATCCCGGCAAAGCTTGGTAGTCAACAATCGTATCCCACACAGCCTCGATAGGAGCATCCAGCAGCCAGGTAGTTTGAAATCTATAGGTCGCCATATCTGTGACCATTAACCAGCCAACATCAATATTAGAACACCCTCATAACCCAGTCTCACAGGACAATGAGACACCCTCACTTCTAACCGGATAGTCTAGAGTAGCTGCCTTCAGACCTAACCTATGGGCTTCCCTGTTCCCGGCGATGCAATTGAGCAAAGCCTAGACCTCAACCAACACCTGATCCACAACCCCGCTGCCACCTTCTTCATGCGGGTCGAAGGAGATATGGCTGCTGATCAGGACATTCAGCCAGAGGATTTGCTTGTGGTCGATCGCTCCCAAACGGCTCAGGATGGCTCTCTCGTTGTGGCAGCGATCGCAGGTGCCCTCCAAGTCCTCAGAGTTCAACAGCACCACGGTAAATTAGTGCCTGCTACCGACTGGGCACCAGAATAAACCCTAGATATAGAAATCTGGGGCGTCGTCACGACTCTAATCCGCAAAGTCTAAGCCACAAAAAACCCCACTGTTGCCAGCGGGGTAGGAGGGTCGTTGTTGTTGTGGAGGAGGAAAGCTGTGGTCTACCGGGCGTAGTGAACACCGCGATAAGTCAGTTCTGCGGGCTGCTGACGTTGCGCAACGGTGACCTGTTTGCGGGCGTATGGACGGCCCATAAAAGTTGCTGTTTCGCCGCTGGGGATAGCTTCGATAGCGGTGGTAGACGCGGTGTAGGAATTGCCGAGGAAAGAGAGTTGCATAGCTGGAGGCTCCTGAGTGACGGGGGTTGTCTCGATGAAACTATAATCCCGCGAATCTTCGATTGAGGTGGTGACGGCGGTATGAGTCGGCTGGTGATAGTTCTGGAGCCAGGATGTGAGGCAGCGGGGCATTGGCGCTGACGGAGATCACGCCTTCGTGCGATCGCAGTATCTCAGATGACGTTTGCCAGAGCGTTAGCGGTGGTGACAATAGAACAATCTCTTAGGGCAGTGTGACACCAACTACTCCAGAGGATAGTATAGGAATACTACTGCATCTATCTCCCACTACTTCTACTGCTGTAAGCCCCTGTTCCTCTTAGGATCTGGCTATGTTCGCCTTGGTAGATTGCAACTCTTTTTTTGCATCCTGCGAAAAGGTCTTCCGGCCCGACCTGGAGGGTAAGCCCGTGGTGGTGCTCTCTAACAACGACGGTTGCGTCGTCGCTCGGTCTGCTGAAGCCAAACGTTTGGTAGCTATGCAGGCTACGCTGTACTCAGTTCATGACCTGGTGAAGCAGGGCAAGCTGCATGTCTTTTCCTCAAACCCAGTGCTCTACAGAGATATGTCTCGTCGGGTAATTCAGACTCTCCAGCACTTCAGCCCCGAGGTTGAGCAGTACTCCATCGACGAAGCCTTTCTGGGTTTGCACGGGTTCACCAAAGCTGACCTGAGCGACTACGGCCAACGAATTCGTACCACCGTTAAGCAGTGGACAGGCATACCCGTATCGGTGGGCATCGCCAAAACCAAGACCCTGGCCAAGCTAGCGGCCCATGAGGCAAAACGATATCCCAGCGTGAATGGAGTCCTCAACTTTGAAACTCTGGCCGACCCAGACGCTGTGCTGGCCAGCATCGACGTGGGCGAGGTGTGGGGCATTGGCCGCAACCTCAAGGCCAAGCTCAATACGATGGGCATCAAAACTGTGCTCCATCTCAAGCAGGCCAATGAGCGGATCATCAAAAAGAAGTTTGGGGTGCTGGGTCTAAGAACGGTTTTAGAGCTGCGCGGCACTCCATGTTTTCCGATGGAGCCGGTAGCCGCCCCGGTCACGATGCGGATTGTCTCACGATCCTTTGGCCACCTGGTGACAGAACTATCGGACATCAAAGAGGCGGTGGCCACCTACACCACCCGCTGCGCTGAAAAGCTGAGAGCCGACGGCCTAGTGGCGGGTCACTTTACTGTCTCCATGCGCACCAGCTATTACCGCCCTGAAAACCAGTATTCAGCCGCCCGCTCGGTCGAACTTGACCCACCGACCAACGATACTGCTGTGCTCATCCATGAGGCCATGAGGCTGGCAGAATCCGCCTTCACCCCTGGCTATGAGTATCTGAAGGCCAAGGTCATTGCTACCGAGCTAAGCCCCTCCGATGAGGTACAGGGTAGCTTGTTTGCGGCCTCGGTAGATACCGAGAAGCGCGACAAGTTGATGGCAGCTATGGACACCCTCAACCGCAAGCTCAGCCCCGATGCCGTTAAGTTTGGGGCGATGGGTCTAAAGCCCACCTGGGCGATGCGGTCAGAGTATTTCTCTCAGCGCTACACAACTCACTGGGGCGAGATTCCGACTGTGAAGGTTTGGCAAACGCCCCAAGAGCAATCAACAAGACTGTCCTACAGGACAGTTCTAGCAGGACAACCTCAAAACCGGGAAATCTAGAATTTAGGTTCGCTCTCGCTGCTACCTCCCTCTCCAAGGTTTTATGCGGTTCCTTTTCCTCAAGCTGCCGTCCCTAATCACCAGAACGTTTTTCTATCTGGCCGTTTTCCTGACCCCAGTGCTGGGCGTTTGGCTAGCATCATCCCTGGTGGCCTATATCAACGGCCCGAAGCTACTGACGGTTTTCTCAGGCATTCTCCTATTTCCTCTGGTGCCCATTCTGTGGGACATGCGGGGTCACAAGAAAGGTAAGGGACCGGGCATTCTCACCTGGGGCGATCGCATTACCCTGCGTACCCTGATCCTCAACCTGGCCTTTCTCTTTCTGCTGCTAGCATTGCGGCCTCAGACCTCGTTTTTGGCATTATCCACCCGAGGCGACTGGTTCCTCGATGGTATGCAGGGACCACAGGTAGAGCTAGCGCGAACGAGCTTGTTCACCGTGGCCAGAGGCCTGGAAGGGCTTTATCTAAGATTCCACAACAACCCCTTTGAGCAATACGCTGACACTACCCAGGTCAGACCTCAACCGCCACCCCAAAATAGACCGGCAGGCCAAACTGGTCAGGGCAAAGGGTGGCCCTGGGCAGAGGCAGGGCTACACCCGGCTGTCGTCAACATGCCCGCCAGCGCTGAAACCAGCATTGCTTCAGTCGCTCAGTACATTGCCAGTCAGGAAAAAGATCCCATGCTGCGGGTCAAAGCACTCCATGACTATGTGGCCGATCGCATTGCCTACGATGCGCCCAACTACTTTGCCGGGAACTATCCACCTCAGGATGCGGAGACGGTGTTTCAGCGGCGGGTGGCGGTGTGTGCAGGCTACGCCAAACTGCTGGAAGCTCTGGGTCAGGCCATTGGCGAAGAGATTGTCTATGTGACCGGCGACTCCCGCAGCTCCACCAGCGATCTGGAAGGACAGAGCCATGCCTGGAATGCCGCCAAGATCAACGAGCAATGGTATTTAATTGACGCCACTTGGGACAGTGGCTCTGTGGATCGGGCATCTGGCTTTACCAAGGCCTACAAAACCGATTACCTGTTTCCGCCCCCCGAGGTAATTGGGATTACTCACTTCCCTAAGGAAGAAAGCTTCCAGCTCAGGGCGCAGCCGATTACCAGAGGGGAGTTCCTGCGCCAGCCGATGATGCGAGCCCGGTTCTTTGCTGAGGGAATGCAGTTGGTTGCGCCGATGCGATCGCAAACCGACACCAGCCAGAATGCAGTAATCGAACTGCAAAACCCTAACCAGCGCTGGTTGCTGCCCAGCTACGCCCTCAAAGGCGCTACCCAAGCGAAGCACTGCCTGGAGAACGCTACCCAGGGGCCAGTGATTACCTGTCCATTACCGACTTCTGGAGCCTACGAGGTCAGCCTGTTTAGTGGTGATGAGCAGTATGGAGACTTTGCCTATGTTGGCCAGGTTGAGTTCAATCGGCGCTAAAATCACCATCCCAATTACGAGTCAGATCACCCACCCGTTGGAACCCATGCCGCTTTTCACGCTTAAAGACAAGCAAACCGCCGCCGTCAAAAGCACTTAATTTGGCGCTGAAGGCATTCAGGAGCGCACCGACTTGCAAGCTGCCCTCAGAGACAACATCAGCTAACGGCTCAGTCAACCAGTGTTAGTCTTAGGAAAATTAGCGATTACCCTCCAGAACTAGGCAAACTCATGACTAACGAGTCTTACTCCGGCAGACGATGACATGGGCGTAGACACCTCTCCTCCTGTAAAAAACTCTCCAGACCAAGATCAGGCTATCCCAATTTTGCCTTACAGCCTAATCGTGGGGCAGGAAACGCTTAAGCTGGCGCTGGAGCTAGCCTACATCGCTCCACGACTGGGGGGAGTGCTGCTGAGTGGCCAGCGAGGTACAGGCAAATCTACCGCTGTACGTGCCTTTGCCAGACTGGTCTACGACGATTTACCCGTTACTCTGCCGATCAATGCCACCGAAGATCGAGTGGTGGGTGGCTTGGATGTGGACAAGCTGATGCAGAGTGATGCCCAATGGAAGGACGGCCTGCTGGTGGAGGCGAAGGACAAGCTGCTCTATGTCGATGAGATTAACCTGCTGGATGACCACATCGTCAACATTATTTTAGATGTGACTTCTACTGGCAAGCTCGAGGTGCAGCGGGATGGACAGAGGTTTGCCAAAGCTTCGTCAGGATCGGTATTGAAATTACAAACCCTGCCCGTCGTTTTGCCTTTATTGCCGAAAAACTAACAACTATTGCTATCCAGCTTCATCGACAAGATTTCTATCGTGATGTTGGTCTGAACATTTTTGAAACTTTGTTATCTATGAACCTCAAGGAGACCCAATCTGCTCTAGAAACACTAGATCGTAGACCTCTTAGACAATTCAACTACACTGGGCCTCGGCGCAGATCGCGTAGTCGCAAAAAGCTTACTTGACCGTAACTTCCCTTTGATTGGACAGATCTGCTGGCATTGCGCTCTGGTTCCAGCTAATACTCCCCTATGCTAAAACGGGAAACAACAATCCGAGCAACGGTATATTGCTCCGTGCTGACATTCATATTCTCTTCGATCTCAATCTACTGCCTATCGATCCTGATACTCTAAAAGTCTTCTTACATCCCAACATACAAAATACCGACTATCAATCTCTACACAAGAAGTCAATCCAAATTCTTACAGAGGAAACTGTACAGCCTGATCAAACTCTGCTGAGGCAAAGACTCAAACAGTGTTGCTGGTTCTATAGAGAGTAAACCCTCAATACGGGAGAATTAGGGGAAGAACTCTAATCGTATTTGTCCCGCAGACAAATTGATCTGGAAGCCCAGGTTAAAGTTCCCGACAAAAATTAATGAGGCATTGTCCTACAAAGCCCTAAAGTAGCGGTGCTGCCATCTTCACGCACACAGCCATTCATCACCAGGGCGTAGGTGTGCAATTAAGGGTCTTGTGCTCGGCTCGGCTCGTGCTCAAGCAAAGTGACCACCAATTTTGCTGCTCTAATCAGGCTCCTGTCGCGCCGCGCCGGATGTAGATCTGGGTCTCTTTCCAATCAGCGTCTTTTTACCCGAACAGTGCCTTGTTGGTGGTAGTCTTCCCTCGCCAGATTCGTATGTAATCCCGTGATTTAATCGGGCTGAAAAACAGCATACGCAATACGCACCGCCTTTTGCGTGCAAGCCGAGATAGTTCTCAAAAAAGCCTTACTTTGGGGCTGTTGTCCCCTCAACAGACAACAGTTGTTCCCAATATCGCCATCATATGATTGCCCTTCATCAAAGGGGCTGTGGGCATTGGTGGAGCCTGGCAAATTTAAATGCATCGGGTGTGAAGAGACTGATAAAGCCCGGATTGTCCGGGCTTTATCGGAAATTTTAGGCGGCAATAATTACTTAAGACGGGGAAGGTTCTTGATCCTCTTGGAGGATAGGGTTAATCGGCTGTTCCACCTCACAATCACTCATGGCTTGTCCCTCCTGGGAGATAGGGGCAGCTGGCTGCTCTATGACCCAACCACTGATGGCTTGTATGACACCAGGCCCAACCAGAAAACCGGAAAAAACCAAGAAGACAGCCTGCATCAATCTGGCGATGAGTATTTTGCTAACACTCTCGACAAAAGTTTGAGAGAACGAAATAGTGATATACACGTCATTAGGTGGTCTCGCTGACATAAAATCCATCCTTCAAAAATGCTGAGCAATAAATGGATGAACTAAATATCAAATATAGAGATATCCTCTGTTCATCACATACCACTTATGGTAGAGGGCGTAAGCACAGACTTTCTGCATTTTGACCTGTCTTGCATTGCAACTGGACAGCCACAAGTTCTTGATTAGATTTCTAGGCTTCCAAATCGGATGCGTCAGCGCTGGGACAGGAGCCTGGCTGAGCGCCAGGGTCTCTCGATAATGCAGCTCTGTCTCGCTATAGCGTCCCTGATCGCCATAGAGCCCCAACATGTTATTGAGGCTGTTGGCGACGACCATCCGGCTGTCGCCAACAGCCGCTGTCGCGACTCAAATTGGTGTGGTTCACCTTGCCGCACACCACAAATATCGTGGTCGTCAGCGTCAGCAGAAATGGGCGATGGGGTTTGTGAAATGGCCTGCTGTCTCCAGTAGACCGGTTAGAATCCGAGTAAGGTTATCCAATGGTGCGGCACACTAAGTGTATTTGTACTCCAGAAGGTGGGTAGCTTTCTTTCTATCCTCGGCACAACTCTCCGGAGTATTGCTGAAAGCACCCAGCAAGAAACCGTCTATGTTACAGGAATCATTTTGCGTACTCACTGCGCCCGAGAATCCTCTCAGGCATTCACTCGCTCTTGCTTCAGAAGCAACTTTTTCCTCTTCACTCCCAAATCTTTTCGAGAGTTGTGCTTTGATCAGATGACAAATGCCGTCTCGCTTGCCAAATTGCCGTGGGACAAACGCAGCAGCTTTTTGCACAATCGCCTCGCAGGTTTGATAATCCTCTTCCCTCATTATTGCAAGAGTCGCAAGCCAACTGGTTGAACCTTTGACAACTCGCATCCAACCAATCAAACTTGAGCGATCAGCAATCTCCTGGAAAAGTGCTTGAGCGTCCTGATACTCTCCTTTCAGATACAAAATAATTGCCTCGTGATAACAGAAAGCAATATCGAATCGCTCTTTCAATCGAGGCGGCAACAATTCTGCTGCGGCAAGAAGACTAATCTCTTCTTTCCCTTCACGAATATACTTCCCGGCAGCGTCCAATTCGCGGTGGCGAATGGCAAGCCTAACCAAGGTTTCATGAGCATCAATCATTAGCTCAACGTACAGCTTTTCGCCTAGTTCATTGACAAGAGCTTTTCTTCGTTCTCCGCTCTTTGGAGAGTCTCCTACCTCAGTTCCCACCTCAGTGACGAATGGTATAATCCCTTCCGCCATTTTTTTTGCTTTCTCTAAATTCTGAAAGCATCCAGAAGAAGTATATACCCAGATAAGGGAGGTCGTCGTGAGATATTTTGTCCCGTGGTGTCCTCTCACAGAAGCTTCCTTTCTAAGCCACGCAGCAAAATAGATGCGCTCTTTTACATGACCTGTTGTCTGTAGAAGATGTCTGAGATCGAAAAATATCTCTCTTACCTGTTCATAAAGACCGTATTCGATGGCCTTATACAAAGCAATTCTTAATTGTGGCCAGAAGTGCTCAAACTGAAGCTTCACTTTATCCCAATAATCGAAGTCATAATGCGTTCGCGAGCCAAATAAAAATTTGATTTTGAATTCCTTTAATCGCTCGGTCAAGATTTCCCAATCATGCGCGAACACTATAGAATCAATATCCATCTTAAATCTAGGCATTGTTTCTTTATCATTGCTTCCATCTTGTGCTTCCTCTTTGAATACATCAGGAAAGTTATCGCAAGACTCTTGGCTAATTCCCATGGTGACACCAAACTCAATGGACTTCTCGAAAAAGTTAGTATTTGGAAAGGAAAATCGTCGACAATCAAGAACGCAACACTTGATACCATACCTGTCGCTTAGGGAGAAATGGAGCCTCAGCTTTTTCGATCATTTCCCGACTTTCTTCTTCCTTGCCTTGCTCTCGTAGAAGAGTGGCTATCCAGCTGATGGCAGCTTGTTCCACACGAATCCATCCTATCAAATTTGTCTCCCATCTAATCTCCCGAAATACCGCCAAGGCTTCTTCGTAGAATCTAGTCTGATGCAAATAGAGGCCGTATTGATAAGCCAGCGGTATGGTGCATCTCCTTTGAAGTCTAGGAGATGCAGACTGGAAAGCGGGAATGCTCTCAAGCACACTGCGCGACTCGTCTATCAGCTGCCTGAATTCGTCTCTCGTGATGAGCCGCGCTTCTTGCTTCGATAAACGCAATTCCAGTCTTGGGTTTAACTCGGGAATCATCGCAAGAACGGGCATGCGATCAGGGATTATAGAATCACGAAAGTCAGGCTCTTGGATGATTCCCGATGACTCTGCGAATAATTCTCTTGCTTGTAGAAGGCTTTCCCGTGTCCCTTGATTTGTCAGGATCCATGCCTGTGCCATCGAAGCCTCGGCATACATCTGCCTGTCATTGTGCTCTTTTGATTGCTGACGTAACCACCTCGATACCCTGTCTACGAACTGCGTTGCTCCACAATGATAAGCCACATTTTGAACGTTTTGATAGATCACCTTAATTTGCGAATAATACCCGTCCTCTTGCATCGCTTGTTCAAGTGTAGAAATAATCACATTTTCATTGATCTCAAAACAGCGCATCCTTAGATCAAAATGATCAAAATCCAAGTTTAGCTTCTGGCGGATCACAAAATCTCTGGTTCTTCCGGCAGCATGGTGATAAGTTTTTCTAATCAGAAAAGCAAGCTAGCAAGCGCTTACGGAAATTCTCAAAGTTTACAAACCCATAAGCTTGGCGCTTAATCAACTTAATTCGATTGTTGAT
>NZ_JADEWX010000299.1 GCF_015207395.1 Nodosilinea sp. LEGE 07088
AAAAGCTAGAAAATCACATCGGTGCGATCTGGACGTTTATCCACGACTACAATCGCCGAGTTAGAGAGAAATTGGCACAACGGGAAGAGGCGGGCTTTTCCTCTGTCCTTTACTAAAATGCACTACCATTTTTTGAATTAATTTTTAAAGCCTTTTCCACCTGGCTGATAGCTAGAGTATATGCTTTTTGTTGCATTAGTAACTCTGCATTTCGAAGCAATTTATTCTCATTTTCCAGAGATGTATGATTAGTTTTAAGGTGGTAGTTATGATTTAATTTATATCTTAATTTTGAGCGGTGTTCAGAATTTTTAAAATTCTGAACATGGGCTTTAGCTATTGTAGCTTCGCTGGCTTCGACCTGATTAAGACTTTCATTAGCGTCTTCAATCTCTATGCTTGGTGCTTGTTTTGCTGATTTAGAGGCAGTCGGTAACGTAGAATTTAAACACTGATATATGCTGCCCTCATCAAATAGCTTTAACTCAAATTGATTGAGATTTTGAGCATAAAGTTCGGTATGTCCTGTCAGCAGATATCCATTGGGTTTGAGCGCAAGATAAAAATTTTCTAAGACTTTTGATATAGCTGTTTTCTCAAAATAAATAAAGACATTTCGACAAATAATAAGATCCAATTCCCTCATTTCGGAATTGGGATGGGGAAATGAATCTTTAACTAAGTTTGAGGTCTGAAACTTTAACATTCGCTTGATTTCTGAATCGATATGATACTCACCGTTAACGACCTTAAAATATCGTTCCTTAATTTCTGGAGCAACACCCCTAAAAGACCAGGAACGATAAATTCCTGCTTTAGCCTTTTCAATCGACAGTGAATTAACATCTAATCCTAAAATCAGAAGATTCCATTGATCAGGATCTGGAATGAGTTCATTGAGCAGAATTGCAATAGAGTAAGGTTCTTCCCCCGTAGAGCAACCGGCGCTACACACCCGAATGGTGCGGGTTTGCTGGTTCCGCTGGGTAAGTTCTGGAATAATCCGACTTTTTAATAGGTTAAAGTGACCCTTATCCCGAAAAAAGAAGCTTTCAGAATTAGTTAGGGAAAGTACTAAATCTTGCCATTCTTGACGACTTTCTATCGTTTTAGAGGCTAAAACTTGATAATAGTCGTCTGGAAAAGATATCTTTTTCGCTTTCATCCGTGAAAAGAATTTTTCGTCTAGAGATGCCTGATCATGCTTTTTAATTTCTAGGCCTGTTTCCTCAGCAATCAGCTTAATGAAAGCCGATTTTAGCCAATCGTTCAAAAGATTTTTCTGAGATTTTTTCGGAGGGGAATCTGCCTCGGATCTTGACTTTGGGCCCATCTTGTCACCTGACTGGAGAGACTGGTTGCGTCGCAAATAGATAAAGCAGTGCTGGAGCAATCGCTTGAATGGGCAAGACTTGACTAGCGGCCCCTAGTTTGATCGCTTCTTTTGGCATACCAAATACAATTGATGTTGCTTCATCTTGAGCGATGGTGACCCCTCCTGCCTCCATAATAGTTTTCATGCCGGCGGCTCCATCGCGCCCCATGCCTGTTAGCAAAACACCTAGGGTTTTGCGGCCATAGACTTGCACAACTGATTGAAAGGTAGCTGTAACAGACGGACGATGACCATCGACCGGAGGCGAATCTGTACAGACAAAACGACCTCTATGATCTAGTTCTAGGTGCTGCTGCTCAGGAGGGAAATAAATGTGCCCAGCTTTAGGAATTTCTCCAGCTTGAGCAATCTGAATTGGTAGCTGACAACTATTCGTAAGCCATTCAATAAATCCTTGCAAAAAACCGAAGCAAATATGTTGTACGCAGATCACCGGGACTGGGAAATCGGGGGGTAACATTGCAAATAATTCTTGTAATGCTTGAGGGCCGCCGGTCGATGCTCCCACTACGACAATCTTGGGTCTAGAATAGGTGCTAGCTTTGAATTCAGCTAGATTTCTGGAGTCGAGATTACTGGAGCTGGTTCGCCCAAGCTGCCGTTTCTTGAAAACTCTAACTCCAGACAAAATTTGAATCTTATTGATTAATGCTTGATTAAATTCAGAGTCGTTGACTACTAATCCTGACAGCGGCTTGGGAAAAATATCGACTGCTCCTGCCTCTAAAAGATCGAATACTTGATGGGTGTCTTCTTCCTGTACTGAAGCACTAATGACTAGAATAGGACAGGGGTAGCGGAACATTACTTCCTTGGTAAATTCTAAGCCATCCATCTGAGGCATATGCAGATCGGTGCAGATGACATCTGGTTGAGCCCCAGGCATCAGTGCTAACGCTTCTACACCAGTGGAGGCCGTCCCCACTAACTCAATTTGGGGGAACGACTCCAAAATCCGTTTCAGGATCACAGTAGCAATTTGAGAATCTTCTACCAGCAGTACGCGAATAGGCATTTTAATACTTAAGAATGGTCAGATAGAATATTTAAACAAGTCTGGTTAACGTTTCTAAAAGTGCTTCTTGATTGAACTTACCTTTGGCAATATAAGCATTTGCCCCTGCCTCAGCGCCTCTTCTTCTGTCGTCTTCGGAAGAAAGAGTCGTCACTAAAATTATGGGCAGTTCGTCATAGTTGCGATCCTGACGAATTTTTGCGGTTAGAGACAGGCCATCTAAGTTTGGCATTTCTATATCAGATACCACTGCATCAAATTTTTGTGTTTTGAGCTTGTTATATCCATCTAAGCCATCTACCGCAATTACGACTTCATAGCCAGCGTTCTCAAACAGTCGCTTTTCTTGGGTACGGACGGGCAAAGAGTCTTCTACTAAGAGAATTAAGGATTTGCGGCGTACAGGTGTCGGCAAAGGGTTTTCAGACTTGGCTTCGACTGGCTTTTGTAAGGAGCGAATTAAATCGATTGGGTTGAGAACCATACAGACTTCCCCTGAACCCAAGATGGTTGCCCCCATAACGCTACGAACCCGTTTTAAGACCTGGCTTTGGGGTTTGAGCACCACCTCTTGGGTTTCTAAAAGGCGATCGACGAAAAACCCAGCTTGTTCTTCTCCGACTTTAAGTACCACGCAAGATAATCGCTCGCTTCTAGCTTGCTGTACTTTATTGGCAAGAGCATAGGATGGAGACTGGATTAGCTCTAGAACATCAATCAGGTTAGCAACGGGTATGGCTTGATCATTGAGATAGATCATTTCATGACCCTCGACCAGCTCAACTTGCTCTGGAGAAACCACTACCGTTGTGGACAAAAATTCAAACGGAATTGCGTGGATAATACCTTGAACGTCGAGCAAGATCACATTAGAGGTGGTTAGTGTGGTGCTCAGTTGTAGGCGAAAAGTACATCCCTGATTGGGAGTTGATTCGATTTGAATATTGCCCTTGAGGCGTTCAACATTGGTACGAACCACATCTAGTCCAACCCCCCGACCCGAAATTTCTGTGATGAACGTGCGGGTCGAGAAGCCAGAGGCCATAATTAGGCTATAGATCTGGTTAGGCGTCATTCGCTCTAGTTCGTCTGGGGTATGAAGTTTTCGTCGAATTGCTGTTTGTTTAATCTGTTCAATATCGAGCCCGCGGCCATCATCGGATACTTCGATCACAACACTGTTGGTGGTTTGATAGCCGCTTAGCGAAAGCTTGGCGATCGCTGGTTTGCCCATACTTTCCCGTTCAGCCGCTGGCTCAATTCCATGGTCAATGGCGTTACGAATGAGGTGCAGTAAGCTGTTAATCATTTAAACTACATATTAGAGAGCATATTTTGGCGAAGTATCTATGCCAATCAAGAACTATCTGACCGCCGAAGAGAAACAGGAGTTGCAGAAGCAGCTTAAGTTTCATGAGCAC
>NZ_JADEWX010000047.1 GCF_015207395.1 Nodosilinea sp. LEGE 07088
GAACCCAGCCCCCGACAAATCTGCCGCAAAACACCGCCATGGCCCCCAAAGTGTGGCACCTTAAGGGTACTTGCTGCGATCGAAGCATTATGGTTCCTGTGTCGGTGGGCGGCCTCACTCAGACGTCTCTGTTGACAGACCAGTTGCTGGCCTACTATCGCCAGCTGCCCGAGACCCAGTTGACGGTGGTGGATGTGGAAACCACCGGGTCGCGCCCCCACGAGGCCCGCGTGATTGAAATTGCCGTGGTGCAGGGGTCGCTGCACGAGGGCATTACCTACGAAGCCGATTTTTTGGTCAATGCCCAGGTGCGGGTGCCCCACACCATTACTCGACTGACGGGCATTACCACCGCCATGGTAGAGGGGGGTATGGCCGCTGACAGGGTGTGGTCAACGCTGCGATCGCACCTCGACCAGGGCACTCTCACCGGCCACAACCTGGCCTTTGACTACAGCTTTATTCAGCAGGAATATCAGCGGCTGGGGCAGGGCTATCAGCGTCCCCAGGGCCAGCAATTTTGTACGGTGATGTTGTCGCGGCTGCTGCTGGCCGACCTGCCCTCCCGCAGCCTGCCCCAGCTGGTGCGTCACTTTGGTTTTGACGTGGGGCGATCGCACCGGGCCATGGCCGATACCAAGGCCTGCTGGCTGCTGGCCAATCTGCTGCTCGAGCGCCTGGCCGACAAATCTGATGATGACCTGCGCCAGCAGTTTATCCAGCAGTGGGTGCCGCTGCGGGAGGCCGTTAAGGTGTTTAAATGCACCCGAGTCGAGCTGCAACAGATGCTCGATGACCGGGGCTGCGATCGCCGCACCTCGCGCCGGGGCAACCGCCACATGTATCGCCGGGGCGACATCGAGGCACTCTACCAAGACCTCTACCCCCAGCAGCTCACGCTCAATTTGACCGATTGAGCATCGTCCTTGAGTTATTAGCCCGCAACTCAGCGAATTGGTCTATGACAATGCCGTTGTCGATTGATGACATCCTAAAACAAGGTGATGCATTAGCGTTGCCGCCAGACGCATTGGCAAAACCACCGGCTGCATTAGCCCTATATTTGCGCCACGGCGACAGCTTTAGGCCATTAGCGAGCAAGAAACTACTATGCTCTAAAGCGATCGCCCCGTTGCCCTCCAATCGTCATCGAACTCAAGAACTGCTATACATTGGCAAAGCAAAAAATCTACGGGATAGGCTGCGCGGTGGGCATAAAGTTTTTCTCTGGGGCTGGCTTGACCGCTACGATCCTAATGACGTCAGAATCGCGTACGTCATCATCAACGAATGGCAAAGGCCAGGGCTATCATATGAGTTAGAAACCTTGATTTTACAAGCCTCAAATCCGCCCTACAATGTCAAGATTCCAAGAGCGCTATGACTCAGACCGTCTTTACGCAACACCTACCACCTGAAGCCATTCATCAACTGGTCGGCTATCTGCCTGACTACATCAAGGAAGGATTAGAGCAAAAAGCATCTGAGTTAGACTGCTCTCTCGAAGCTGTGATCGAACTGGCTCTTGCAAGCCTGCTTGACGATGAAGCCTTCAGCTTTGAAGATTGCCTTTTGGCCCATTGCCTGAATCAGCATCAATCATAGAGGTTTCAGCCACGGTATTTACGCTTGCTTCGATCAAAACTTAATCTACAAGAGAAACAATCCAAAATCCAAAATCCAAAATTGACGGGGCTGGAGCGCTTATCTGCTACAGTTTACAAGTCTGAATGCGAGAGAAGAGAAAACCCCCCCAACACCCCAACACCAAACCAAAAAGGGAGGTGCCCCGAAACATATACCCCCCAACCAACAGAAAAAGGGAGGTGTCCCTTCGGTGCTGAGGTGTCATATTTAATACGAAACGCCCATTTGTCTTTCTCGCGCCAAGCCACTCGATCTCCAAATCGCTCAAAGGCTTTTTCATGATACCTTCCATCAGCGATACCGCCGACTTCTGTTGACAGGTAAATCTCTTTTTGCACACTAAAGCCAAATTTGCCCTGGCTATACTGCACCCACAGTCCATCAATTGCCAGAAGCTCATCGCAAGGGAAGTTCAATAAATCATCACTCTCGAAGTACTGGCCTTCCTCTTTACCCACGGCGGTAATCATTAGGTGTTTGGTTTCCCTATCGGCCTCTTGCCACTGCCCATTTTTCAAATACTGCTCTAGCTGCTGGTACCGAGAGGCAGCGACGGTTTGCTTCAACCCTTTAAGTTCGTCTTCCAGCGCTGGGTCGAGCTGCTTTGTCTTGTCTTGCCAGCAGGTGTAGGCCAAATCTGTAGCCCCCTGCTCGATCATCTTGCGCAGCAGCCTTGCGGGTTTTATTTGAGCGGCGTAGAGCAAAATTGTAGGCTTCCACCAGTCGTCGTCAAAGCAGTCATACAGCAGCGTTTCTCGCTGGGTGCGAGCTACTTCGGCAGCGGCTAAGTATTCTTGAAAGCTCAGATGGGCAAATTCATACTCATCCTCCTGCTGCACCAGTAGTTCGCTAATCTGCACTACTTGGTCGAGAAAGTCATCGGGGTCGATTGTCTCTTCTTGCTGTTGCAGGCTGTGAATGAGCACCTGACGCAGATCAGCCTGTGAAATTCGCTCTTGCCGCTGCTGCATCATGTATAGCGCCAGCATTTGTAGAATAGTTTGGGCCTCGCACTGGGTCAGCAGCGTGTCGAGCTGGCGGGCACGAGGTCTATCTCTTAGCTGTAGCTGGCAAATGTCGCGGTATAGTTCTACCCTTCGCTGGGGCAGCCGCGCCCCCGGATACCGCCGATGAAACGTGACGATCATATTCAGCAGCAGCGGGTTTTTGGCCAGGTCTTTTAGCTCTTGGCGATCCTCTATCTGGCGCAGCAGATCTTGAGCCGCTTCATTTGCAAGCTGTTTAACATCGGGGGTGTCTCTACCGCCGTGGGCATAGCGTTCTTGACACTGGTACCAGCGAGTGACAAAGTCGCGGCGCTGGTTAGCATTAAAGTCGCGCACCCAAAGGGGCGTCGAGAGTTCTAGCCGATGGGCAGCATCCTGATCGCGATAGGCTTTTGGACGTGAGGTGACGATGAAAATCGAGTTGCCGTAGCAGCGCATTTGAGCGTTAATCCACTTGGCTACTGCAGGGCGTTGATCTTTAGCCACTTCGTCAAAGCCATCGAGCATAATCACCGCATCACCCCGACGCAGCATCGTCGTCGCCCAGTTCTCGGGCACTGGGCGATCATCCCCTTCCTTAGGCAAGCTGGGGATATGGTGCTGGGTGATCAGCGTCGGTAGCTCCGGCGCGTTCTCACTGGCCAGCAGATCGCGATACTTGCGCAGCACCAGCAGCACCGGAATCCGCTTTTTGACATCGTGACGACCGTGCTGCTTGGTGCCGTACAGGTAGGCAATGTGTTTGAGCAGCGTGGTTTTGCCATAGCCACCCCAGGCCAGAATTACCAACTGACGAAAGGGTCGCGTTTGCTCGGCCTTCCGCAAAAAGTGCCAGATGTTGAGGTTGGTAACACGTTCCAGGTCTTTAGGATTGAACGAGTCTACTGCTGCCCTAAAACCGGGTAGCGTGCTGCTGAGATCTAGCGCCAGGGGCACAAAGACTTCTTCCAGCATGGGGGTGAAAATTCCCTCTTGCTGGGGCACGCCCTCTGGCCGGTACGACTGACAATCCCACGCCTGGCATTGCAGATACCAGTCCTCAAACCCGCTGAGGCGAGTCGTGACCTGCTCGGTTCTGCGATCGATCGTTTGGTCGATGACCTGGCCCGCCTGTTCTAGCCGTCGTCGATTACCCGAGTCAATAGGCTTGAGCAGCGTTGTGCCATAGGCAATCCCCAGACCGATGACCGCCGAGGCAATGGCTTTAGGAATGCTGCCATCATCTTTAGTCAGTTGCCAAAAAGCGTTTGCTCCCCCTGCGGTAAGGCCCCCAGCGGCAATGGCTTTGAGTAACAACTCGGCTACGCGTTCGTTTAAGGGTGCGTTGGGGCCTTGGGGCGGGGTTTGAGTCATTGGGGCAGCAGGGGCAGGTTGCCTCTTATTTTGGCCTACCTCTGTTCACCTCAGCTAGGCTCTAGGCTAGAGCATAATTATCTATGGCCTTGATGGCCACCATTACCGGCATTGCCACGCTCATTGTGCAGCTTGGCAACAGACCTTACAAATCGTGCTAGCGTCGAAGCAATGATTCTCGAAATGCAGTGCCATGCTTAAAAGCTACGAAGCAATTTATAAAGACGGCCAGTTGAAATGGCTCTCAGAGCAGCCTCAGATCAAAACTGCGCGAGTCATTATCACCATCCTGGAAGACACTCCAGATGTGCCTACTCAGCGAGTAGCCTCTAGCGCGATCGCAGGCATGGGTAAAACTCTAGGTGATATCGTCAGACCCATTGCTACAGAAGACGATTGGGAATGCCTGAAGTGATCGTGCTGGACACACACATTTGGTTTTGGTTCATCAATCAAGAATTTGAGCGGTTTCCAGCCCATTGGAGAACTCAGATCGAAACCTCTTCTGATGTAGGCGTTTCCCCGGTCTCCTGCTACGAAATTGCGTTAGCAGAGCAGCGGGGGCGTTTAGAACTTCCTTGCCTCGCACAACAGTGGTTTGAAGAAGCCCTTGCTCCATCAGGTATTACCCTACTGCCGCTCACTGCCGAAATAATGTGCTGCGCAGTTGGATTGTCACCTGTCCACAAAGATCCATTTGACCGCATGATTATTGCGACATCGCTGTTGCTCAAGGGTCAGCTTGCCAGCATCGATGGTTTATTTCCCCAATACCCAGAGCTTGAGGGCTGTCTCATGGAGTCATGAGAGCTAAAGCGCGCTTGAAGTTAGCTCTAAGCCACCGAGGCGCGATCGCGCTGCAATGCCTCAATTCGTTCCAAACTACCGATTGGAATCGCGTTGATCAGCTCCTGGGTATAGGTCTTCTGGGGCTGGCGGTAGACCTGCTCGGCGGGGCCGATTTCTTCTACCTGGCCCTGGTTCATCACCATGATGCGATCGCTCATAAACTTCACCACCGCCAGGTCGTGGGAAATGAAAATGTAGGTGAGGTCAAATTCCGCCTGGAGCTCTTTGAGCAGGTTGAGCACCTGGGCCTGCACCGACACATCCAGCGCCGACACCGACTCATCGCAGATGATGAACTTGGGGTTGAGCGCCAGCGCCCGAGCAATGCACACCCGCTGCCGCTGCCCGCCCGAAAACTCGTGGGGGTAGCGGTTGATGCAAGTGGTGGGCAGCCCAACGCGATCGAGCAGGTAGGCCACCCGCTCCTGGCGATTGCGGGTGCTCTTGCTAACGCCGTGGATTTTCAGCGGTTCGGCGATCGCCGCGCCAATGCTCATGCGTGGGTCAAGGGAGCTGAAGGGGTCTTGAAACACAATCTGCATATCCCGCCGCAACTGCCGCAGCTGCGACGACCTCAGCCCCAGCACATCGCGGCCCTCAAACCAGATCTTGCCGCCCATGGCGGGCACCAGCCGCAGCAGCGCTCGGCCCAGGGTAGTCTTGCCGCAGCCCGACTCGCCCACCAGGCCAAAGGTTTCGCCCTTGTTGATTTGAAACGACACATTCTGTACCGCCATCACGTGGCGGCGGGTTTTGCCAAACACGCCCCGAATCGGGTAGCCCACCCGTAAGTTCTCGACCGCCAGCAAGGGGCCATTGGCGGCTAGGGTCTCTGCCCGGGCGGTCAATTCTGCCTCGGTCAACGGCGCAAAGCGGGCTTCAGCCTCGGCGTCGAACCCGCGCTCGCGCCAGATGGTGCCGTTGTCATCGGCAGCCCCGGCGGCATCGCTGATCATAAAGTCGGCCACCGTGGGCAACAGCCGCAGCTGTTGGTTGGGCTGGGGGCGGCAGGCCAGTAGGCCCTTGGTGTAGGGATGTTGGGGCCGGGCAAAAATATCCATCACCGGCCCCGCCTCAACGATGTTGCCCTGGTACATGACCGCCACCTGGTCGGCAATCTCGGCGATGATGCCCAGGTCGTGGGTGATGAAAATTAGCGACATGCCCCGGCGATCGCGCAGCTGCCGCAGCAGGTCGAGAATGGTGGCCTGCACGGTCACATCTAGCGCCGTGGTGGGCTCGTCGGCGATCAGTAGGGCTGGGTTGCAGGAGATCGCCATGGCAATCATCACCCGCTGAATCTGCCCCCCCGACAGCTCGTGGGGGTAGCGGTTGAGAATGGCCTGCTGGCGGCGCTCCGCTTCTTCCTGCAAAAAGGCATCGCTGAGACCGGGCTTTTCGGCTCGGAGGGTAGCCAGCAGCTTGTCGTTGCTGGGCAGTAGATCGACCTCCTGCAAACGCTCAATCGCCTGCGATCGCGCCACGTCTTTAGCAATAGCCTGGTGCTGGCAAATCGCCTCCACCATCTGAAACCCAACGGTATAGACCGGGTTGAGGGAGCTCATCGGCTCCTGAAAAATCATCGAGATCTGACCACCCCGATAGTCCTGCATCTCGGTGTCGCCCAGGGTGCGCAGGTCTACGGCACCGCGATCGCCGCCCCTAAACCAGATCTCGCCGTTGACCACCTTGCCCGGCGGGCTGGGCACCAGCCCCATCACCGCCAGCGATGTCACCGACTTGCCCGACCCCGACTCCCCCACAATTCCCAGGGTTTGCCCCCGCTGCACCTGAAACGAAATGTTGTCTACCGCGTGAATAGTTTGGTCGTCAACCTCAAAGTCAACGGTGAGGTGCTTAACATCGAGAATGGTATCGCTCATGGGGTGCTATTAGCCGACAACCAGGGACAACAAAAACATTAGACCACCTCACCCAACCCCAGACCATGTCGCCAAGGGCACAATCAACTTGGGTGTAAAGGGGCGTTGATTAATCTCGCTAATGGATCATAGTAGATGAATCATAACAACCTTCCCCTTACCGGTTTCGTTTGCCCCTAACCAAACCCATGCTGAATCTTGCGATCGCTATTTTGATCATGCTGATGGGCTCCGCCCTGTGCTCCTGTAGTGAAGCAGCCCTGCTATCGGTGCCATTACTCAAGGCTCGTCAGCTAGCCGAGTCAAAAAGGCCGGCGGCAGTGGCGCTGCTAGCCATTCGCCAAAAAATCAATCGGCCCATTGCCACCATTGTGATTCTCAACAACCTGTTCAACATTGTTGGCAGCGTGCTGATTGGGGGCATTGCCGCCAACCTCTTTAAGGATGCTCTGCTGGGAGTTTTCACGGGCCTGCTGACGCTGCTGGTAATTTTATTCGGGGAAATTTTCCCCAAAATCTTTGGCGAGCGCTACGCCCTCCCCATTGCCCTCACCCTGGTCGTACCGGTACAGTGGCTCACCTGGCTATTTACGCCCATCGTGCTGCTGCTGGAGAACATTACCGCCCCGCTGACCAGCCAGGGTAAAGGCCCCAGCACCAACGAAGCTGAAATTAAGCTCATGGCCACCATTGGCCACCAGGAGGGCATCATCGAAGCTGACGAAGCCGAAATGATTCGCCGCGTGTTCCGTCTCAACGACATGAAGTCGATCGATATCATGACCCCCCGTGTGGCCGTCACCCACCTGCCCGGCGACCTCACCATTGCCGCCGCCCAGGAGCAAATTCTCAAATCCCAGCACAGCCGCATTCTGGTCAGCGACAACGACATCGATCGGATTGTGGGTCTGGTGCTTAAAAACGATCTCCTCACCGCTCTCATTCGCGGCCAGGGCGACCAGCTCTTGAGCCAGATCGCTCGTCCCGTGCGCTTTGTCGCAGAGGCCGAACGAGCCGACAAGTTACTCCAAGACTTTCAAACGGTCCGCGAGCATCTGGCCGTTGTCGTCGACGAGTACGGTGGCGTCTCAGGGGTCGTCACCCTCGAAGACGTGCTAGAGGTGCTCACCGGAGAAATTGTCGACGAAACCGATCGCAGCATTGACCTGCAAAAGCTGGCTCGCCAGCGGGGGCGGCAAATCCTGCGTACCCGCGGGTTTAACTGGCCCGCCGAGCGTTAGCGCTGAACTGTCAACCCAAAGTACACCACAATTTTCTTTCTACCAAAAAAATTACTAATAACAAACCCCTATTTCAAGCCCTAAATAAAGTGCTGCTTAACCCACTGTTAACTATCATTTCAAAATCTAGAGTCTAAGTCCTATAGATGTATATTGAATGTGGAGCTGATGAGGCTCCCCTGGCAGATAAAACAGCCAATTGTCCACACACAAGAAGGAGTGAAAACGCTGTTAACTTTGAATCTGTCTCGCCTAACCACCAACACCCAATCTTTCGGGTCAACCCTTCCTTAATTAAGCAAATGGGAGTTGTCAAGGGTTTGTTTATTCCCTAAAAGGGTATAAACGTGAGTCCTTACCTCCAGGAAAGCTCAACAACGATGTAGGAAGTTCTTTGATTAGAGGATTGGGTGTTGTTGTGTTTAAAGGGATCAATTTTTAGCCTTGTTTGGCAAAACGATTGGCCATTTTTTCGTTCAGCAGATTATCTGCCCCGACTCTTGTAAACGGTATTCTGAGTCCAGTCAGTTGCCACAGGTTGATCTGGCTACTCTATAACATATTCGTTTGGCGTACCTAGCTGGTAAGGCTCAAGATCTATCTCCTCCCTGGCAACATTAATCGAATGGTCTGTATTACGCCACTCGTTTTTTTGAGATAACCAGCCCGGGCTTTGAAGTCATCCTCTGGGAGGGCGGTGGTTTGTTACAGTCGGGGAGGTAATATTTACCTTCGCCGTTGCCCATGGTGTATTCCCCCGAGGTTGAGCTAGCTCCCGGTGACTTGTGGCGCAAAATTCAGCAGCAAACCCGCCACGCCCTAGACTGTGGTGCCCTAAAGTCTATCGATACCCACTACGAGTTTGTCGATCACGGCAGCATGCGCTTTTTAGTGAGAATTTTGGCCAACCTGGTGCGTAAAGAAAAGGCTGATCTGGCCCAATCTACCCGGCAAAAGCAAGGCCAGCCCGTCAACCCGTTTTTGCCCTACGATCTCGACTTGTTTGTGGCCAATCTATCGGCTACTCATCTGTGTCTGCTAAATAAGTACAACGTGGTTGACCACCACATTTTGATCGTCACCCGCGCCTTTGAAGACCAAGATACCTGGCTCACCCGCGCCGACTTTGCCGCCCTTGCCCTCACCCTGGCTGAGATTGACGGCCTGGCGTTTTATAACGGCGGTCGGCTGGCCGGGGCCAGCCAGCGGCACAAGCATTTACAACTGGTGCCGCCGCCCCTCTGCCCCGATCATAGCCCTCTCCCCCTAGCAACGGTGGTTGCTAACCTAGCCCTCACCCCCACCGCCCCGGTTGAGTCGCCGATGCTACCCTTTCGCCACGCCATTATGCCCCTGGGAGCGGGGGCCGATGGCGACACCCTGCTGACTACCTACCGCACCCTACTGGCCTACCTGGGCGTTGACTGGAACAACCCCACTCAGACGCTGCCCTACAACCTACTGGCCACCCGCCGCTGGATGATCGCTGTACCCCGCCAACGGGAGAGCTATGAGTCTATCCCGGTAAACTCCCTAGGGTTTGCGGGGTCGCTGCTGGTCAAAACTCCGGCGCAGTTGGCGTGGCTTAAGGCCATCGGCCCGATGACGGTGCTCAAGCAGGTGGCCTACCAGAGCCCAGACCGCTAAGTGACGCCCTCAAGTTGCCCGACTCACTTTGAGAAGAAATCGGTACACTGGTCAGTAGAACAGGCTTACTTCACCCTTCAGCCGTTTGGGGGCTACCCGTGCCGCAGATTATTGGAATTTTTGCGCTGATTATCATCGGCTACACCGTTGGCTCAGTGCGCATTATTAACCAGGGCACCGAGGCTCTGGTTGAGCGGCTCGGGCGCTACCACCGCAAGCTCAGGCCTGGCCTTAACTTTATTGTGCCGGTGCTCGACTATATTGTGCTGCGCGACAGCGTGCGCGAGCAACTTCTCGATGTGGATAAACAGGCCGCTATCACTAGAGATAACGTATCGCTAGATGTAGACGCCGTGGTTTACTGGCGTATTTTGGAGCTAGAGCTGACTTACTACGCCATTGAGAATGTTGAGCAGGCGATCGAAGAACTGGTGATTACGACCCTGCGCTCTGAGATCGGCAAGATGGAGTTTGAGCGTACTTTCTCATCTCGGGACGAGCTCAATCGGGCGTTGCTGTCTCAGCTCGATGAGGCCACCGAACCCTGGGGCGTTAAGGTAACCCGGGTCGAAGTGCAGGAAATTACGCCGCCGGAAGAAGTGCGGCGATCGATGCAGCTGCAGCAGGCGGCGGAGCTCAAACGCCGGGCCACGGTGCTCGAAGCCCAGGGAGAGCAGGAAGCGGCGATTAAGCGCGCCCAGGCAACGGTAGAATCGATTGAAATGCTCTCTAAAGCGCTGCAGCAGCGTAGTGATACCGGCGAAATTCTCAAGTATTTACTGGCCCAGCGCTATGTAGATGCCAACCAAAAACTGGGGGAAAGTGACAACTCAAAAGTGGTGTTTATGGATCCTAAATTCTTGACAGAAGGGTTGGTGGATCTGATGAATACCCCTACGACCCCTGAGGGGCGCTACGACGACGACAATTTTCCCAGTCGGCGGCGGAAATAGAGCTTTTCAGGTAGCCGTATCGTTACCATAGAAGACTATGCTCTGTGGACTGCCATGACTGTTTATTCTGGGTTCCAAACGGGCCCATCGTCGGCTACCCCGATCGCCACTCATCAGCCTAGGGCGGCGCTGCCGTTGCTGGGCCAATCGCTGGAGGCGCTCACGGAGTGGGTGCAAGCCCAGGGGCAGCCGACCTACCGAGGCAAGCAGCTCTACCAGTGGCTGTACCACCAGGGCGCGCGATCGCTCTCTGACATCACCGTCTTTCCCAAAGCCTGGCGACAGGCCTGGGAGCATGTCGATGTGGGGCGCTCTGCTCTGCACCATCGGGTGGTGGCCAGCGACGATACGGTGAAGTATTTGCTCCGGCTGGCCGATGGTCAAATCATTGAAACTGTGGGCATTCCTTCGGCTAAGCGGCTGACGGTCTGTGTGTCGTCGCAGGTGGGTTGCCCCATGGCCTGCGACTTCTGTGCCACGGGCAAGGGCGGCTTTGTGCGCAATCTGGGCATCCACGAAATTGTTGACCAGGTGCTCACGGTGCAGGAAGACTTTGGCCAGCGGGTCAGTCACATCGTATTTATGGGTATGGGCGAGCCGCTGCTCAATAGCGCCAACGCCGTGGCCGCCATTCGCTGCCTCAACCAGGATGTGGGCATTGGCCAGCGGGCCATGACCCTATCGACGGTGGGGGTGCCGGGCCGCATTCGCGCCCTGGCGGCAGAGCAGCTCCAGGTCACCCTGGCGGTGAGCCTGCACGCTTCTAACCAGACCCAGCGGCTGCAGCTGATTCCCAGTGCCGGTGCCTATCCGCTGTCGGTGCTGCTCGACGAATGTCGGGAGTATGTGCAGCTCACCGGGCGACGGGTGACGTTTGAGTACATTCTGCTGGCTGGGCTCAACGACCAGCCCGCTAACGCGGCAGAGCTGGCGCAGCATCTGCGAGGTTTTCAGAGCCATGTCAACCTGATTCCCTACAATCCCATTGATGAGGCCGACTACCAGCGCCCCAGCGAAGCCAGCATTCGCGCTTTTGTCGCCGAGCTAGAGGCTCGGCGAATTGCCGTCACTGTGCGCTATTCTCGCGGTCTAGAGGAAAATGCTGCCTGTGGCCAACTGCGGGCGTCTCGCCGACCCAGCTAACCCCATGGGTAAATCTCACCCCATAGGGGAATCTCCTGGTGAATGCTTGAGATTTTGTTAAGTTATGAAACATAGCGCTCTGCTCCCTGACCAGGGAATGGAGTTGTCCTTTCAAGTTCACTTTGATGACCCTCGCTCCTCTATCTCGGCTCGCTTCCCCGACCTTAAGTCCGTTGGAGATGTCTAATTGGCTGCTGGCGCTTTCACCGGTCAACATTTCGGTTCATGGGCGCGATCGCCTACCTGCCACTCAGCCCCTGGTGGTGGTGAGCAATCACCGCAGCATTATGGATGCGCCGCTGTTGATGAATGCCGTAGACCGCTCGGTGCGCTTTGCCTGCCACCACTATATGAGCCAGGTGCCGGGGTTACGTACGGTGATCAGCGCCCTGGGCTGCCTCCCTCTAGACGCCCCCGATAAAGGCCAAACGGCATTCTTTCGCCGGGCGATGAAGGCTTTGGAAGACGGCGAGGCGGTGGGCATTTTCCCGGAGGGGGCTGCGCCTATGGTCAGCCCAACTAGCCCCGATAATTTGAGCACGTTCCATCGGGGGTTTGCCCACCTGGCCATGCGAGCGCCGGTAGATGAGTTGGCCATTGTGCCCGTTGCCATTGCCGCTCGCCGAGAAACCAACAATCCTGTCATGCCGCTGCGGTGGCTGAGTTTGTTTGATGCCACAGAGCCGCTGTTTCAGCAGTCGGGGTGGCATCCGGCGGTGGTTTACCATCAGGTCGATCTGCTGATTGGTCGGCCCATCAGGGTCGATGCCCGGCTGCGATCGCACTACCGCAGTAAAGGGGCCGGGGCTCTAGCTACCGAAATTACTCAGTGCTGCCAGGATGAAATTGCCACCCAGCTCAAGCAGGGGGCCTACTAAAGACCACTAAAGACCACTAAAGCCTACTTACAGTGGTTATCCAATCGTCGCCTTGGTCTCACGTCACCGCCGCCCGCACAGACGGCCTATCTATGCCAGAACCCACTGCTTTAACGTTTTACGCCCCTGCTGGCCCTAACCCCCAGCGGCCTCTATTTGTCTATTTACCCGGCATGGATGGCAGTGGCAAACTGTTTGCCGCCCAAACCGATGGCCTCAAGCATCACTTTGATGTGCGCTGTTTAGTCATTCCTCCAGATGACCTCTCATCGTGGGAAAGCCTGGCTAGCCAGGTGGTGCAGCTCATTCGCCAGGAGCGCAGGACTACCCCGATCTATCTGTGTGGTGAATCCTTTGGGGCCTGCCTTGCCCTGCGGGTTGTGGCCCTGGCCCCAGCTCTAGCTAGCCACCTAATCTTGGTTAACTCGGCCTCGGCCTTCCATCGGTTTTCGTGGCTGCACTGGCTGGCCAACTTTACGGCCTGGGTAGCACCGCCCCTTTACCAGGGGTCTACCCTCGGCAGTCTGCCGATCATGGCTAATCTCAGCCGGATCGGGAATGCCAATCGCCAGGCCTTAATGCGCTCTGTCAAAGTATTGTCCCAGTCCAGTGCTGCCTGGCGTCTAACCTTGCTGTCGCAGTTTCGCTTAGAACCCCTTCAGCTGCATCGAGTGAAGGCGTCTACCCTACTGGTGGCCTCTCTCAGCGATCGCCTGTTGCCCTCCCTCGAAGAGGCCCAGCGCCTGGCCAACCTCCTCCCTTGCCCTCGCATTTATCCCCTGCCCAACAGCGGGCATATCAGCCTGCTAGAGGACAACGTCAATCTCCAGGAGATTCTGGCAGCGGTCGACTTTTTACCCCAGTTGCCCAGCCCCGGGCAAAGCGGGCCTGTCGCCAGTCAGCCCACGCCCCTGGCCTCTTGACCTCACCCCCGAACCAACTCCAGCACCGTCACCTCCGGTGGACACCGCCACCGCCCTGGGGCGTAGGTGCCCAAGCCCCGGTTGACGTAGAGCTGGTTGCGGCCGATCGAGTGCAGCCCCGAAACCCATTCCCAGTGGCGCACAACCTTAGTACATTTGCGGCTGAGGTAGGGGAGCTCCATCGGTAGCGAGGTAGCCAGCGTCTGCCTCAGCCCCTGGGTAATAGCCGGCACCGGCCCTAGCCCCGGCAGCACAATCTGCCCACCGTGGGTATGGCCCGAAAGCTGGAGATCGACCCGCCAAGGCGACAGGCGTTCGGCGGTGTCGGGGTTGTGGGAGAGCACGAGGCGAGGCTGGGTCGAAGATAACCCATTAAGCACTGATCCAGGGTTAAAGTCGGGTGACCAAAAGTCCGCTAGCCCCACCACCGGCAGGTCTGGCCCCAGGGGATAGGCGATCTCGTTCCACAGGGGGCAGATACCCGCCTGCTGGAGCGATCGCACAATTGTTTTGCGCCCCCCCACGGTGATATTGTCGTGGTTGCCCAGCACCGCTACAGTACCGCAGCGACTGGCCATCTGTTGTAAATACGTCGCCAGCCCAAAGATAGGCGACGGTTCCTGAGTGACATAGTCGCCGGTCAGGGCAATCAGGTCAGGCTTGAGATCGTTGACTCGCTCAACCACCTGCTGCAACAGGCGAGTTGGCAGGTGGCCACCGTCGCAGTGAAAATCAGACAGCTGCACAATACGACATCCCTGGAGTTGTTGGGGCAGGTCGCAAATCGAAACCCTGACGGTCTCGAGGGTAAGGGGGCCAATGTACAGAGGTCCCATGGGTTCAGAAAATGCATCCTTTGAACGCTAGCCCGTTTGAGCCTGGGTTGCCACCTGTAAGCAAACTTCTTCAGCAGCTTTTATTAGAACTGCGCCACTGACCCGGCCTAGATTCATGGCCAAGACCTGGCTTGTAGTGCTAACCCAGGTTGATAGGCGCAGCGGTCAAACTGACAGAGCAGTGTAGTTCATCCAGGCCTTGAGGAAAAAGTACCCAGCCAGCAGCGCCAGCAGCAGGCGAAACATGACGGTTATCGTCTGGTCGGGCAGACGGGGCAAATAGCGGGTGCTAATCTGCACCCCAATTGCCCCCACCCCTCCCAAAATTAGGCCCGTCGCCAGCTGCACATTACCCGCTTGAGCATGCCACAGACAGGCCCATAACCCAGTAATCACGATCGCTCCCAGGCTAGTCTGCACCGCAGACTTAATCGGTTCTTGCAGCAGCAAAATTTGCAGGGGTACCATGACCACGCCACCACCGACCCCAAACAACCCCGCCAAAAAACCGGCCAGACCACCAATTCCCAGGCGAGCAACTGTGGGGGAGACTTTGGTAGGCACAGGTCGAGCAGAGTCTCCGTCGGTTTCAGCCCGCTGGGCCTGGCGCACCACCTGCTTCTTAATGCCAATGAGGTAGATGTTGAACAGCAAGAACAGGCCAAAAATCCCCAGTAGAGCATACTCGGGCAGGGCAGTGGCCACCTCTTTACCCAGGTAGGCGGTGACTAAGGCAGGCAGGCCCAGCATGGCCACCGGGCCAACCTTGAGAAAGCCCATGCGCCAGTTTTGCAGGCTGCCTACTAAAGCAATGATGGCGATCGCCAGCGTACTGGTACCCACCGCCTGTACCCCCGACAGCCCCACGGCTACCATCACAGGCACCATCACCGTGCCGCCGCCAATGCCCAAAAAACCGGCCAGCACACCCGCTGACAGCCCCGCCAGGGCCAAAATCAATCCCCTCCCCACCATTTTCTCCCCTGCCTACTTAACGCTAGTTCATGGCCCCAGGGCAGATAGTCGCCCATCGTCACTGAACCAGGTTTAACCACCGATCGCAACCGGCCTGGGGCTGCGATCGCTCAGCTAGACAGTCTGGTATTGCCAAAGGCAAAATGATTTTGCGGCATCTGGAAAGAATTTTCAAGGCTTCCAAGCAGCCCTGCATGCCTGGAATTAGCAATGCCGATAATCTCAGCACTAAAGACTTTAAATGCAGATAGGCTGCGCAATGATGTATTGATGAACTCATTCCAATGTCACCATTTCTCATCCCCAGACAACTAAAATTTCCGCTGATCTGTTCTTTTTTGGCGTTAGCGACTGTCTTCGTATTCTCATGTCATACCGATGCCACCCTGGGCATAGAGTCAGTCAGTTTTACGATTCGAGATCGGCCCGTTGCCCAGGTCAATAAACGCCTGTTTGGCCATTTCCTAGAGCGGGCCAGCTGGGGCGAGCCTGGTCCAGAAAACAGCCTCCAGCCAGGGACTCAAAAAATTCAGCCGGAGGCCGTGGACTTGATGCGGCAAATGAACATCCCCATCATCCGGTTCCCGGCTGGTACAGATGTTGACTTTATTGATTGGCGCGATCTGATTAGTAACGTACCTGGCCGAGCCCCCGAACGCCCAGTTACGGTCGGCCATTCGGGCCATGAAATTACCAATCAGTTTGGGCTAGATGAGTATTTTCAGCTACGCGATGAACTCGGCGTTGAGACCATATTAGTGACTAATTTTCTCGATGCTGTATCAGCCAAAGTGCCCCTCGGAGAGGCGGCTCTAAAGGCGGCGGGGTTAGTGGCCTATGCCAATGCGCCCGTAGGCGCTGCCTTGCCCGATGCTATGCCAGACTGGCCCGCTGTGCGGGCAAAAAATGGCCACCCCGAGCCCTACAACGTCGAATATCTCCAGATTGGCAACGAGGTTTTTGGGCGAAAATTTCGCAGGCGAGTACGAGAAGGAACGGGTCTCACAGAACCAGCCGAACTATCCCAGTGGTATTTACAATGCCTAAAAGCCTATATCGACGCCATAGATGCCGTTGACCCTACGATTAACCTCATCATCGACGGTGTCATGGGGGATGACATTGAGCGCACTATTTTGGCCGATGCTACGATTCGCGATCGCGTCAAGTATGCCGCCTTCCACGTCTATGCGCCCGGCGGTGTGAGCGAAGTTACCCAAGCGGGCAATGTAGTGCCTGCTGGCACGCTGAGCGCGTCAGATTGGTGGCAGGCGCTGGTGGCGATGCCCGGGGCCGTAGGTGAAGACGGCATGATGTTAGCCTTTAGAAATCGGATTAAATTTGCGCGATCGCTAGGGTACAAAGTCGCAGTTACAGAATGGAACTGGAATGGCTGGGGGTTTGAAGACCTTGATCTGCCACCGGAGGTCAATTGGCGTCTGGCCTCAGGCATTGGCACCGCCGGATTTTTGAACGGCCTGATGCGCCAGGGCAATGAGATCGAGATGGCCTGCCAGTCGATGCTCGTGGGTACCACCTGGGACATTACCAGTATTCGAGTCGATCCAACCGGTCAGCGGCTGCCCTACTTTTTGCCCCAGGGTCAGATGACCCTTTTCTATAACAATTACCATGGCTCAACGGTCTTAGCGGTAGAGCCAACGAATGTTCTGAGCTACCGTCAGCCCTTTAAAATTGGCTGGGCGAGCCGCCCTGAACACAATGTTGCCTATGTCGATTTAGTGGCCACGGCAGACGAGCAGACGATCTATCTCCACGCGCTCAATCGTTCCCTTGACCAAGATTTATCCATTACGCTGGATTTCTCCGAATTCTCTCATGTAGGCAATTCCGTTACCCATCATCTGTTCGCTGAACGACATCCCCAGCATCAGGAAGATGAGAACCAGCAGCTGGGGGCAATCACCCACCGATCTTTTCCCATTCAAGGGCAAGTCATCCATACAACTCTGCCCCAGCAGTCTGTTAGTATTTTTGCTATTTCAAGGACATAACCAGAGAGCCCGTTTTTTCTAGCTCGATTTATAGCCTTTGCCTCTAGAGTTGTACCCTGGGGCCCTATGAGAGAATGGCTCACCCGGTTGCGGTGCGCTAATCTATGCTCTACCCTTGAGCGACCGCCACCGGGCCAATCGCTTCCTCAGGCCCCAGCAGCGAAATGTAGGGAGTGTGGAAAAACTCCTGAGCTACGGCTTCAATGTCCAGGGCCGTCACCGCCGCCACCATATCCTGAAACTGCTGGTCGTATTCAACGCCTAGTTCCAAAATTTCGTACCAGCCCAGCAGTTGAGCAATTTGGGCATTGGTCTGTTTACCCAGGGCGTATTGCCCCAGCAGTTTGTTCTTAGAGGCCTGGATTTCGTCATCGGAAAGCACTGTTGTTCGCAGGCGATCAACTTCAGTGCGTAGCCCCTCTAGGGCAGTGGCCGTATTTTCGGGGGCAGTGCCGATATAGGCGACAAATTTAGATAGCCCCAGCCGGGTGGGGTAAAAAGCCGACACGTCGTAGGCCAGGCCGCGCTTTTCGCGCAGTTCTACAAACAACCGACTAGAGAGACCGTTGCCCAGGTAGGTGTTGATCAGCTTAAGAGCGGCGTAGGCCGGGTGCTTGACTGGGGCCGCTGGGTAGCCCACCATCACGATCGCCTGATTGGTCTCCTGGGCAACCCTAGAGCAGGTGGCGGCTGTGGTTACTGCGGGCAGGCGCAATGGAGGGGGGGCAGTGGGGGGAGCTGACCAGTCGCCTAGGGCGTTTTCGACCTGGGCCTGGGCCGCCTCAGGGCTAATCCGGCCCACAATGGTGACGACCACATGGTCGGGGCGTATATGCTGCCGGTGAAAGGCGATCAAATCTGCCTGGGTGAGGTTGGCGACGGTGGCTTCATTACCGATGCCAGGCCGACCGTAGGGGTGGTGGCCGTAGATATCCTGACGCAGTTGGTTAAAGGCCAGGGTAAACGGCTGCTCTTGCATTGAGCGAATCTGCTGTAGGGTCAGCCGCCGCTCCAAATCGATTTCGTCTTCGGGAAAGCTCGGCTGCCGCAGCAGGGTAGCAGCCAGGGCAAAAATCTCAGGAAAGTCGGCGGAGACCGTTTTGAGACTGATGACGCTGTAGTCAGCCGCCGCATCGGTGCCCAGGCTGGCTCCGACTGATTCGACTGTTTCAGCGATCGCCATCGAAGCCATGGTCTCTGTGCCTTTGGTCAGCAGCCCCATCAAAAAGCTGACGAGCCCCGCTTGGTGATGAGCTTCGGCGCTACTACCCGCCCGAATAAACAGCCGGGCCGAGACAATATCGGCGACCGGGTTTTCTAGGACTAAAACCGTTAACCCGTTAGGTAAAACAGTGCGATGGAGTTGAGGTGTTTGAAGTAGAGAGGCTGTCACAGGCAAGAAAAATTACAGTGCAAGCAGAAAAAGAGAGCGCTAACCGCTGAGTCAGTCTAACTATAGACTGACTCAGCGGGCTCGGCTCAGGCCGGGCGCAGAATGGTAGACACATATCGCAGCGGGGTGAGGTACTGGCTCGCCAGTGGGCGCAGCTGCTCGTCGGTGTAGCGCTGGAGCGTGGGCACGTAGGCGAGGCAGTGCTCGGCGGTGGCTACGGTACCGTAGTAACCGTAGAGCCCCGCCAGTTGCCCGGGCGCTTCGGTGGAAAAGGCGTAGTCGTTGCACAACAGGCGCTTGGCCCGGGCAATTTCGCCATCGCTGATGGGCTGAGCCGCTAGCTCACTCAGGCGATCGCACACAATGGCCTCTACCCGATCGATCGCGTCGCCATCGAGCCAGGCCTGAATGGTAAACAAGCTACAATCGCGCTGGAGCGAAAACCCAGCGCCAATATCCTGCACCAGCTGACGGTCTTCTCGCAGCTCGCGCACCAGGCGCGACGATCGCCCCTCGGCCAAAATGGCCGCCAGCAGATCGAGCCCATGGGCGGTCTCCAACTGGTCAACCCCCGGCCCCAGCCAGGCCATACACAGGCGCGACTGCTCCAGACGAGGCAGGTGAAGGGTTTCTCGGCGCACCCCCGGCAGGTTGGGGACGGGGGCGATTGCAGCAGGCGGGCAGGGCGGGGGCGATGCAAACCCGCGAAAGGCATGTTTGACCATAGCGATGGTCGGCTCCAGCGGAATGCCGCCGGTAATTACCACCGTCATTTTGTCGGGCTGGTAGTGGGCCTGGTGAAAGCAGCGCATTTCTTCGGGCGATCGCTGCTGCAAAATCTCGGCGGTGCCCAAGACCGGACGACCGTAGGGATGATCTTGGTACACCAGTTCTGACATCGCCTGATAGCCTAGCCAGTCGGGGTCATCCTGGGCCTGGCGAATTTCTTCGAGCACCACCTGGCGCTCGCGGTCAAACTCATCAGCGGGAATCGCCGCATGCAGCAGCAGATCTGCTAGGTAGGGCAGAGTATGGGGCAGCATATCGGCTGCGATCGTGATGTAGAAATGGGCGTAGTCGTGGCTGGTAGCCGCGTTGGTCATGCCTCCCTGGGTTTCGATTGCATAGTCAAACACGCCGGGCGGCAGCTGGTCGGTGCCCTTAAAAATCATGTGCTCTAGAAAATGGGCCATGCCCGCCCACTCCGCTGGCTCGGCAATCGCCCCAGCCCGCACCCACACGTCAGCCACCACCACGGGGGTAGCCGCAATTTCCTGGTGAATCAGGGTGAGCCCATTGTCTAAACGAATCACACTGGCGGGAAAATCAACCGAAATCAACGGCTCAGGCCCTTAGTACAGGTCACTATTCTAAAGATCAACGTCAACTGGCTCCCTCTGAGTAGATCCTTCGGGGTCTCAGTTTTTACCGAATGTTAACTCTGCTGTTAATACTAGCGTCCCAGTCGGTTAAAACATAGGGACTTGACCCCTGGAGCGGATATTTCTCAGCGCCAAAAACAATTCCCTGGCCCCCATAGACCAGGGAATTGCTAAAAATCTCAAAGGGCCTCACCGCAGCGCCGTCTTACCTCAGTTTCCGACCTGGGAAAACCAGGGGGGTGCCTTGGCATCTAGCTTAAAGTTTCCGAGTACAAGCTCGGTTTACTGCCGCCGATGCAACTTAGCTCCCGTTCGGAAGAAACATAGATCGACAAACATTGTTGGCAGTCACCAACGCCGTAGTGAGACCTCATTCACTATAACCAACAGCCTGGGGCAACCGACAAGGGGGCAGCCGACCCAACTCTGACCGCGATCGCCTGCTCCGGTGATCTAATATGACAGCACCGGGCTTAGCCCTGTGTTTCACCCTTTTATTTTTCCTATGGCTTCTGACGATTCTGCTGCCGTAACCGATGCTGTCACCGACGGCAGCCCTCCGCTAGAGGCCCCTACTGAGGCTAACTCTGCCGCGCATTCTGCGGCGGCGACAGGCGCGCCTACCCCTGCTCCACCGGTCGATCCGCGCACTCAGCTGCGGCTGCGTAGTGAAGGCGACTATTTGACGCTCCTCCTACCCAACCCGCTCCAGGCTGAAACCGAGGGCGGCATGCTCTCCTGGGGAGAGTTAATTCAGCAATTTAAACAGCGGCTGCACGGGAGCGAGCCCTTTTGGCAACCCCACACGGTGGTGCATTTGGCCGCCCGCGATCGCCTGCTCGATACCCGTCAGCTGCAATCCTTAGAAGATTTACTCACCACCGCTCAGCTCAGCCTCAAACGGGTGATTACCAGCCGTCGCCAGACCGCGATCGCCGCTGTTGCCGCTGGCTACTCGGTTGATCAGCTGGCGGCAGAAGACAGGCTACTCCAGTCGCCCCCGCGCCCTGGCCAGCCCCTGGCCGAGCCCCTATACCTACAAACCACGGTGCGATCGGGGGTCGAAATTCGCCACCCCGGCACCATTGTGGTGCGGGGCGATGCCAACCCCGGCAGTTCGCTGGTGGCCGAGGGCGATATTTTGGTTTGGGGGCGACTGCGGGGCACCGCCCACGCCGGGTCTGGGGGCGATCGCGATCGCTACATCATGGCGCTCCAAATGCACCCTACTCAGCTGCGTCTGGCCGATTTGGTCGCGCGGGCTCCCGATGGCCCTAGCCAGCAATATCTGCCCGAGATCGCCTACGTGGGGGACAACGCCATTCGCATTGCCCAGGCTCAAGACTTTGCCCGCCAGCATTTCAACGCCACCCTAGGGCAGGGGGCTCAGCCCACCGACGCCTTTTAACCAGGCAGCTTTGGCCAGGCAGCTCTCAAGTGAGCATCCTGGGCGGTTGACCATGGCGTATGATTGACAGTTGTTTTTGTCGGGGTGTAGGTTTTGTCGAATTGAGTCTTGCACTAGAGCACAGCGGCTGAGCCAATTCACCACCGCTGAACTCGCATTGATTGACACATTGGTTAGCTCGGTTGTTTAGAGAAAGTTGGCTTCATCCATGACTCGCATCATCGTAATGACCTCGGGTAAAGGGGGCGTCGGCAAAAGCACCTGCACCGCTAATCTGGGCATGGCCCTGGCCCAGCACAACCGGCGGGTAGCCGTGGTCGATGCCGACTTTGGCCTGCGCAACCTTGACCTATTGCTAGGCCTAGAGAACCGCATTGTCTACACCGCTCTAGATGTGCTGGCGGGCGACTGCACCGTTGAGAAGGCCCTGGTAAAAGACAAGCGCCAGCCCACCCTGGGCCTGCTAGCCGCCGCCCAAAACCGCAACAAGGAGGCCATTACCCCCGAGCAGATGAAGTCACTGGTGGCAGGGCTGGCCAAAACCCATGACTTTATTTTGATCGACTGCCCAGCGGGGATTGAGCTAGGCTTTCAAAATGCGATCGCCCCGGCCAACGAGGCCATCATCGTCACCACGCCAGAGATTTCCGCCGTTCGCGACGCCGACCGGGTGATCGGCCTGCTCGAAGCCAACGACGTGAAATTTACCAAGCTCTTGATCAACCGCATTAAACCCAAAATGGTGCAAGAAGACCAAATGATGTCGGTGCGCGATGTGCTAGATATTCTCGCGGTTCCCCTGCTGGGGGTGGTACCCGACGATGAGCGGGTGATTGTGGCCTCGAACCGAGGTGAGCCCCTGGTGCTTGATCAGCAGCTCTCCCTGGCCGGCGTAGCCTTCAACAATATCGCCCGTCGTCTGCTTGGAGAAGAGGTACCCTTAATTGACCTCAACGCCACCCACGACGATCTCTTTAGCCGCCTGCGTCGATTCTTTCGAGGCTAGGGGCAAGGCTTTCCCCCTGCAACGGTGTTCGATGTTTTATTACCCAGCCGCCAGTACCGATGCTAAGCGAACTTCTCGACAAGCTATTTAACCGCAACCGCAACCTCTCTAGCCGGGCCGAGGTCAAACAGCGGCTGCAATTTGTGCTGGCCCACGATCGCGCCGACCTCACCCCCGAAGTGGTCGAAAAGATGCGTCAGGAAATCCTTGAAGTAGTCTCTCGCTATGTCGAGCTCGACCAGGACAATTTAGAATTCACCCTCGAAAGCGACCAGCGCATGACTGCCCTGATTGCCAATCTGCCTATCCGCCGCATGCGCCCCGCATCTCCCCTGGTTGAGCCGCCTGCCACAGACGCCGCACCCTCAGACCTCAGCCCAGCACCCTCAGACCCTAGCGCGACGGAGCCCGATGAGCCGACGGCCCAGATCTCGGCTGAAGCCGACCACTCAGTCCCCGCTAGCGAAGCGACCAGCGCGGCCGCTCCTGAATCCGAGCCCCAAGCTTCTGAAACCGCCAGCGAGACGGCTCCTAGTGATGAACAATAGCGCTGCTGAAACCTGTGCATCCCTCGCCGCCTGTGTCGAGTCGCTGGCCCTGGGCAGCATTCAGCGCCATGTTCTCATCTGTGCCGACCAGACTAAGCCCAAGTGCTGCGACAAAGCCGCCAGCATCGTCGCCTGGGACTATCTCAAAAATCGCCTCAAAGAACTCGGGCTGGATCGCCCCACCGCCGATCGCCCCACGTCTATTTTTCGCACCAAAGCCAACTGTCTGCGAGTCTGCTCCCAGGGGCCGATTTTGCTGGTTTACCCCGAGGGTATCTGGTACCACAGCGCCACCCCCGCCGTGATTGAGCGCATTATTCAGGAACACCTGATTGGCGGGCAGGTGGTCGAAGAGTTCGCATTCTTACAACATCCATTGCATTAAAAAAGATCGCATGCCAATCAGTTCTCTGCCCCAGTTATCTACTCAATGGGACGTCAAAATCTGACGAATTATGGGTGCAGACAAACGAACTGCCTCAATCGAAGGGTGTGAATATTCATCTCTATACAGTATCTCCCCGGTAGGAGCCGTGTATGTGCAGCGATCGCCTGGGCAAAATAGATCAAATAAATCTACAACCCTGTTATTCTCCTTCTGTGCAAAGGCTTTAAGCACCGTATCTAATCCTGCTCGCCTAGCTAGAGACTGAGCCCGATTGGGAAACTCGCAGGTGTTGTCAAATGGCTGGAACCACTGTTTGACCGCCGCCGAAGGCTTGCAGTAGGCTTCACGCGCGAAGGGATTGCCATGTAAAACTGCCAGGCGTATTCCCTTAGCTGATAATTCATCAGAAAGGCTACCCAACCCAAGGGCGAGCTTTTTGAGGTTTTCTTCAGACTCTTTAGTGATATTTTCAGGAGACAACCAAGCCAAGTCATTGATAAGGAAAACCCAGTCTCCTGGTCTCAGATCACTCACAATGGAAGGGATTATACTATTCCAATAGTAGTTGCTTGCCTCTGCGAAACTACCAACGTTAGGGATCTCTTGAACCGGAGAAGCGTCCCAAGAAGATGTGATCGTGACCGCATATCCGTCTGAAATTATTAAGTCATCAAAGCCTTGCACAAAGGCAGCAGAGAACGAGTTACCAAACACGGCGACTCGCCTTTCTGCCTCCGAAAAATTTCCCAGGGTGCATTCTTCAATAGAGATCCGCTTTTGGGCTCTAGCCTGAGTACTGCCAGCGAGAACACAACGCTCGCCCTGCCACAAAGAATTCGTTTCTGGCAAATGATAGGGCTCTGTAAGCGATAGCACACCCTTTGCAATTAATGGTGGATGATTTCCCATATAAATAGAAAAGTTTGGCACTTTCATCAAGGTGAAAAATAATGTAGAGATTAATGAGGCGGCTAGAAGCCAATAGATAATAGACTGACGGTTTCCATGGGGCCATTTAGAGAATCTCAACGGACTTTCGATGTAGCGAAAAGATATAACTGCTGCAATTACTGTCAGAGCAATTTGAATTGGAATTGACCACCAATGAATACCAATCGTTAAGCGACTGATGCAAAGAATACCCCAGTGCCATAAATATAGTGAGTAAGAAATGATGCCGATATAGATAACCTTGGGATTGGTGAGGAATGTATAAACCTCAGTTTCTGGTTGAATATAATTTACCAAGATCAAGGTCAAGCTTACAATGATCATCGTTGATAGAGAAGCCAAGGTGATGGGCAAATAAAAAGTAATCACCATAGAAATAATGATTAACAAGGTCAAAGCATTTGCTGATCTGCGTGAAGAGAAAGCTCTACCCTTTGCATTTGCAAAAAGACACAACATGACGCCTGAGCCCAATTCCCAGAAGCGAGTAGCGAAAAGAAAGTAACTTGCCGATGGATTGGTGGGGTAAAAATATATAAACGAAATCAAGGATATTGATGACAAGAATCCAATGACTACAGCCATTTTTTTCCTGAAACTGGTAATTTGATTCTTGAAGCCTGACAGATAAATTAGCAATGGGAAAATGATATAAAATTGAGCCTCAACGCCTAACGACCAAGTGTGTGTAAAAATATTGAGCTCAGAAGAATCGGAAAAATAATCAACAGATTGATGGAATAGAATGAGATTCGAAGTTCCAAATGCTGAGGCGATGCCCGTTTTTAGTGAGGTTGCTGGGCTTGCGTCAAACATGCAGACTGCAATTCCTGCAGCCAGTGAAAATGCGATTAATGCAGGAACTATTCGTTTGATTCGCCTGGCATAAAAAGTTAGTAAAAATTCATTGAAGCTACCACTTTTATTTTTGGCTATTAGAGAGGATGTTGTAACAAATCCAGAAATTACAAAGAATATATCTACGCCTAGATAGCCACTTGGCAATATTTCTTCGTTGAAGTGATTGATGATGATGGCAATGATCGCAATTGCCCTAAGCCCATCTATCTCTGGGCGATAGGATGACTTCGAAGCGGGAGGATCAGGGGTGAGTTTGACTTGGGGGATGTTGACCACGGCTGTCTATCTTCATCTTTTTTAGGCCTGTCACCAGATATTCGCAGTCTCCTGTCACCAGATATGTGCAGTCTATGGAAAGAATGACTTCAGAGGCGTGGTTATATAGGTTTACCCAAGCTTTGCTACAAGAATCGAAAAATAAGAATTTTTACATCATGATCACGGGTAGACTTCCAACCATACCGGGTAGAAAAATACCTCGCTGAACTCTCTTCACTGACTATATTCTGTTTCAGATCGCAGCTGGCCTTTGCCGGGCAGGCTTGGTCAAGGACGACAGGATGCTGAGCCGTGGTTCCTATGGTCACCTCTGGAGGATGAGTGCCTTGATGGATGCGTACATAGCAATCTCCCAACCTATGCATAGCCGAAATCAGTCGGCTCTCCTTAGGGAAGTTGGGGGCAAACGCCGCTACTCGCAACCTTCCAATCCCCGCCTGTTTCTGCTGTATAATCCCCGGCAATACCTACGGACTACGGGCATGACAGACTGGCAGCTGATTGAGGGGGGCATTACCGCCCCTAAGGGGTTTCAAGCAGCAGGCATTGTGGCGGGGTTGAAGCTCTCCGGGACCCCGGACTTAGCGCTGATTTACTCAGACTGCGAAGCGATCGCAGCGGGCGTCTTCACCACCAGCCACGTCCGCGCCGCCTGCGTCGACTACTGCCGTCAGCGCCTCGAAGCCCGGCCCAGCGCCCGCGCTGTGCTGGTCAATGCCGGGCAGGCCAACGCCTGCACCGGCAACCAGGGCTGGATCGACACCGTTGAAAGCGCTGCTGCCCTCGGTACCGCCCTCAATCTCCCTCCCGAAGCCGTGCTGATCGCCTCTACCGGGGTAATCGGCCAGCGCATCAAAATGGATCGGCTCAAGGCTGGCATTCCCACCCTGGTAGATAGCCTCTCCCCCACTGGTTCTGCCGCCGCTGCCGGAGCGATTATCACCACCGACCTGGTGCCTAAGGTGGTGGCGATGGAGACTACTATTCACGATCGCCCCGTGCGCATCGGCGGTATTGCCAAGGGCTCGGGCATGATTCACCCCAACATGGCCACCATGCTGGCTTTTATCACCTGCGATGCCACCGTGTCGCCCACCCTCTGGCAAGACATGCTGCGCCGAGCCAGCGATCGCAGCTTTAACCAGATCACCGTCGATGGCGACACCAGCACCAACGATACCCTCATCGCCCTGGCCAATGGCGAGTCACGCACCCCTGCCATCACCGATGCCGGGGCCGAAGCCGACCAACTAGAGGCCATGCTGACTGCCGTATGCCAATATCTAGCCAAGTGCATTGCCCGCGATGGCGAAGGAGCCACCTGCCTGATCGAGGTCACCGTCGCCGGGGCTGTCACCAATGCTGCCGCCAACCAGGTGGCTCGTACCATCGCCGGGTCATCCCTGGTCAAGTCTGCCATCTTTGGCCACGACCCCAACTGGGGCCGCATTGCCGCCGCCGCCGGACGGGCGGGCATCACCTTTGACCAAAGTGACCTGCGGGTGCAGCTGGGCGACATACTGTTAATGGAGCACGGCCAGCCCTTGGCCTTCGATCGCCCCGCCGCCAGCGCCTACCTGACCCAGGCCACTCAGGGCGACTACCTCAAAACCGACACCGTCGCTATCCATGTCACCATTGGTGACGGGCCCGGCAGCGGCCAGGCCTGGGGCTGCGACCTGAGCTACGACTACGTCAAAATCAACGCCGAATACACGACCTAGGCTGGTGACAGGGATGATCTTGACACTGGCGCGGCATAAGCTGCTATATTAGCAAAGCGATAGCATTGGGGTGTCGCCAAGTGGTAAGGCACCGGGTTTTGGTCCCGGCATTCCTAGGTTCGAATCCTAGCACCCCAGTTTATTCATCTAAATCCTCTTCGTCTTCAACGGCCTGAATGGCCAGCAAGATTTCTTCTTCTTGGGCCTCAAAGTCTGCTTCAGACAGCTCGCCCATGTCAAAGGCCAGCTGTAACGCCAGAAGCTGTTTTTGCAGACTCGCCAGATCGTTGGTAGAGATATCGGCCTGTTCTAAGATCTTGTCAGCAATCCAGCTCACCCCTTCGATAGGGCCAAGCACCGGAGCAAATAGAATTTTTAGCAGCATAGTCTTTACCGGGGGAAAGGGCAGCTACTGGAGCTGAGCAAAGTTGTAGGGGGCTGTGAAGTTGTTGTAACGAATGCGCAGGCGATCGCCAAAGGACTGATCTACAGTATCAATGGCCTGACCAAACTCGGCTTCACTATTCCATGGAATTAAGAAGGCCGCGTTGTAAATCATCACGTCAGTCTGGGGAGGGTTTTCCAGTACATCCTTCGCGAGAGGGGTCAGTACCTGGCGAAACTGCTCAACAATACCCTGCTTGCGCTCTTCTAGGGCATTTTCAATCTGTTGGCCAATGAAAATGACCTGCTCCATGCCTAGTTGGGTACCTTCCAGCTGGTCACGCTGGGCTTGTAAATCGGCGTTTTCGACCATCATTCGCTCTAACTCAGTGGACGGATCCCACTGCACCTTGATGCTCACCTCACGGCAGCCATTAAGCCTTTCAAACAGCTGTACCAGGTCTTCGGCGTGGGGTTCTACCAGATCTGTCTGCACCTGCTCCCAGCTTTCGACGATTAACCCAAACTGCAGCGGCAGCAGCGTACGGTGGCCTTGCTCCATCGCTGCTTCTAAGACCTTTTCATGACCCAGCAGGTTTTTGCGGCTCGACAAATAACGCTTTTGACAGGCAATAGAGTAAAGAAACGTAAAATCACCCAGTTGCTTAACCTGCATAGGTTGGGCATCGAGACCGTCTAGGGGCAACGCGGTAGGGCCAGGGGCCGGAAAAATACCGTATAAGTAGTAGCGATCAGCCATAGATAGCTCTTGGGGGGATGCCTCTAGCATGCCCCAAATCCCTCGGTTCTGCGACAGGGTTTGCTATGGGATGTGGCATCCTCTGGCCTGTTGATTTGAAGAGGGAAGTCGCTATAGTGTTTGAGGCGTCGTCTTGGCAGGGAAGAGGGTTAAACCATGGCAAAGGCAGCAATCATTCATTGGCCCCATCGGCTCGCCTGGATAAGCCACACCAAACGTCTGATTGTCCTAGTGGTGCTAATGGTTGTAGGCTTCATCAGCACGGGGTGCGACCTCACTTACTTTGCCCAAGCAAGTACCGATGTGCCCCGACTTGTGCTCAGCGTGCTCAGCGATCCCAAAACTTTCAACCCTGTTCTTAGCCAAGAATCGCCCAATATTTTTACCTTTACCTTTGAGGGCTTAACCACCACCGATGGTGTCACTGGGGAGACTGTGCCAGCTCTAGCCGAAAGCTGGGAGATTGCCGATGAAGGCAAAGTTCTGACCTTTACCCTGCGCGATGGGCTGCAGTGGTCAGATGGCGAGCCCCTTACCGTTGACGATGTGATCTTTACCTACGAGGTGTTGTTTAACCCAGATATCCCCACCAACAGCCGCGACGGGTTTCGCATCGGCACCGAGGGGCAATTTCCCCAGGTCAACAAGCTAGACAACCGTCGGGTGCAATTTATCCTGCCCGAGCCCTTTGCGCCCATGCTCGAAAATACTAGCCTAAATATTATTCCGGCCCACATTTTGCAGCCTACAGTGGACGCCGTAGATGCCCAAGGTAACCCGCAGTTTCTCTCAACCTGGGGTACCGATGCCCCCCCCAGCGAGATTGTGGGTAACGGCCCCTATCGCATCACCCAATATGTTCCGGGGGAGCGGGTCATTTTTGAGCGTAACCCTTACTATTGGCGGCAAGATGAGCAGGGCAACTCTCAGCCCTATATCGAGCAAATCGTCTGGCAAATTGTCAGCTCTACCGATACGGCCTTTTTTCAGTTTCGCTCGGGTGGGCTTGACTCGGTGGGGGTGCAGCCTGACTTTTTCTCACTGCTCAAGCGCGAAGAAAATCGGGGCGACTTCACCATTTACAATGGCGGTCCGGGGCTAGGCACTAACTTTTTTGCCTTTAATCTCAACCGTGCTAGCCGCAATGGCACCCCTGTGGTTGACTCAATTAAATCAGCCTGGTTTAACAACGTGGCTTTTCGTCAGGCGGTCTCTTTCGGCATCGATCGCCAGACCATGGTGAACAATATCTTTCAAGGATTGGGTGAACCCCAAACATCTCCAATATCGGTACCCAGCCCCTTTTATGCACCGCCTGAGCTGGGCATTCCCGCCTATGACTACAACCCCGACAAGGCTCGTGATTTGTTGCTGGCTGCTGGCTTTCAGTACAACGCTGCCGGGGAACTACTCGACGAGGCGGGCAACCGAGTGCGCTTTACGCTGATCACCAACTCCGGCAACAAAATTCGCGAATCGATCGGGTCGCAAATCAAAAATGACCTGGCCAAATTGGGCATTCAGGTCGATTTCCAACCCCTGGCGTTTAATGCCCTAGTCGATCGCCTCACCGACAGTCTGGAGTGGGAGGCGATGGTCTTGGGGTTAACCGGTGGTACAGAGCCCAACGGCGGCGCTAACGTCTGGCTGCTAGATGGGGCACTCCATGCCTTTAACCAAAATGCTGGCCCGGGCCAAGACCCCCTGGAGGGCTGGCAGGCAGCCGACTGGGAGCGCCGCATTGCGGATTTATATATTGAGGCTGCCCAGGTAATTGACTTTGACCAGCGCTTTGAGCTTTACAGAGAAACCCAACAGCTCACCCAGGAGTATTTGCCATTTATGTATTTGATCAATAACCTATCCCTCACTGCCGTGCGCAACCGGGTCGAAGGAGTCAAGTACACGGCCCTGGGCGGTGCCTTTTGGAATATCCATGAGCTGTCGGTAGACTAGTACTCCGATGCGGCAATAACCTAGCTGTTGACTTACGCGGAAACCCTTATGAGGCCTGGGGTTCCCGTTCTGCCTTCTTACTTCTGCCTTTCGGTACTAGTACTCCGATGTGGCAATATCTCAACCGGTTAGCTCATGGACAGACTGGTCAGCCTGAAGGCCTGCGATCTGAATAGTGTTGTTAATTGTGCCGTCGAATACAGTCCCAACACCCTGTAGTCCCGACATCTTATCTAGAGATTGTTTGAGTACAAAAAAGCCAGTGCTAAGTGACCTAAATACTCGTCCCCCATGGCATAAAAGCTAGCGGCTTACCCCCTCCTAGAGTGGGGAACCCTCAGAACTCAGGCTATTTGAGGCTGAGTACATCGCTAATGGCGCAAGCACAATTACCCGCTTAAACAGCGACTGACCCCCTGCTATAACTTCTTTTACACCCATCTAACGCCTTTATCTAACGTCTATTTAGGCAGAACTCCAATCTCTGAGCTGAGGTGTGCAGCATTGTTTGGAATCTGCTTTGCCTAGGGCTTTGCCTATTGACGGCTACGCTATCGGAGCCCTGATCTGTCTGAAATCCTATTTGGGAAAACGAGGCATACCCTCGTTAGTTGTCATGAACAACTTTATGCAAAGACTGCGCCTCGATACGGTGACACCATCTGTATCTGATATGCCCTTGTTTCCAAGGCGATGGGCCGAATACTATCAGGTAGTTACCGGGCGACCTCCCCGCGAAACCCTGTTGATGGCCTTAGATCACTTCAACAGTGAAGCCCTCTCATGCTCTCGTACCACGGTTGGATTTGCGGTAGATCTAGGCTGTGGCGATGGGCGCGACACGGCAGAGTTGCTGCGGTGCCACTGGCGAGTTTTAGCGGTGGATGGAGAACCCGATGCGATCGCCCTACTGCGCAATAACCAGAACATTGATCGAACCTATCTAGAGACCCGGGTGCAGCGATTTGAAGACCTTACCCTCCCGCCCGACGTGGACTTAATTAATGCAAGTTTCTGCCTGCCCTTTTGTCCGCCAAGCCATTTTTCAGAACTCTGGAGAGAAATTGAGACTGCCCTGAGGCCGGGCGGGCGGTTTTGCGGTCATCTTTTTGGCGATCGCGACTCTTGGGCTGTCTTCCCTGACCTGACCCACCATACCCGCCAACAGATCGATCAGCTGTTGACTCATTTTGAGGTAGAGCTTTTAAATGAAGAAGAGCACTTAGGCAAAACGGCCCTGGGCGAAGAAAAGCACTGGCATCTGTACCATATTATTGCTCGCAAGCGTTAGGTCCCATACCAAATCCGGACCGCATAACCCCGATTCAGAAAAGGCCAAACCGTAGGGGCAAACGACGTTTGCCCTGTCCAATTAGGGGATAGCCAAACAGGATTGGGTATCAGGTGATGTTTAAAGCCTCGCGGAGAATGCTCTGATCCTCCGCATTGACATTAAATCGGCCTTTTTCGATATCTCGAATCCAGCTTTGGCTCTTGCCCAGGCGCTCTGCCAGGGTGCGCTGACTCAGGTTTTGCTGCTGGCGGGCCGCGCGAATGTCTTCCCCAGAAATCTGCCCCGACCGACTGTTGGTCGGGGATTGATTATTGCGCCGTCGCCGTTGTTTGCTCGCCCGTTTGGCGGTCTGCTGCCATTCGTCAGATAGCTCAAAACCCAAAAGCCGCCCATTCAGCAGCCGCTGCCATTTGTCGCGAGGCGCTTTATCCGTCAGGCTCAGGGATTGATTGGCATCGTTGGCCCAAAACTCTAGCGCTTCATCGGCATCGTCAGGGATATCGGCCACTCTAGCCCATAGGGGTTGGATTTCGAGGGGATAGGTCTCTGGGTCAAACTGGGGTTTGAGCCCGTAATAGTAAAGGGTTTCGAGATCACTCTCAAACGTTTTCAGCAGCCGTTTGTGCGCCCCCCGTACTGTAGCCGCCTCGTGCAACCGTTTTTCGCCGTAGGCAATGCGCAGTAGGGTTCGTACCGTCATCCGTTGATCGCTCCCCAGTCTCAGCTTAAACAATAGCCACAGCAGTAGCCGTACAGAGCCTTCGTGCTGCTGCCAGTTGCTCATCACCTCTGACAATAGAGACTGGGGCAGAGAACCGTACTGGTAAAAAGCCGCGTGGTGACGATAGTCTCGCTGGTTGAGAAAATGTCGGGCCCAGATCCCAGCTTTGACGGTAAAGCTTAGACCGATGAGATGCTGATCTCCTGCTGCATCCTCCTCAAAATAGTATTCGGTATTCACCAGGTGCCAGATGGGATGTTCGTCTAGCGTGAAGGACTGCACTTTACCCTGGCGTGGCCAATCGATAGTGGCTAGAATCTGGCAGCACTGGTTAACCAGGCTCTTGATCAGGGTAAGCTTTTCGAGTTTGGTTAGGTCTTTGCGCTTATCTAGGCCCAGGTACTGTTCGATGTGCTGGTCATTGAGCACGAAGGGTTCTTCCCAGGCATAGGTGACGTTAGTGGCGTAGGCCGCAAAAATCAGGTGAACACAGGTCGCTCGCAGGTCAAAGTTGGTGAGGGCAAACTGTCCTTCAGCCTCGGTCATGGGCGCAGGAGAGGTCGCTTCAGGGTTGGCAGCCAATCGAAACCGGAGTTGCCCTTGGCCCCGGTGCACTGGCCGGTGGTAGCTAAGGTAGCCGTCGCTATCGGCCTGCCAGGGAAGCGTTTGCCGCTGAGCCAAAATGTTGCAGGCTTCCCACACCACCATGGATGAGGCAAACGGATTCGTTTTGCCGTTGAGGAAAATATCGGGAATGGCCGCCGGTAACAAGCTGCTCTTACAGCGGCCTTTTTTGGGCTGGAGCGGCGCTAAAGACCCGACGGAGCACACTTCAACGCACCGTGGCACCGCTAAGTCTGGGCAACCATCACAAAGGGTTGGATCAATCCAGTAGTTGTCTTGCTCTAGGGTCGGCTTGATAGCTCCATTTGGACACTGCGGGCGACAGCTATCACAAACAATACATCCGCCTTTAATTGTGTAAGCCATAAGCCTCGGTGAACCATTGTATACATTGAGCCGTTGCCATTGGTCATGAACTAGACCACTCCTCACACCTTCCTAGACCACTCCTCACACCTTCAAGGTCTTACTCCAGTGGGGAATGACGTTTTGATGAATAAAGGAATAACAACTTGAAGCTTGTTTTTTTATGTCAGTCGATACGATTTTATAGTCATTTTATATTTGCCTGAGAGACGTTCAGAACGGACATTTCGGATTCAAAAAATGTTTGAAAAATCACGAATAATCGCCCCAAAAATTCAGGAGAACATAACAAAATCTCGACTATTGCAAGTTCGTTAACTTACCTTAATGTTCATTTACATTCTGTCGTATGGATTGGTTGTATTGCTCTGGGTTGCCCGTTGGGTTGAGTCAAAATTTTGCGATCGCAGGCACCTTAATCGATGCCATTTTGTATCAAAAAATACGGAATATTTCTGCTATATCTCCGGTAATAGGAAGTGGAGAGTGTGCAAGCTTTGAGACCCAATTAGACCTGAAATGCTGAATGAGTTGTCTGCCTGAGGGCAGCTCACCACTCTGGTCTATCCTCTTCACCTATGCTGGGCTTGCTCCATGTCTCCCCCTACAGATTTAGCCTGTCCGTCGTGGCTGGCGGTATCGGCCTCAACCCAAGACCTGCTGGCTGCCGCTGCCCAAACCTGGGATGATAACGCTGCCTCTGAAGGCTACATTCGCGCTGCCCTGGCCCAGCCTGAGGTTGAGCTAGACGCGCTGGTGAGTGCCTATCGTTATTTTTTCTATAAAAACAACGACCCCGTGGCCCTGGAGGTGGCGATCGCCCTTTGCGATCGCATCCAGACCGATCGGCAATGGCCCCAAGATTGGGACGCGCTGAAACCCATTTTGTTGTCACAGTTAGAAGATCTGACGGTGCGGCTGTACCTCAGTGCCTATGCCGCGACTGGGCTGGTGCGGGCGCGTTTGGGCCAAATTGATGCGGCTCAAACCGTGGCTCACCAGATGCAGCAAATTGACGCCAAAGAATTTGGGGCCGATGTGTTACTGAGTATTCTCAACCCTGTGCCCGAGGAGGACTAAACCATGGCGACCGTCGTTTTTTATGAAAAGCCTGGCTGCGTGGGCAACACTAAACAAAAACATCTCTTAGAGACGGCGGGGCACACCCTCCAGGTGCACAACCTACTGGCCGAGCCCTGGACACCGGAACGGCTGCGTCCATTCTTTGGTGATCTGCCGGTCGCAGCCTGGTTTAACCCTACGGCACCGCCGATTACCGGGGGGCAGGTGGTGCCCGAGGCGTTAGCGGCTAGTCAGGCGTTGGCGCTGATGGTTGAGCAGCCCATTTTAATTCGACGTCCGCTGGTGCAGGTCGGCGATCGCTGCGTCGTGGGGTTTGACCTGGCCACCATTGATGCCTGGATTGGCCTCGCCCCGGCTACTGACTTGGCTGAGGATGTGCAGAGTTGCCCGCAGGGGTGAGGGCATAGGGCGGTGGGGATGAGGCGCGAAATGCGCTCCTGTGGGTTACGGCCAAGGCCTGATTGGTTTGATTCTAGCCCGGTTTGAGTTCGGCCTAACCCACACTACAGTTTCTCCCGATCCCCCCAGC
>NZ_JADEWX010000300.1 GCF_015207395.1 Nodosilinea sp. LEGE 07088
AGTTATGGACCGACTGGGCACTCCAACTGATAGCGCTCAAACCCCATAAACATCGCTATTTTCAGCGTGGTCTCTATGCTCTATCCCTGATGCAGCAAGCTCTTTAGGTACGTTGTCACCCGTTAAGCTAGCCGCGACTATAGAATTGGATTAGTTCTGCCGACTAGGGTTCTGCAATGGTCTCGCTCCTGACGCCTCCAAACGAAATCATTCACCTGTCGGGCATTAGCTGGCAGACCATCGCTTTAAAATTTTCCCGGCTGACGCCAGTGTGAATGAAGCGCTGCTCAGCAGGTCGATCAAGGAACGAAACCACGGTCATTTATTGTGGGCGACCTCTTTATGATGGCCTAAATTTTGCGGGTGATCTGGCAAATTTTGTGGTTCACGGCCATAGCGAAGACGGGTTAGATATCTGGATGGGTGATACCAGGGTCGTTAGACAACACTTCAAATGCGACCCAGCCTCAGCTAAACAGATCCATCTGTTCTGATGGATCGTAAGCGCCTGACGACTCTTTCCCTCGACGTCGAGGTTTGCTGGCTTTAGGCACCTCCCCCCGCAGTCCCACGGCGATCGTGCTGTTGCGCTCGATCTCGCGCATCACGTCGCGGGCCCGCTGAATCACTGAGGGGGGCAGCCCCGCCAGCCGCCCGGCTTCAATACCGTAGGATTTATCGGCCCCGCCGGGCTGCACCTGGTGCAGAAAGATGATCTGGTCGGGCATTTCTTTGACGGTGACCTGGTAGTTGGCCACGTTGGGGATCAGTGCCGCCAGTTCGTTGAGTTCGTGGTAGTGGGTGGCGAAGATCGTGCGGGCCTGAATCTCGACGGCCAGGTACTCGGCTACGGCCCAGGCGATGGAGAGACCGTCGAAGGTGGCGGTGCCGCGACCAATTTCATCCAGCAGCACCAGCGATCGCGGCGTGGCGTGGTTGAGAATATTCGCGGTTTCGTTCATCTCCACCATGAAGGTCGATTGACCGGTAGCCAGGTCATCTACCGCGCCGACGCGGGTGAAAATGCGATCGCACACCCCCAGCCTGGCCCCCTTGGCTGGCACAAAGCTGCCCATCTGCGCCATCAGCTGAATCAGCCCCACCTGGCGTAGGTAGCAGCTTTTGCCGCTGGCGTTGGGGCCGGTGAGAATGATTAGGTCTTGGGCACTCGATGAGGTTCTGTCCTCGGGAACCGTGCCCATATAGGTGGAGTTGGGTACAAAGAACCCGGCAGGGAGCAGCTGTTCGACCACGGGGTGGCGGCCTTCGGTAACGGCAATCGCCCTTGACTCATCCATCTCCGGGCAGCAATAGCCCTGAAAGATCGCCACCTCAGCGAGCCCACAGAGCACATCGGCAGCGGCGACGGCGACAGCCACCTGGCGAATCAGCTCCACCTGCTGACCCACCTGCTCCCGCAGCTGGTTGAAGATCTCGTACTCCAGGGCGTTGATTTCTGACTCGATGTTGAACACCCGCGCCTCTCGCTCCTTCAGCTCGGGGGTGATGTAGCGTTCTTCGTTGGTCAGGGTCTGCTTGCGAATGTAGTCGTCGGGGGCCTGGTCAGCGCGGGCGCGGGAGACGCTGATGTAGTAGCCAAAGGCCTTGTTAAAGCCGACCTTGAGGGTCGAAATGCCGGTGCGCTGGCGCTCGGCGGGTTCTAGTTCGGCGATCCATTTTTGGTCGTCCACCGCCTGCTGGCGCAGGTCGTCTAGCTGGGCGTTGACCCCGTCACGAATCAGGTGGCCCTCGGTGAGGTAGAGGGGTGGGGTTTCGACCAGGTGCGATCGCAGCGTCTGCCCCAATTTCTCCAGCTCTGGCGGCACGTACTGGATTGCTTGCAGGTAGGGAGACTGGGCCTGTTCGGCCAGGGCTGCCAGCTCGGGCAGCCGCAAAAATGACTCGGCCAGAGCCACCAGATCGCGCGCGTTGGCGGTGCCCGATCCGGCCCGACCGGCCAGCCGCTCTAGGTCGTAGATCTGCTTCAGCTTGTGCTGCAACATCTGCCGCAGGTTGCCGTCCGTCAGCAGTTCGGTAATGGTGGCTTGGCGGGATTGAATCCCTTTGACATCCAACAGCGGTTGCAGCAGCCAGCGACGCAGGGTGCGTCCGCCCATGGCAGTTACCGTGCGATCGAGCGCCCACAGCAGCGAGCCGTTGTAGGTGCCATCCCGCTGGGTCTGGGTGATTTCTAAATTGCGGCGGGTCTGGTGGTCGATCACCAGGTAGGCGGCCAGGGTGTAGGTGTAGAGAGGCTGGAGCGGAGCCTGCACGGTCTTTTGGGTTTCTTCGACGTAGTGCAGCAGACCACCCGCCGCCCGCACCGCCAGGGGCAGGTGGTCGCAGCCCAAGCCTTCTAAAGATCGCAGCCGAAACCGCTGCAAAAGCCGCTGCCGCGCCTCGCTCTGGCTGTAGGGGCCTGGAGGCCGCAGAGTGTAGCAAAACTGGCGCGGTAAACAGTCCGGTAGCTGATCCGACGCATCCCCCGGCCTGAGCATCGCCCCCAAACTGGGCGCATCCACCGGAAACAGCACCTCGGCGGGCTGAAGCCGCAGCAGTTCCTGGCCGAGCTGATCGAGGTCTTCGCCTTGCGTCGTCAAAAATTCCCCCGTGGAGACATCGGCGTAGGAGAGGCCCCAGTGGTGCCCCGCCACCACCACTGAGGCCAAAAAGTTGTTCTGGCTGGCGCTCAGCATGCCCTCTTCAATCACCGTGCCGGGGGTGATGACGCGGGTGACTTCGCGCTTGACCAGCCCCTGGGCCACGGCGGGGTCTTCCACCTGGTCGCAGATGGCGATCGCAAAGCCTTTTTCCACCAGCAGCGTGCAGTAGCGATCGAGGGCGTGGTGGGGAATGCCCGCCAGGGGCACCCGGCCAATCGCCTTGCCCGCGTCTTTGCTGGTGAGCACCAGCTCGAGCTCGCGGGCGATCGCGATCGCATCTTGAAAAAACGTTTCAAAAAAGTCCCCCACCCGGTACAGCACCAGCGCGTGAGGATACTGCTCCTTCATCTCCACGTAGTGACGCATCATCGGCGTCAAATCGTCCCAGTTGACGGCGTGGTGGTCGGCGTAGCGCACTGTATGCTTGGCCAACCGTTCTGGAATTGGGGGCTGGCTATCGGCGGAGGGAGTTGAACCGGGCATGGAATGTGTCAGATGTTACGCACCGTTAAGCTTCGTTGCATGACCCGCGATGGGTACAGGGCCTATGTTAGCTTCGATATCGTTGCACATCTTTTGAATGTTGAATACTAACGAGGTTGTTCCCGTGGCACTGTCAGATCAGCTAGCTCCAGCGCTATCCGAAACCCGCGAAGACTTCTCTGAGTACGTTGCTCATTTGCAGCTACACATGGCGCTCCAGGCCCGCAACCTGGTGCCTTCTCTCAGCAATACCGGCGATAGCCGCCATAACCTGCTGCACCAAACCCAGGCCGACATCGAAAAATTTGTCTCTCGCCAGGGATTCTAGACATCAGCCCTGGTTCTGGGCAAGGTGGCCGTTTTCATAGTTAATCTTCGATATCAGCCCTGTGAAGGTGATTGCCTTTGCAGGGCTATTTGTGGGGGGGTAGCCTTGGGTTTCCCTGAACTATGCCCTCAGTGCCTAGGGACGCGATGCCACTGCCCATCTGCGCTGCTGGCTGGTTTCACCCACCTGCCGTCAATACTATACCGATGCTCTAAGTAGCTAGGCGCAATTAAATATAAAACGTTCCAGTGGGTAATCTCCGGTTCTACTACGTGCCTCCATGCCCTCAATGACGGTCATGGCCAGGTCATATTCGTTATCAAACATCTGCCCGGCAATCT
>NZ_JADEWX010000048.1 GCF_015207395.1 Nodosilinea sp. LEGE 07088
CGATGGATTTCAGCTTCACCGAAGAACAGTCGATGCTGCGCGACACGGTCGCGGCGTACCTGGCGGACCACTACGACTTCGACAAGCGTCGGGCCGCGGTCTCCAAGGAGCCGGGCTGGCGGCCTGATGTCTGGAAGGCCTTCGCCGAGGAGCTGGGCATCCTGGGCGCGCCGTTCTCGGAAGAGCTGGGCGGCCTGGGCGGCGGCCATTATCGGCGGCAGCGGCACCTCAAACTGAAGCAGCAAACTATCCCCCGGCGATAGCCGAGCCGTCAGACGATCCACATCTGCGACGCTCACCTGGCCGTTGGCACCGGGGATGACCACAATGGTGTTGCGGCCTGTGTCATCCACTGCGATCGCCGCCACCCCGGTCGATACCCCAGGTGCCATGGCCACCCCACTGGTCTCTACCCCCACGGCCTGTAACCCCTGAATCAGCTGAGTACCAAAATCATCCTGGCCGACCCGGCCCACCATCGCCGTATCGGCCCCCAAACGGGCGGCGGCGACGGCCTGGTTGGCCCCCTTGCCACCGGGCAGCGTGGCAAACTGGGTGCCCAAAATGGTTTCCCCTGGCTGGGGCAGGCGGGGAGTGCGGCACACCAGATCCATATTCAAACTGCCTAAGACGTAGAGGGTGTGCGGCATGGCAAATCTACTCAGCCCGTTGGTTAATGCCGATTAAAACAGCTCACTTTCTTCCTCATCGGGCTGGCCATAGGGCGACGGCGGGCGATCGCTGCTCCAGGCCCACCACGGCGTTTCGCATTCGCCACAGTGGTAAAACTCCTGCCACTTGCGGCGGTGATCAATGCCATAAACCGGCGATCGCCGGTTGATCCACACTGCTTTGGCCTGGCGGCTTTCGGCCCCGCACTGGGGACAGCAAAACTCGGTGGCGTGGCTAGCAGCCTCGGCCCAGCTGGGAGGAAAAGGTGAAAAAGCTTCCATAGCTCCATTATGGGCCAGAGGCACCGTCACAACCTGGCCCCGCCAAAAGTTTTACCCCCCTCCTACCCTTCCCCCCAATTAGTTAAGTTCTAGAAAAGCACGACTCACGGGCAGCGTTCTTCGGCATAATTCGGTGGCAGGCTTTTAGGTCACAGGGAGAATGAGCACGCGATGGCACTGCGTTTAATTTCGCTGCTGGGTATGTTTGGGCTTTGCTTGATTGCCTGGCTGGGTTCTGAAGATCGGCGGCAGGTGCCGTGGAAAGTTATTCAGTGGGGCATTGGCATTCAGCTGGTGGTGGGCATGCTGGTTTTTCTGCTGCCGTTTACCCGAGAACTGGTGGTATGGCTTAGCTCCATTCTCAACGCCCTGATTGATGCCTCCGACGCTGGGGCGCGGTTTTTATTTGGCCCCATCTTTGTGCCCGACCCCAACCAATCCGTTGGCCCTGCCGGGGCCGGTCGCTGGATTGCCCGCGCCCTAACCCAACCCTTTACGCCTGTGCCGGGCGATCGCCTCGGGGCTGCCAACCTCGATTTGGGCTATGTTTTTGCCTTTCGCTCGTTGCCCCAGGTGGTGTTCTTTGCCGCTATTTTTTCGCTGCTGTATAACCTGGGAGTAATTCAGCCAGTGGTGCGGGTGTTTGCCCGTTTCTTTCGCTGGGCGATGAATATCAGCGGGGCCGAGGCCCTGGCCGGGGGGGCGAATATTTTTGTCGGCATTGAGTCGGCGATCGCCATCAAGCCCTTTCTAGAGCGCATGACCCGCAGCGAACTGTGCGCCATTCTAGCCTCCTGCTTTGGCTCCATTGCCTCCACCGTGTTGGGCATCTACGCTGTGCCCCTGCGGCCCACGTTCCCCGCCATTGCCGGGCACCTGATGTCGGCCTCGGTGCTGACCATTCCCGCCGCATTTGTGCTGGCCAAGATTTTGGTACCCGAACAGGGCACCCCCGAAACCCTCGGCAAAGTGCCTGAGATAGACATTGCCGAAGACGATCGCCAAAGCCCCATGGATAGCCTGATTTTGGGGGCTCTTGACGGGGTCAAAATGGCCGTGGGCATCGCCGCCGCGCTGATCGCCATTCTGGGGTTGATTGCCCTGCTCAATCTGGTCTTTGCCCGCCTGGCGAGCCTATCGACCAGTGATATTGGCCTGCTGAGCGCCATCGGTCAGATATTTAGCATCATCACCCTGCAAAACATTATGGGGGCACTGTTTTTGCCCCTCACTTTTTTGACCGGGGTTTCCCTCGACTGGAACGAGCTATGGCTGTCGTCGCAATTGATCGGGCGACGGTTTCTGGAGACGGCGATTCCGCCCTATATTGCCCTGGCCAATGCCAGTGCAGAGGGCACCCTGAGCGATCGCGCCCTGGTAATCGTCAGCTATACGCTCTGCGGTTTCGCCCACTTGCCCTCGGTGGGTATCTTTGTCGGGGGGCTGGCGGGCATTGTGCCCTCGCGGCGCAAAGATATTAGCGATATCGCCTGGAAAGCTCTCTGGGCGGGCACCCTCGCTACCCTGATGACCGGCTGTGTCGCGGGGATCTTTTTCTACGAGGGCGCAGCAGTACTGGGGCGCTAAGAGAACGTTAGCAACCGAGTTATTTTGCCAACAGCCCTAATCAATTGACAGCCCTTCGAGCTGAGACAGCAGCGGATTTTTTTCCACCCACACCGACACCGACCCGCCACGGCAGCGGAACTCGGCCCAGCCGTACTCATTGGTATAAATCGGCCCCTGGATATGGGGTTGAGCCGCCCCCCAGCGTTGCCGATGTACCAGCTGAGGGTGCCGAAGTCGTAGGTCCAGTATTCGCCGACGCAGAACAGATCGCGCCCGGTGTGGGCTTCGAGGTGGTCGAGCCACTCGTTAAAGAAGTCGCCGTTGATGTGTTGGATGGCGTCAAGGCGAAAGCCATCGGCCCCGATGGTGTCAAGCATCCACTCGCCCCAGTATTTCAGTGCCCATCACCAGGAAATTGCTTTGATGGGCACGCAAGCTTTGCCCATCCTACCTGGGTATTTTGTTTTCTCTCGAGGGCGCAGACCCTGCGCCTCTACCTGGGGGTATCTGCTTTCGCAGAAACTACCTAACGGCTGAAAAGAATGCCACCATCGTTATCGACGGCTAGTCTATGGTATTAACCCTTAAAATAGCCAGGGCGAGTGAAGGGAATCGAACCCTCGAATGGTGGGACCACAACCCACTGCCTTAACCACTTGGCTACACCCGCCATATTTGCGTTTCTCAATATAGCACCGATAATGGGCCGTTTGCCATGGCCACAGGAAGTTTCTAGGGGAGAAGTCGGATCAGAACCTAGGCATCCACCCGCCCCCGTTAATCAGCGCGATGTTCCCCTCTAACCAGATGTGACTATGCCCCTGCCTTTGGTTCTATCCATCTATTTTAATTTTGGGCCGGTGCCGTATTACGGTTAGATTGTCCTGCTGGCTGGAGCTTATGTCGGTTTCTATCATTATCCCCACCTGGAACGAAGCCGATTGTCTGGGGCGCACTCTGGGTCGGTTGCAGACCCTTAACCCGCCCCCCGATGAGGTGGTGATCGTCGATGGTGGTAGCGGCGATCGCACCCTGGCCATTGCTCACACCTATAGCGATCGCCTGCCGCTTACCATCCTTCAAGCGCCTGCCCCCAGTCGCTCGGTGCAAATGAATTTAGGAGCTACCGCAGCTAACGGCCAGGTATTGTGCTTTCTCCATGCCGACACGCTAGTGCCCGGTGACCTGGTAGGCGTTGTGCAGAGAACCTTGGCCCAGCAGACCGTTGCCTGTGGCGGATTTATCTCACTCATGACCGGGCCGCGATCGATTCGCTGGGGCATTTCGCTGCACAACACCCTCAAGACCTACTATGCGCCGCTGCTATTTCGCCCCTACTTATTTTTTGCCCACGGGCTGCGACTGCTGTTTGGCGATCAGGTGATGTTTTGTCGCCGGGCCGACTTTTTGGCCTGCGGTGGCTTTGACCCTACCCTGCCGATTATGGAAGAAGCTGACCTGTGCCTTAAGCTCTGCCGCCGGGGTCGCATTCGTCAAATTAACCGCGTGGTGCAATCGTCTGACCGTCGAGTCGCGGCCTGGGGAGCGCTCAAGGCCAACATCATTTACCTGATGATTGGCTTTCTCTGGGGGATAGGGGTGCCTGCTGTCACCCTGAAGCGGTTTTACGAAGAGGTGCGATAGAGGGTGGGGGAATGTATCGGCGAGGGAATGGGTCGGTGCGCTATCAACTGGGCAATTGACCTGACCAAACCTTAAGCCAATGGCTGGTTTAGCCCCCAGTCGTAGGGCAGGTACTCGATCTTAGTTAGGGCTGACAGGGGTCTAGAAGGAGAGAGATAGGTGCCAATATAGTCGGGCACCGAGGGTGCCACCCGCAAAAAATCTTCGCCATACCACTTAAAAATTTTGCTGCAGTAGAGCACCCCAGCCTCGGCGTCGTAGCGTACTTTGTCGGGGTTGTGAATGAAGCGGTGGGCATCGGTTTCGAGCTGGGCTTCGACGATGTCGGGCCAGTAGGCCTCGTTGCGTAAAATGGGGCATCCCCCGGCAGCGCACACCAGGGCAAAGTGAATGCGGGACTCTTTGAACTGGGGACGCAGCGTGCCGTGCTCAATGCCGTTGAGGCTTAGGGTAGTGCCATTCAGCTCGTAGAGCGGGTGACTAAAAAACCGCCAAAACCCCAGCCAGTTTGGCAGCCCCAGCAGCTTGGGCAAAATCGAGTCGATGGGGTAGAGCCTGAGCACCTGCCGAATCGCCAGGGCATTGTACAGGTTGATCAGCAGGGCCAGGGATGCTTCTGGGGTGAGGCTATCGAGGCTGTGGGGCATAGTCGCGATCCAGGCGTCTAGCTCATTCACGGCCTCCTGCTGCCAGCGGCGATAGTCCACGCGTCCCTGGTCATCGACATAGGTCTGAAGCAGGGTATCCCAGGGGGTAAAATTCAGCATTGACGATCTCCTGCGCCTGGGCGCTGTGCGTATGTATGTCTCCAATGACAGCCCTGATTAACCCCATCCGGACAACCGCCTGGTGGGCCGTCAACCGCTGGATAGAGCAGACGTTTCCTGGCCTGCCCACCCTGACGACCCAACGTCTTGCCGATTGGTTAAGCCAGGGCCAAGAGCCTTTACCTATTTTGCTCGATGTGCGCCGAGACTATGAATTTGCGGTTAGCCATCTGCCCCAAGCCCACCTTACCCCCAACCTAGACGCAGCTCTGGCCCTAGGGATAGCCTGCCACCAACCAATTGTGGCCTACTGCTCGGTAGGCTATCGCTCGGGTCGGCTGGTGGGCCAGTTGCGGGAGGCGGGTTATACCCAGGTCTATAACCTGTCAGGGTCGGCGTTTCGCTGGGCCAACGAGGGGCGATCGCTGGTGAGTGACGGGCAACCTGTAGAGGCCGTGCACCCGTTTAACCCGCTCTGGGGGCTGTTACTGAAGCCGGGGCTAGGGCATCGGCTCGAGGAGTGACCCTCTCACTCGGCAGCATTGGCCAAAATTTGCTCCCACTGGGGCAGGTCCCCAGGGCGATCGATATCGGTGAGGGGCGACAGCAGCTCGACGCTGAGGCCCTGGTTGGCAGCGACGGTTAGGGTTTGGGTCAGCACCTGGTCGGTGCCCCAGTCAATGGCGTGAAATAGCGTTGGCTCTGGCCGACGCAGCCCGATCAGGTAGTAGCCACCGTCGGTAGCCGGGCCGAGCACGACATCGACTCGGTTGAGGGCGGCCAGAGCCTCGGCCAGATGCCCCTGGCCGAGGGCGGGGCAGTCGCTGCCAATGGCGATCGCACCGCAGTAGCCCTGGTCAAAGCTCTGCTGAAAAGCGGCCCTCAGGCGATCGCCCAGACTGCCTTCCGCCTGGGGATAGCAGGTAACCTCTTCTCCCAACCAGGCCTGCATTTGGCCCTGGGTACCGCCGGCAAAGTGCACCGTGATTGTCAGGGGCAGTATCTGGGCGGCGGCGGTCACTCGACTCAGCACATGCTCAGTCATGCGTTGCTGCAACGCCGCCGCCCCCTCGGGGCCGAGGTAGGGAATCAGCCGGGTTTTGGTGCGCCCCGGCTCGGGGTAGCGAGAAAACATCAATAGCCCGCAGGCTGGCGAGGACTGAGATCGATCGGGAGCCATGGCATGGGTGGCAAACTGTCTCTATCCTAAGGGGTCGCAGCCGTAGGGGCATCCTATGACCCGTGAGCCCATCACTCTCAAAAAAAATGGGCGCGGCTTTGGCCGCGCCCGCTGCATCAACTCCTCCACCCCAAGGAACCGAGAGGAGCCGGGTAGATGCATTACTGGTTGGGTAGGTTGCCGGGGCGTACCGTCACGGTTTGCTCACGACCATCGCGGCGGAGGGTAAGCGCCAGGTCTTGGCCCACCTGGGTGCCCTCTACCACCTGCTGCACAGAGCTGCTGTCTTTGACGGGCTGTCCGGCGATTGACACAATCACATCGCCCGAGCGCAGCCCGCCCCGCTGCGCTGGAGAGTTGGGCATGACCCGAGCAATCAGCACCCCTGCGTCATCGGCGACATCAAAGGGACGGTTGGGGTCGTTGTTGATGTTTTGCTTCATCTCAGGTGACAGGGTCACCATCTGAATGCCCAGATAGGCGTGCTCAACCCGTCCGGTTTCGATCAGCTGGGCGCTGATGCGCTGCACCGTGTTGATGGGGATAGCAAAGCCCAGACCCTGGGCCCCCTGGATAATGGCGGTGTTGACGCCAATCACTTCGCCATTGAGGTTGAGCAATGGCCCGCCCGAGTTACCGGGGTTGATGGCCGCATCGGTTTGAATAAAGTCAACCCGCTTGTCGGGCACACCCACCTCGCGGCTGGAGCGACCGGTGGCGCTAATGATGCCAGCCGTCACGGTGCTGTCGAGCCCGAGGGGGTTGCCAATGGCGATCGCCCACTCGCCGGGCTGAATCTGGTCGGAGTTGCTAATTGCTACCGTAGGCAGGTTGCTGGCCTCAATTTTGATCACCGCCACATCGGTGACTGAATCGGCCCCCATTACCCGGCCTGTAAAACTGCGGCCATCCTGGAGGGTGACATCGACCTGGTCGGCCCCCGCCACCACATGGGCGTTGGTAATAATCTGGCCATCGGCGGAGGTGATAAAGCCGGAGCCCACGCCGCGCTGCACCTGCTCACCCTGGGGAATCGGCACCCGATCGCCGAAGAACTGACGGAAGAATGGATCTTGGAACATGGGCGGCAGATTGCTCTGCACCGTGCGAGCCGCGTCGATGCGCACCACTGACGGCCCCACCTGGCTGACAATATCGGCAATGATGTTGGGGCCTGATACCGAGGGCGCGATCGCCACGCGGTTATCGAGTTCGTTGGCATCGAGGTCGTTGGGCTGGATGTTCTGCGACTGGACTTCGTGATCGGGAGTCTCGTTGTCGCCAAGGCCCCAAAGACCATTGTCCCAAAAGACATCGGTGGCGGTAGGGCTAGCGTTTTCAGGTTGCACCAGGGTGCTGAGGGTATGGCCCCCGGCAGTAGCGATACCCGCACCTAGTAGTACCAGGGCAAATGATTTGGCCGCGGGGCGAATGCCGCGCCTAGAACCATCCTTCTCCATTGCTGTTACCTCGTTAAGCTCTCGCATGATGTTTCTACCATAGATTCATGGTATGGCAGGGCCATGGCAAGGCCGTGGCGGTGCTGTGACACTTTGCCCCCCTTTAGGGTGACAGTTGAGAGACAACACGATTGCTCAGGTGGTAGCCAGACTCGGCCAGTATAGGTTGGCAGATGATAGACCACCGCAGCCCCCCTGCTTCCTCTGCTCTCCTACGCCAGCACTTCCTGAACTTACGCCAAGCGACTCCCCTAATACTGGATGCGATCGTTGTCTTTGTCTTTTTCGGGGGCGGCATGCTTAGCTACAAAATCGATAATTTTGCCCGCCACGTCGATGCCAGTGGCTTTTTCAATACCCTCTAGCCCCGGTGACGAGTTGACCTCCATCACCACCGGGCCGTGGCTAGAGCGCAGTAGGTCGACCCCGGCTACCCGCAGCCCCATAGCCTTGGCAGCACGAACGGCAGTGCTGCGCTCTTGGGGGGTGAGGCGCACCTTAGTTGCCGAACCACCCCGGTGCAGGTTTGAGCGAAATTCTCCAGGAGCACCCTGGCGCTTCATGGCAGCGACCACCTTGTCGCCTATCACAAAGCAGCGCAGATCCATGCCGCCCGCCTCTTTGATAAACTCCTGCACCAAAATATTGGCATCGAGCCCGCGAAAGGCCTCAATCACCGACTTGGCCGCCTGTTGGGTCTCGGCCAGCACCACACCAATCCCCTGGGTACCTTCCAGCAGCTTAATCACCAGGGGCGCACCGCCGACAATGTCTACCAACCCATCAATGTCTTTGGTGGAGTGGGCGAAGCCGGTTACCGGCAGACCGATGCCCCGGCGGGCCATGATCTGGAGCGATCGCAGTTTGTCGCGCGATCGCGAGATCGCCATCGAAGAATTGGCCGTAAACACCCCCATAATTTCAAACTGGCGCACCACCGCCGTGCCATAGAACGTATTCGACGCCCCAATGCGAGGGATCACGGCCTCGATATCGACAATGGGCTGGCCCTGGTACATCACCTTAGGCTGATGGGAGGTGATATTCATGTAGCAGCGCAGGTGGTCAATCACCTGTATGTCGTGGCCACGTTCTTCCCCGGCAGTCTTGAGCCGCTGGGTCGAGTAGAGCGTAGCATCCCTAGATAAGATTGCGATTTTCATGGTGCCTTAGGCGTAATCCTTGCCGGTAGAGCTTAGCGGTCGTCGGGGGTTAGAGCAGACTGGCCGAACCCAGGGGGCTGACTGGACAAGGGGTGCAGGAAAGATCGCCCAGGGTCAACCAGGTAACGATGGCGCACGGCCTGACGCCCCAGCAGCATCCGAAAGCCCATCTGGTCGCGGTTGGTTAAGGTCAGCTCAATCACCCAGACGGCTTCGCCGACCTGTACCGGCGTTTCAATCACGGGCCGTAGTTCTGACTGCCCCCCCGAGTTGCGCACAACCCGGTCTTCGAGCAGAGCCGCCTCTGCAGTGACCACATCATCGTCATTCCGCTGAATAGGGTGAGCCTGAAACCGCACCATAGGTTTGCCGTCGTGCTCAAACCGCTCCACATTGAACGCATGGAGAGCCGAAGACCGGGCTCCAGTATCAATTTTGGCTTTTGTGGCGTCAACGCCGAGGGCCGGTAAAGCGACCCATTCTCGCCAACCAATGATCGCGGTCGGTACAGCGCCAGAACTCATACTACCTCTCAGAGCATAACAGGACGGGACGCGATTTCACTCTAGGGAGTAGGGGAAGGAGTTGGCAGATTCTCTCGTCCGTCATCCATGTTCTCGGCGGGTTCTGCGTCTAGCCCACGGTCTAAATCTTCAGCGGTGAAGGTATTCACCAAGCCTAGGGAGTACGGATCGCCCCCGAGGGCCGCAGCAAACGCAGCACTCAGCATTGGCGCAAACCGCTGATCATTTTCTAGGGTGAGCTTAAAGTAGGCTAGCCCCAACACCTGCATATAGCTCCACACCAGCTCGGGGCTGGGGCCAATAATCTCTGGCGGAATGGGCACCGGCTGAACGCCTGTTGCCACATCTCCGATGGCCGCAAAGTGAGTGCCTGGGGTAATCAGCAGCAGGTAGCGCTGGGGCACCGTCAGCCAGGTAAAGGGCTGAATTTGCTCCGGGAAGGCTGGCGCGACCGTGTCAGCCGTACCGGCCACCACCAGGATCGGCACGGCCAGCTGGCCATAGCCAGGTTCACCAAACAAAACGCTGCCAATTGGATTGATGACAAAGATCGAATCTACCCGGTCATCGCTGAGGCGATCGCCAGGGTCGCCCAGGTCTGCGGCCTGACATTGTAATAACAGCGATGGGTTAAAGGATAGGGTGCTGGGGGGGCAGGCCGCAGCCAAACCGTCGATGTCGAAGGTAGCTCCGGCTAGGGCCAGCGCCGTGTAACCGCCAAAGGATTGGCCCGTTATCCCTACTCGATCTAAATTTAGCTGCCCCTGGATAGGTGAGCGGTTGTTGTTGAGACTGCTCAGGGTATTCAGGGTGAGCGACACATCCGCCGGTCGACGCAGAAATTCTTCGTCTTGCACGATGGCATTTGACTGCCCTCTCAGCAGTGCCAAGAGCTGTTGGTCATTGCTGCCGGCATGTTCCAGGGTGACCGCCGCAATGCCAGCACTGGCCAGATATTCGGCCAGGTAGGCGAAGCTGTTGCGAGTGCCGCCGAGGCCGTGGGAAATCACCACCAGCGGAAAGCCGCCAGAGGGAGCCCGTTGCCCCGATCGCACCTCAGGCAAATAGAGCTGTACCGGTCGGGGCAGACCCGGCACCACCACCTGAATGCTGTCGATGCCATACTGGCGCTCGCTCTGCACCAGCTGCAGCAGGGCGGCAGTATCAACGGGGTTAGCCTCGGCTTCGGCGGCGGCGATCGCTCGCACCTGGTTAAAGGCGGCCTCTGATTGCAAAATAGCTTGGTTCAGCTCCTGGGCAATGACTAAGCCCTCGCCCAGGTCAATGTGCATGGTTAACGTGGGATAGGTCTTGAGCACATTGAGCAGGGTCAAGCTGCCCTCAGGATCAGCCGCCGCTAAGATCAAGGCCCCTCGCAATGCCTGCATGTTAGCCTCGCCCACAGGGGTCTGCACAACTCGGCCAATCTGCTCAAGCAGCAGCACCCCCTGCTCAGTGTAGAGAAACTGCGCCACCGCCACCGGGCTTAGATCGACCGGAGTGCTCAGCACCTGACGGATCTGCCCGAGCTGCTCCCCAGATAGCCCCAGCTGCTGGCTGTAGATTTTTAGCTGGGGGGTCAGTTCGCCAGTGGTGGTAAACCGCTCTAGGTCGGTGATGGCTATGGCCCGTTGCAAAATGCCAAAGGAAACTATCAGCTCTTCGGCCGCGTAGCCGGGCGCAGCCGAGGCCATCGCCCCCAGTAGCCCAATCATCAAAGCAACCCCGCGCCGCAGCCAGGGCCGGGCGGTTTGCTTACCAAAGCACAGGCGGGCGAGACCGCTAAACGTCATAACCATAGGTGAAGCCTTACTGGGGGGTGGCTACGGGATGGTCTAGGACGTGGTCGATTAACCCTTCACAGGCATCCTGGAGGAGGTCGATGACGTAGGCAAAGCCCTCAGGGCCACCGTAGTAGGGGTCGGGCACTTCCTGGTCGGGGTGGCGGCGGCAAAAATCGCACATCAGCCGTACCTTGTCGCGATGTTGCCCCCTGGAGTCAAGGGCGAGAATGTCGCGATAGTTCTGCCGATCCATCGCCAAAACATAGTCGAAACGGTCGAGGTCGATGGCCTCGAACTGCCGGGCTCGACCCACTAGCTCAATACCCTGAGCCCTGGCAGCCTGGGCCATACGGCGGTCGGGAGCACTGCCCACATGATAGCTAGCAGTGCCCGCTGAATCGCACACCATCCGATCGCCCAGCTGCCGCTGCTGAATCAGATGGTTCATGATGTTTTCGGCCGAGGGCGAACGACAGATGTTGCCCAGGCAGACAAATAACAGGTGAGTGGTGGTCATGGAATGCTGCCTAGAGGCCAGGCAGGTTGAGACCGCCGGTGAGCACTTCCATGCGATCGCGCATGGTAGCGGTCGACTTTTCGTAGGCGTCGGTCATGGCGGCCGCCACCAGATCAGACAGCACCTCGGCCCCTTCGTTGAGGGCTTCAGGGGCAATGGTGACCCCCTTGGGTTCCTGGTTGCCACTCATGGTTACCTTCACCAGGCCGCCGCCCGCCTCACCTTCAATCTCCATTTGCTCCAGTTCTTCTTGTAGCTGCTTGGCCCCTTCTTGAATCTGCTGGGCTTTTTTGAAGGCTTCGGTGAGCTCCTTCATTTTGCCTAACCCAAACCCAAACCCTTGACCTTGTGACATGGAGTATCTCTCGAACGTACAGCGCGCTGGCGGCGTCAAGCGGGTGCCGCTGATCAGCTATACGATTCTAGCGCCCAGCGGCAAGTTGAGATTAATTGAGCTTCAGTTAAGTAGGGTTATCTACCCTTGGCCCGGGTTAACCTAAACACTACGCTTTTTAATATAGATAACTTCGGCTTGCCTGGCGGCTGTGCGAGGTTGCTCACGGGAGGTCTAGCGTAAGCCATGGGATTTTTTGACTCAGACATCGTTCAACAAGAGGCTATGCAGCTGTTTCAGGACTATCAGTCGCTGATGCAACTGGGGGGTAGCTATGGCAAGTTTGACCGTGAGGGCAAGAAGATGTACATTGCCCAGATGGAAGCCATGATGGAGCGCTATCACATTTTTATGAAGCGGTTTGAGCTCTCCGAAGACTTTATGGCCAAGATGACCGTCGAGCAGCTTAAAACCCAGCTGGACCAGTTTGGCATGACCCCCGACATGATGTTTCAGCAGATGCAGCAGACCCTAGAGCGCATGAAGGCTGAAATTGAGAGCTAGGCAACACCAGGCTGTTTTGGGTCACCGCCTGCATTGTGTGTCACCCTAATCAGGCCGTGAGCTATGGTGAGAATGCCTTTTTTCTGAAGTCTTCTCAAACGCGCGATCGCATGCCAAATTTAGCCCCTGCCCAGGCTGAGGCCCAGCAATACCGTCAGCGCCTTGATGGGCTCTTACTCTACGGCGCGGTCTTTCAAACCGCTGTGGGAAACGTCTTTGTAGCCTTGTTAAACGCTTTATCTCAGGGCGATGGGGTCGCCAGCCTGCGCGCCTACGCTGCCTGGTTTCGGGCGCTGGCATCCACTGGCGAAAGCTGGGGGGGACATCTCCTGCGACAGATCGCCTACGCCGAAAATCCGTTTACGCTTCGGAGTCAGCAGGGTGAACTCTCGACCCTCCCCACCGCGCTGGTGCAGGCAGCCCGCTACGATTTAACCCAGCTCCAGGCAATGTATCAACTCGGCGGCGACCAAGTCGCCCAGTGGGTGCAGGCGGTGGCCCAGCTGCCAACCTCGCCCGTAGTTTGGGCCATAGACGACGAGCAACTACGGCTACCCCTACCGACCGAGACTCCCTGGAGCGATGCGCTGGAAGATCTGGCCGCACACTATCGCCGCTATGGGTCGGGCCTGTTTGCCCAGTACCAGGCATTCACCTGGTACCATGACCAACTCCAGGGCATTGCCATCCCCGACCCCATTCGCCTAGCTGACCTCACCGCCTACGACTACCCCCGGCAGCAGCTGGTGCAAAACACCCTGGCCCTGCTGAAGGGTTACCCAGCGCTAAATGTGTTGCTCTACGGCAGTCGCGGGGCGGGCAAGTCGTCGCTGGTGAAGGCGCTGGTCAATGAGTATGCGCCCCAGGGGCTGCGCCTGGTGGAGGTGGCCAAGGCCGAGCTTCAGGCGCTGCCCCAGATTGTGAGTCAGCTGCGATCGCGTCCCCAGCGGTTCATTATCTTTGTCGATGACCTGTCGTTTGAAGAGGATGACGACACGTTTAAAGCCCTCAAGGTAGTGCTGGAGGGGGGCACCACCGCTCGCCCCGCCAATGTCGTGGTCTACGCCACCTCAAATCGGCGTCACCTGGTGCGCGAATACTTTAGCGATCGCCCCAGCGACCAGGATGAGGTGCAATCGTGGGACACAATGCAGGAAAAGCTTTCCTTTAGCGATCGCTTTGGCCTGACCCTCACCTTTGAGCCGGCTGACCAGCCCACCTACCTCGCCATTGTTAAGCACCTGGCCCACCAGGCCAAGATTGCCCTCCCCGAGAATGACCTCAGCGCCCGTGCCCTCCAGTGGGCGACTCGCCACAACGGGCGATCGGGCCGCAGCGCCCGCCAGTTTATCGACTGGCTGAGGGCCGATCTGGCGTTGTCGGCAGGGGCACTACCGGGAACCGACGGCTAATGGAATGCCCGCTCTGCCCGCTTATGTTTGGCTTTTGGTACTAGCCCTGGCCAGTACCGGAGCAGATTGCAAAAGGGTTTGGGTATAGGGATGCTGAGGCGACTCAAACAGGGTTTGGGTAGGGGCCAACTCAACGATTTTGCCCGCCTGCATCACCGCGATGCGATCGCACATAAACCGCGCCACCCAGAGGTCGTGGGTGATAAATAGGTAAGTGAGGTCAAACTCCTGTTTGAGCGCCACCATCAGCTCTAGCACCTGGGTCTGCACCGTGGCATCGAGCATGCTCACCGGCTCGTCGCAGATCACCAGCTTGGGTTTGGTGATCAGGGCCCGGGCAATAGCCACCCGCTGCTGCTGCCCCCCCGATAGATCTCCCGGAAAGCGATGGAAATAATCTGCGGTGGGGATCAGGCTGACCCGAGCCAGCATGTCGTGGGCCTGCTGTTCGGCTTCAGCTACCGTAGCCAACCTGTGGATCAGCAGTGGGTCGGCGATGCTTTTGCCCACGGTCATCATCGGGTTGAGGCAGGCAAGGGGGTCTTGAAACACCATTTGCAGCTGTCGCCGCTGCTGCCGCAGGGCCTCTCGCGGCAGGGTAGTCAGGTCAATACCGTCAAACTCGACCTGGCCTGCGGTGGGCTTTACCAGTTGGAGAAGGGTACGCGATAGGGTGCTCTTACCGCAGCCGCTTTCGCCCACCAGCCCCACCACCTCGCCGGGGAAAATCTCTAACGAAACGCCGTCTACAGCCTTGATCACCTTCGACGCTTGGCCACCGAACAGCCGCGCCAGGGGATTGCTCTCCAGGGTGTAGTGCTGTTCGACATCCCGCAGTCGCAGTAGGGGCTCGGTGGGCGTGGCTGTATAGAGCAGCCCCTCGGCCTGCTGGAGTTGCAAAGCCGACTGTACCAGCGATCGCGTGTAGTCGTCCTGGGGGTTTTGCAAGACTGTGGTGGCAGCCCCTGCTTCCACCACTCGGCCCTGGTACATGACGGCCACGCGATCGCAGTACTCTGCCACCAGCGACAGATCGTGGGAAATCAAGATCAGGGCGGTACCCAGCTGATCGCACAGGCGCGTCAGCTCATCGAGGATCTGAGCTGACACTGTGACATCTAGGCTGGTGGTGGGCTCATCGGCCACAATCAGCTGGGGTTCTAGGATCATCGCCAGGGCGATCGCCACTCGCTGGCGCATGCCGCCGCTAAACTCGTGGGGATATTGACCAAAGCGGCTGGCCGGAATGTTGACCTTTGCCAGCACGGCGATCGCCTGCGCCTTAGCCGCCCGCGCCGAGATCTCAGGGCGGTGGGCCCGCAGGGTCTCCACGCAGTGGTCGCCAATGGTCATCAGCGGGTTGAGCCGCGTCATCGGGTCTTGAAACACCAGCGCCACCGCTTCGCCCCGAAACTGTCGCAGTCGTCGGGGACTAAAGTCGAGCACCGACTCCCCGTTAAACCACACTCGCCCCTGTAAATCCGTAGATTTGGGCAGCAGCCGCAGCGCCGCCCGCCCTAGAGTGCTCTTACCACAGCCCGACTCACCGACCAGGCCCAGTTTTTCGCCAGGTGAAATGGACAGAGACACCCGATCTACGGCTCGCTGCGCCTGGTCGGCATAGGCAACGGTAAAACTTTCGAGGGTAAAGAGAGCGTCGGCCATGGGGGAGGGGGGAGATATCACTGGTCAACTCGCCGCATTAAATATGCGACGCCAAAGTCACCATTGGGGTGCTGCTCTAGCAAGTCGGCCAGCTCAAAAATTCGCTGGGCAATCTCTGGCCCCAGCTTATCAATGGTGGCCAGTCGCTCCCGCTCACTGTGCTCTAGCTCGCGCACCTGGGCCTGCCAGTCAGCCCCAAAAATATAGTCGATGTGGGTATGTAGCTCTAGCTGATGCAGCACCTCCCACTCACCAGCATCGCACCAAATACCGCCGCAGTTGGGGCAGCGCTCTACATAGAATGATCCCGCCCTGAGGTTGATGCGTCCGCGCACCAGGTAGCTGCGGCAGTCGGGGCAGAGGGCAGCTCGGTTGTCGAGGGCAGCCGGCTTGAATGCAGTATCCAGGGTCAGCGGCAGCACTGACACCCGGATCGGCGCATCGGGATCGACCTGCGATCGCTGCCAGGTGACATAGTGCTCCGGCGGAATCCATGCTCCCCCACAGCTCGGGCAGGCATTAGTCACCAGCCCTGGTTCTAGCTGACTGTCCTGGAGATCGATATCTCCTTCCTTCGGGCACTGATACAAGGCACCTACCCCCACCGTGTTGACGGGCTCCCTAGCCCAACAAATCTCTCATTATTAAACCACTCAGGTTGAAACCCTTGGCAGAATAGAAACCTGATTTTTACGGGATGAGAGCTTAATCGGGATCAAATTGTAGACAGACGCCCCACCTGGACCACTGGCGTGACCATGGATAGTCTGTGCCAAAACAATATCGTTTTGACGGTGATGCTCTCCTCACCCTGGGTGTATCCCACTTTTGCAAGTTTGTGCCCCTCATCCCCCAGCCCCTTCAATTAGGCTGTTCTACAGCCTAATTATTCCTCAGAGATGGCCGATTTTATGGCCGTGTCTAAGACGTCGCAAAAACCTAGCAGTTGCGCTAACTTTTCGCCGAGCTGCTGCTGCCGCCGTTGAGCGGTAATCGGCTGACGAGCCGCCTGCAAAAAGGCTACATCCATGGCCAACAGCCGCAGGGTACGGTTCATTTCGGTCAGGGCGGGCTGGCCCAGAGGGTAGGCGTCACCCAAGGGCAAAACCTGATGCTGAAAGTGCTGCTGGGTCGCCAAAAACTGCGCTTGAAGCTGGGCAGCATTCGGATTAGCCATCTGCACCAGGCGATCTAGAGCCTGTAGATGCGATCGCAGGATGTCTAGGGCATTCTTCATCGATCTTCCACCGCCTGGGACGCTGACCTTAGCAGCTGAGCTCCGTTTTACGTCAGCTAGAGATAAATTACCAAGTTCCCTCTTCAGATAACAAATGTTAATGTTAATACACAACTATCCCTTAGCCCTGGGCCAGCATTAATTATTTATTGCGACCTCGGCCCAGAAGGCGGTTTTATCCAAAGTTATGGTGTAGGTTGTTTTTATCTCAGGGCAGCGCTTTATTGCAGTTTCACCGCATGCCTTCTTTAGTAGAACATTTGTACGATTTCTGCTAGAAAATTTTATTATTTTTGCGCCATAGCCCTGCAGACGCTGTTTGTTTTGTCAGGGTAGTTTTTCTTTATATTTATGAGGGTCATTAAATCCAAGTCTTCACCAGACCCTGCGCCATGTTCATATTCAGATTTTCTCCTCCAGCGATTGCCCGAACCCACCCCCTCTCCTGATAGGTCACTGACATCCTATGACTGCAACAGTTCATCCCCCCATTCCCGATGACTGCACCCTGCCTGGCTGGCTCAAGACCTGTGTGCTGAGCCACCACGACGACAGTCAAGATGATCTGGCCCAAGACCCCAGCGATAAATCTAATAATCTGCTGGTCTGTCAGGCCTTTGAGTTTGCCTACACCCTGCATAAAGGGCAGTACCGCGCCTCCGGTGAGCCCTACATTTGTCACCCCATTGCCGTAGCCGGGCTGCTGCGCGATCTGGGCGGCGATAGCGCCATGATTGCCTCTGGCTTTTTGCACGATATTGTCGAAGACACTGACATTACCCCTGAAGAACTGGAAGCTCATTTTGGCGAAGAAGTGCGGCAGCTGGTAGAAGGGGTAACTAAGCTCTCAAAGTTTAACTTTGAGAGTAAAACCGAGCGCCAGGCCGAAAACTTTCGCCGCATGTTCTTGGCCATGGCCCAGGATATTCGCGTGATTGTGGTAAAGCTGGCCGATCGCCTCCACAACATGCGCACCCTCCAGCACCTCAGCGACGAGAAACGTCGCCGCATTGCCCGCGAGACCATGGAGATCTTTGCTCCCCTGGCCAACCGCCTGGGGATCGGGCGGTTTAAGTGGGAGCTAGAAGATCTCTCCTTTAAGTATCTAGAGCCCGACGCCTACCGGCAGATGCAGCGGCACATCACCGAAAAGCGAGCCGATCGCGAGGCGCGGCTGGTGCAGGTGGCTGAAACCCTGCGCGATCGCATGCACCAGGCCGATATTCAGGTGGTCGATGTCAGCAGTCGCCCCAAGCACCTCTACAGCATTTACCGCAAAATGGAGCGACAGCAAAAAGATTTCTCTGAAATCTACGATATCGCTGCCATTCGCCTGATTGTTGGCAACAACGAAGCGTGCTATCGCGCCCTGGCCATTGTCCACGATGCCTTTCGCCCAGTGCCAGGTCGCTTCAAAGACTACATTGGCTTACCCAAGCCCAACCGCTATCAGTCGCTACACACGGTAGTCATCGGCCCCAAGGGCAAGCCCATTGAGGTGCAAATTCGCACCCTGGAAATGCACCACATCGCTGAGTACGGCATCGCCGCCCACTGGAAATACAAGGAAACCGGCGCTTCCACCAATACCCGCATCAACGCCGACGACGAAAAGTTTACCTGGCTGCGGCAGCTGCTGGAGTGGCAAAATGACCTCAAAGATGCCAAAGAATTCCTCGAAAACGTCAAAGGCAATCTGTTTGACGAAGATGTCTATGTGTTTACCCCCGATGGGGATGTGGTGCCCCTCAGTGGGGGGGCGACGCCCGTAGACTTTGCCTATCGCATCCACACCGAGGTGGGTAATCACTGCGCTGGTGCCAGGATTAACGGTCGCATCGTTACCATCGACACACCGCTAGAAAACGGTGACATCGTGGAGATCCTCACCCAAAAGAACAGCCACCCCAACCTCGACTGGCTCAATTTTGTCGTCACCCCCAGCGCCCGTAACCGCATTCGCCAGTGGTATAAGCGATCGCACCGCGACGAAAACATCGCCCGAGGCCGCGACATGCTCGAAAAAGAGCTGGGCCGCAGCGGCTTTGATGCCCTACTCAAGTCTGAACCGGCCCAGATGGCCGCCGAGCGCTGCAATTATCAGAGCGTCGATGACTTCTTGGCCGGGCTGGGCTACGGCGAAGTCACCCTCAACCTGTTTGTCAACCGCCTGCGGGAGGCCGTCAAGACCACACAACCCCTGGAGACCGTTTCGCCCAAGGCTTCCCTACAAGACTCTGACCAGTTTTTAGCCGGAGCCCTGACCAGCTCCCCCCGCGCTCGACAGACCCCTTCCAAAGACCCGATTTTGGGCATTGAAGGGTTGTTGCACCACATTGCTGGCTGCTGTACGCCCCTGCCCGGCGAGCCGATTATCGGCAGCGTTTCATTGGGCAGTCGGGGCATTGCTATCCACCGTCAGGGATGTTCCAATCTGGCCGATATTCCGGGCGATCGCATCATTCCGGTCAGCTGGAACAGCGGCGACCAAAACACGACCCGCCAGACCTACCCGGTAGAGGTGCGCATTGAGGTGATCGATCGCGTCGGCGTGCTCAAAGACATTCTCTCCCACCTGTCTGACCTGCAAATTAACGTCCACAAGGCCCAGGTCAAAACCTTCCCCGGCCAAACCGCTGAGATTGACCTGGGGCTCGATGTCAAAGACCATGCTCACCTAGAGCAGACCTTTGGGCAGATACGCAAGATGAGCGACGTGCTTCAAATCCGCCGCATGGGTCAGGGGGGGTAGTAGACTACGGCGTAAGTTTAGTGACTATGACCCACTAGGGGCAACTGAGCTAGCATTCCCTCACCCATGCCCAGGAGCGGCGTGGGATAATGGGCCTTGGCCCCAGCAGCAACAGCACCATGGTTCAGGTAAAGCCTGCGAAAATTAAGCGCGTTGGCGTCATTGGCGGTGGCCAGCTGGCCTGGATGATGGGGCCAGCAGCCCAGGTTTTGGGCATCGATTTGATTGTGCAAACGCTCCATACCAGTGACCCGGCAGTGGCGATCGCCCACTCTGCTGTTATCGCTCCCGTTGCCGACGTCACCGCCACGACGACTCTAGCTGCCCAGTGCGACGTCATCACCTTTGAAAACGAGTTTATCGATTGCGCAGGGTTACAGCCCCTGGCAGACCAGGGCACTCGCTTCCGTCCCAGCCTGGATGTCTTGAGTCTGGTGCTCGACAAACGCCACCAGCGAGAGTTTTTTGAACAGATTGGCCTACCCAACCCCCGCTACGACTTTTTAGAGGGCCACGAAAGCGAGGCCGACCTGATGACCAAGGCCAAGCGCATCGGTTTCCCTCTGGTGATGAAAACCCGCCGCTTGGGCTACGACGGCTACGGGACTGCGATCGTTCAAACCACCTCGCAGCTCAGCGTCATCTGGGATCGGTTTAACCATGCGCCAGTTTTGCTCGAGGAGTTTGTGCCCTTCAAGCAGGAATTAGCCATGATGGTGGCTCGCGCCGCTGGGGGGGCGATCGCAATCTACCCCACCGTAGAAACCCAGCAGGTTGACCAGATCTGTCGGCGCGTCATCGCCCCGGCCCGGGTCACCCCCGTCGTCGCCACCGCCATGGCAGAAATCGCCCGTACCCTAGTCACCCAGTTGGAATTGGTCGGCATCATGGGCATTGAGTGCTTTCTCACTCCAGATGATCGGGTGCTGATCAACGAAATCGCCCCCCGCACCCACAACTCGGGCCACTATAGCCTCGATACCTGCATCACGTCGCAGTTTGAGCAGCAGTTGCGGGCGGTGAGCGATCGCCCCCTGGGCCCGACCGACCTCACCTGCCCCCAGGCCGTCATGGTTAACCTGTTGGGGCTAGATGAACCCGAAGCCAGTCACTATCAAAAGCTTCAGACCCTGAGGCAGCGGCCCCAGGCCAATCTCTACTGGTATAACAAGGGCATTCGCCCCGGCCGCAAGCTGGGCCACATTACCCAATGTCTGGGGGCTGGGGAAGACCCGGAGATGGCTGCCGATGCAATTGAGGCCATCTGGTATGGCTAACCCCACTGTCTCAGGGGTGGGAGAGCTAAATCCGAAAAGCAGCACCTGGCTCAGCTCGGTGCTCAGCTCGGTAAAAATTGGATCGGAAGTGACGAAGGTAATCTAACCTGAGTTCGGGTTCAGCCGATGGCGGGAGGGCGAAGTCAAAATTGAGTGAAGGCGTCTTGGGCTGATGGCAGTAGGCAATCCAGCCACAGATATGGAGGTGATGTCTCTCTGACTCGCTCAATCGGACAATGTATTGATTCTGCATAACGCACCGCCTCGCTTGCTCTAAGCTCCCCCATCTCGACCCTCGTGCCAATCCTAATTCTTAGTCTTGACGCTGCACTAGAGCGACTCAGGTTCTTTGCCCGAGACCACCGGGGCGATCGCGCTCAGCTTCAGCTCCGGATGGTCGGCCTCGATCTGCTGGCAGTTCCACTCGTTGCGAAACAGCAGCACCGGGCGATCCCAGCTGTCTTTGACGGTGACGGTGTTAAACAGCCGCCCCGCTTTTTCCAGGGCATCCCAACCGCCATCGACCCAACGGGCCACGGAGTAGGGCAGGGCTTCTAGGCGAGTCTCCACACCGTACTCGTTTTGTAGACGGTACTGCACTACCTCTAGCTGCAGCTGCCCCACCGCCGCCAAAATCGGGTCGCGCTTCGACTCGTCGGCAGAAAACATGATCTGCACCGCCCCCTCTTCGCGCAGTTCCGACACACCCTTCTGGAACTGCTTATACTTGGAGGGGTTGGGGTTCTTGAGGTAGGCAAAGATCTCAGGCGAGAAACAGGGAATGCCGTCGTACTCCAGCCGTTTGCCCTGGTAAATGGTGTCGCCGATCGCAAACACCCCCGGATTGTTCAGGCCGATCACATCGCCGGGGTAGGCTTCTTCTAGCGATTCGCGGCCCTGGCCAAACAGCTTTTGGGGGTGCGACAGTCGCACCGACTTGCCGCTGCGGGCGTGGCTGACCACCATGTCTTTTTCAAACTTGCCAGAGCAGACCCGCACAAAGGCGATGCGATCGCGGTGTTTGGGGTCCATATTCGCCTGGAGCTTAAACACAAACCCCGAAAAGTCTTCGTTGGTGGGGGAGATGTCGCCCAGGGTGCTACTGCGCGGCGCAGGCTTAAGGGCGTAGTCTAAAAAGGCATCCAGAAACAGCTGCACGCCAAAGTTGGTCATGGCGCTGCCGAAGAAAACCGGGGTCTGCTGCCCAGCGTGGACGGCCTCCAGATCTAGCGCTGGCCCCAGCTCTTCGATCACCTCCAGCTCTTCTTTGAACTGGTAGTAGAGGTCCTGGTCGAGCAGGTCTTCGATTTTTGGATCGCCCAGGTCGATGACGGTATCTTTGGCGGCGCGTTTGCCGTGGGTGCTGCGCTCAAACAGGTGGATCTGCCGGTGACGGCGATCGAATACGCCCTTGAAGCGATCGCCCATGCCGATGGGCCAGTTCACCGCGTAGGTCTCTAACCCCAGCCGCTGCTCAATCTCATCCAGCAGCTCCAGGGGTTCCCGCGCCGGACGATCCATCTTGTTGAAGAAGGTGAAGATGGGCAGCGCTCTTAAGCGACAGACCTCAAACAGCTTCAGCGTCTGGGGCTCTAGACCCTTAGCCGCGTCCTCCAGCATGACTGCGTTATCGGCAGCAGCCAGGGTGCGGTAGGTGTCTTCGCTAAAGTCTTGGTGGCCCGGTGTATCGAGCAAATTGATCGTGTAGCCGCCGTAGGCAAACTGCAACACCGTGGAGGTAATTGAAATCCCTCGCTGTTGTTCCAGCTCCATCCAGTCTGACGTGGCGCTGCGCTGGGCCCGCTTGGCCTTAACCGCGCCCGCCTCTTGAATCGCACCCCCGTATAGCAGCAGTTTCTCGGTGAGCGTCGTTTTACCCGCATCGGGGTGAGAAATGATGGCAAAATTGCGCCGCTGTTCCACCGCATCGGCAATGGTGGCAGAGGTTGTGGGGGCAATAGCGGCGGCGTCAGTCATGTATCACAGATGCTCGTAAAGTTGGCACTTCTTTCTATTGTAGAGGGTGGCTCCAGCGAAATGAAACTGGTCTGCCGGGTGCTGGTAGGGCGAACGCAGCTTAAATTTTGCAGCTATGGGCTGAGTCGGTAGGGTAATGGGGATGTCTCGATATTTCACCCCCCCTGATGCAACCCACGCCCAAGATCAGCATTGCCAACCAGGGATTAAGGCACTACCGATTTAAGCAGTAGGCCAGGGTATTGAGGCTGTTATCGTCGGCAAATTTGCCCAGCCAGGCTACTCGGGCATCTGCCTCCTCACTGGTGGCCAAAAAGTCATTGATGGTGTTGATCCATTGGGAGTCGTTGCTGGGCAGGGCCAGACTGTAGTACTCACAGGTGAGGGGTAATTCGGGCACTAGGGTCAGGTTTTGGGAGGGCAGGCCCAGCTGGGTGACTTCGGCCCGGGTGAGAAGATCGTCGCCTAGAAACGCGGCAATCTGGCCGCTGCTGACGGCGGCGATCGCATCGGCACGGCCCGTGGGGCCCTCAAACCGAGTGATGGTAGCGGCCGGGTAGCGCTCCTGCAAAAAGCTCTCGTTGGTTGAGTTGGCCAGTACTCCGACAGTCACCCCTGCGAGGGATAGGGCGGGGTTAACGTTGGGTGCGTTGTCTAAGGTTGTCAAGAAATGGCTGCCGGTAGCAAAGATCAGATCCGAAAATTCGATCCCCTCCACATCGGTACGAACGCTGTTGGGGCCGCACTCGAGATAGACCTGGCCATCGCGAACTAGATCGTAGCGATCGCCCAGGGTTGAGGGCAACTCCACCAGCTCTACCGTAACGGTGCCCTGCGTTTTGTCTTGCAGATAGTCTTGCAGGGCCACGGCCAGGGCCGGGCAATAGCCCGTCCAGCCGACGGTGTCATCGATGTAGCCAAAGGGCGGGGCGTCGCGACGCATGGCGATGCGCAGTTCGCCGGTACGGGCGATCGCCGCCAGCACTGACTGATCGCGAGGCGGTACCGGGGTGGCGGGCGGTGGCACCAGCGCCACGGGCGGGGTGCCGGGGTAGGCGGCGTTGACCTGGGCCTCGCTGAGGCTGGTGATCAGATCAAACACCATTGGCTGCCCGGCGCTGATCGCCTTGGCGTAGGCGGCACTGAGGTAGGGCAGATACTGCTCTTGCCCCCGCAGGTGGGCGCCTAAAAACGCCGTAGTCATCCCTTTGTAGTACCGAGAGCCGACATCGCGGTGCTCGCCCATTAGGAATGAGGGCACGTCACCGGCCCCTTCCCCAGCGGGCTTAGAGGAAAAGTGGGTACCGGTTTGCAGCAGAGCCAGGTAGCGGGGCTCGGCGTTAAGCCAGATGAATGGCGCAAACTGCTCGGTCACCACCGGCGAGGTGATATCGGCACTGCCGGTAACCATCAGCATCGGCACGTCGATCTGGCCAATGCCCTCGGGGCCGTAGAGGGCAGAGCCCATGTTGTGGGCCGCAATCACAGCCGTAATCCGAGGGTCGCTCAGATCAAAGCTCTTGGGGGGCAAAAATCGGGCCCGACATTCTAGGTAAAGGGCAAAGTTGAGGGTAAAGGTGTCGCCATCGCAGGCCGCCGCCAGATTCGCCTGGTTGAGTTCGGCCCCCGCCAGCGCCATCACCGTGGAGCTGCCCAGGGAGTCGCCAATGGCCGCAATGCGGCTGAGGTCGAGGCGGGCGGCCCAGTCGGGCGAGCTGGCCACCAGCTGCTCTAGCTCATCGATTAAAAACGAAATTTCCTGGGGGCGATTGATAAACTCAATCGGGCTGAGCAGCGTATTCAGCCGCCCCCCCAAATACGCCTCCCGATAGCTCAGGTCGCTGCCCACGTGGTCGGGGGCGAGCACCACATAGCCGTGGGAAGCCAAATGTTGATTGAGAAAGACAAAGTCTTCTTTGACCGCCCCAAAGCCGTGGGAGACGATCACGATGGGAGCCGGGCCTGCGGTGTTTTGAGGCAGGTAAACATCCACATCGAAGTCGTAGTTGACCGTCAGCCCCTGGCCGGTCTGGCGCAGGGCCGGATTCGTCACCGTCACGGTAGTTTGCTCAACGGCATAGGGGCCGAGCTCTGACAGGTCAGGCAGGGCCAGGTCTAGCCCGCTCTGCCCCGCCGCCTCGGCTGTCGCCTGGTCGCGAATGGCCTGCACCGCCGCCCGGTTGTAGCTCAGGTAAATCGACAGTTCGCGCTGCAAGTCGAGCAGCCCCCTGACATTGATGCTGATCGAGTCAGCGGGAAACTCGCGCATGACGTCGATCAGCGTCCACCCCTCGGGGCCAGCCTTGGCCGCCGCATTGATCACCGCCGCCCGCAGCGCGTAAAAGCCGTTTTCTCCATGGGTCGATTGCACAATTTTGCCGACGTTGGCGATCGCATCGCGGCCCAGGGGAGAGTAGCTCAGATTGCTGACGGTGACCACGTCGAGGGGGAACCGTTTCTGCAGCATTGGCTGTAACCCCGCCAGGGCCTCATCATTCAAAAAGCGGGCAAACAGCTTAAAGTCGCCCGTGACTTCGCCCGTTTCGGCAAAAGTCTCTAGGGAATCTACCGACAGGGTAAAGACCAGCGGCCCAATCGCTCGAATGGTAAATTCATCAGCACCGGAGACTGCCGGAGGCTGCCCTAGGATGGCCTCTAGGGCCAGACCTGTTAGCCCTAGAGTAGCCGCCAAGGTGCCCGTCAGCAGATGCTTAAATAGAGACATAGGGGGATTTGCTTTCCAAAACTAGACCTAGAATACGCCCCAGCCCAGACATTCTTCAAGCAATCGAGAACCGCTATAAAAAAGAGCACTTTTTGAATAGTCGAGATATCTAAATCTGGAATAGGATAGCGAGCCCTATAAAATCGAGATAATTATCTTATCGATAGATTTTCTGCACTACAAGTTGAGTCCTCACAAGAGCATCGGTACAGTATGGCTAAAAACCCAATTTCTTTGTCACTGCCCTAACGGCATGACTGACATTCTGGCCGAGGAACCGGGTTTCTGTACCGGCGTTCTAGGGGATTAGCTGTCTATGCCCTCAATGACAAGATCGGCTATGTTAGCTACGAACTAGATCTGCTGTAAAGGCAGAGATCTCGATCTCATTTATGGAGGAGTACTATGAAACCCTTTCTTCACAGCGCGATCGCAACTATCGGCCTCCTGGCTGCTCTGCATGTCGGCGTCTCGACCAGGCCCGCCCTGGCTCAAACTAGCCCCGTCGCCCCCGACGACCCCACGGCCCAACAATGCCAGTCAGCCATTACCGCTGAGATCAACACCGGGCATGCCAATGTGGAGCGGGTCATCTACGACAGCAGCACCACCCTGTCTTCGTTTATTTCCAACGCTGAGGTGGGCATTGATGGACAAGGGCAGTTTCTCCGAACCAATGCCTGGCAAGATTTTGACTACACCTGCATAGCTAATATTCGTGAGGGCACCCTCACCGTGTCGAGCTATACCCTCACCACCACCGGAGTGGTAGCCCCGACTGAGCCCAGCCGGGCCGAGGTCTGTGCGGCTGTTGCCGCCATGCCAGATGCTGACGACACCGATGCAATGCTAGGCCTGCTCGAAACCGATCGCGCGCAGATCATTGGCGACCTGGAAGCCACGTCGTCGAATATGCAGCAGTACAATGCCGAAGGCTATGGTTGGCAAAACATCATCGATAGCTCCGGTGCCCTGCCCCCCCAACCTGGGGCTTGGCTAATTGGGGCCTTGAGAATGGCCTGCGAATCGTAATTGCTCAATCCCTCAATTTTTTACTGCTTAAGGAGATCTCCCATGTCCCTCGGACCGGTCGAACTTTTGCTGATTAAATTTCCCGGCAATCAATTCAAAGGCGAGATTGTGCCCGCCCTCGAAGAACTGATCACAACCAACACCATTCGGGTATTGGACATCCTGTTTCTGAAAAAAGATAGCGCTGGCGATCTCACCCTGGTGGAGATTAGTGAAATCGAGGAGGACGAGGTCTACGATGCCTTCGATCCTCTAGTACCCGAGGTGGAGGGCTTTCTTTCCGAGAGCGATGCCCTGCTGCTGGCCCAGTCCCTAGAGCCTAACTCTTCTGCTGCCCTGATGCTGTTTGAAAATGTCTGGGCTACTCGCTTTCGCGATGCCGTTGTCAATGCCAACGGTCAGGTGCTCTTAAACGAACGCATTCCCCGTCAGGTGATTGACACCTTGATCGCTGAGCAGTTGCAGGCTAACGCATCCTAGGGTGGGTACTGTTCACTTGCCGTCTGGATTACCCACAGTTCCAACAAAACTTTCTAACAAAACAAGGAGACCACTATGCCCCGTAGAGGAAGACGACCCACCGTTACCGTGCAGCGCCGAGGCCCCGGTATTGTTGGCACCATGGCCCGCACCGCCGTGATCGCTGGCACCGCCACCGCCACCTCCCGAGCCGTCGGTGGAGCGATGACCGGCTCAGCCCAAAAAGCCCAGCAGCAGGAGATGGCGAATGCCGCCGCCATGCAGTCCCAGGCTGAACTGGAGCAACTACAGGCTCAAATGGCGGCGATGCAGGCCCAGCAAGCCGTAGCGGCGACCCCGACGCCTGCTGCCACGCCTGCCGCCGCACCTGCAGGTAATGACATGCTGGCTCAGCTCCAGCAACTGGCCCAACTCAAAGAGTCTGGCGTGCTCAGCGACGAGGAATTTCAGCTAGCCAAGGCGAAGCTGCTGGCAGGCTAGTACTCCACGGTGCAAGTTTAGATACTATTCCTTAGGGCTAGGGAGCAGGGGAGCTAGGGAGCCAAACAACCTGGAACATCCGCCGCGCTGGACAGACTGTGGCAGGGTATTGGTATGGCCCCCTTGCCGAAGGAAATCTCTCTGATGATTTAGGAGCGCTGCTAAACCTCTCACATTTGTTTTAGCCTGGCTGAGAGGGTTCTAACTAAATACCTATCCGGTGTCTCTCTGCGACCGGCCCAGTGAGCCGAGTTCGCGTTCCTGATCGGGATGTTTTTTTAGGTGGAATACTCTTAGGAAAGCGATGAAGGAGTTTTGGAATACCCATGCTGCTGCGAAATCGATTCTCTATAGGTACCTTATCTGTCCTATTAGGTATGGGCACGGTCGCCATGACGGGTTGCGTTGCAGTCCCTGTTGCCACTGAAGAGAGCGTTCCCGAGATGGAAATTGTCACCCTATTCGTGGGGCCAGAGCGAGTTGATTGTGTGGGGGTGGCTCCGCAGCAATGTTTACAAGTTCGATCTACCCCAGATGAGGACTATCAGCTCTTCTACAGCGATATCAAGGGCTTTGAATACGTACCCGGCTATGACTACGAGTTACTGGTGCAAAAAATACCCGTCGAAAATCCTCCCGCTGATGCCTCATCGATAGAATGGAGGCTGATAGATGTGGTCTCTCAAGCCCCAGCTGTTGCTGAGTAAGGGGTCGCCAGATCTTGAACCATTTCGTTGAGTAGGTAGGCATGGCTCACGCTCCCGTTTCAGAACCGTCACGCCAGGATAAATTGTCTGCGGCGGCTAGTGCTGAGCCTGTCCATAGGCATCATCATGGCGATCATGGCCACACCCACGGGACGATTGATCCATCGATCGCCACTAGCGATCGCGGCCTCTGGGCGGTTAAATGGTCGCTGGTGGTGCTGCTGCTAACGGCGGTCTTGCAGGCCGGGGTGTTCTGGCTCTCGGGCAGCGTGGCGCTGCTGGCTGACTTGATCCACAATATCGGCGATGCCCTGACCGCGCTGCCCCTGGGGGTCGCGTTTATCATTGGCCGCCGCCAACCGACAGCACGATTTACCTACGGCTACGGGCGGGTCGAAGATCTGGCAGGGGTGGCGGTCGTGGCCGTGATTTTGGTCAGTGCCTTGGTCACCGCCTACGAGTCGATCGATCGCTTTTACCATCCCCAACCCATTCACCATTTGGGGGCGCTGGCCGTAGCGGCCAGCATTGGCTTTGTCGGCAACGAAGTAGTGGCGATCTTTCGCATGCGGGTGGGGCGTGCGATCAACAGCGCGGCGCTGATTGCCGACGGACAGCACGCTCTGGCCGATGGGGTGGTGAGCCTGGCGGTGCTGGTCAGTGCGATCGGGGTTTGGCTGGGCTATAGCTGGGCTGACCCGGTGATTGGTCTGGTAATTACCGCTCTACTGCTCAAGATTGTCTGGGAGTCGGGGCAGATCATCTTGACCCGCCTGCTCGATGGCGTCGAGCCCGAGGTGATTGACAGCCTGCGCCATGCCGTTGAGCACGTGGCCGAAGTGGAGAAAATCGAGGCGATTCGCGCTCGCTGGCTGGGTCACCGGCTCTATGCCGAGATCGATATTGTGGTGGCGGGCGATCGCACCCTTCAAGACGGGCAACGCATTGCCGCAACCCTCCGTACGCAGCTGCAACACCATATCCCCTACCTTGGCCATGCGGCTATTCGAGTGAGTTAGCGCAGTGGCCAGCGCTATATCTCACGTGACGCTATTGGCGTTGCGAACGGGGCGCTTACGCTCGCTTTTGCGAATGCCGCCCGCCATTTTGTCCTCGTAGCTGTTTTTGCCATACTTGGCAGCAACGGCGATCAGCATGGGTTCGGAGAGGTCTCGGAGTTCTTTTTCGGTGTCGCGCACGGTGCTGAGGGCGCGATCGGCAAAGGAAAGGGATTCGTTGTAGGTGGCGAGCTGCGATCGCCACAGTTCAAGCTGGAGCATGTAGTTTTCTAGGGTTAGCCCATCGCCTAAATTCAGGCTGGGGCTAACCGATTTGAGGGCCGCCGCACGACGCTCGCCTCTCTCTAAAACGGGGGAACTTCTCTTTTTTCTAGGCATTGGATGCACCTTGGTAAGGTTGACCCTTTCAAAATGGCACGCGGATCCAGACCTCGAAACTGATACTTTTGCGGGATCTTACGGGTGTTTTTCGGCCCAGAGCTCTCGGTATATCTGCGGCTTTTGACGCTGAAGACATAGGGCCTGTTAGTGAAAAATGGAAGTGTTTATTGAAAACATGCTGGTGTTTATTGAAAAGATGGACGTGAATTCGATAAACACTCGTCCACTCATAATAAACGCTTTCGTTTTCGTTGAATTCACTAAAGCGTTCCTTATGGATCGCGTGATGAATTTAATAATCACTTAAATGAATTCGATGATCACTTGAATGAATTCAATCAACAGGCGAGTGTTTTTGAGTAACGCCCTGGTTTTGGGCTGGATCGGGCGGGCGATCGCGGGTGAGCAGAGAGGAAATTGGCTATACCTCGTTCCAATGCTCAGCGTTGGAATGCCGATCGGAGGGTCGGCCTCCTCAAGATAGCCGTAGGTTGGGTTAGCGCCAGCGTAACCCAACGAAACCTTTGCTGGTGTTGGGTTTCACTTCGTTCTACCCAACCTACGCGAGGAACTTTTGTCAGTCAGTCAGTGCCTGAAGCCCTCGGCGAAAGGCTTTGGCAGCGGCCAGAGGGCTGGGGTTCAAGATGCAGCGGGTGAGCAGATCGATATCGAGGTCGGGCAGCAGTTCGCTGCGATCGATGGGTTCGTAGCCTGCTGTGTCGGCAAACTGGGCAGGGTTGTCTTCGCGACGGTGATAGGGGGTGAGGCGGTTGCGCTGCCAGAACCATACCTCGAGCACCCCCAGGCGATGGTACAGCTCCAGGCGGTTGATGCTGCCGCTGGTAACGATCACTTCAACCACCAAGGCGGGGATGGCTTTGTCGGTGCCGACGCAGTAGCTTTCGTCGGGTTCGCCGCCTGCCTGGCGATCGGGCTGGCGCAGGGTGGTAGACCCCATGGGGAAATAGTCGGTGTCGGTTTCGAGAAAGTAGATATGGACTAAGTTGCTAAAGCGCTTTTTTTCGGTTTCGTGGCGACGATTGGACGCGACAAGCTCCAACACGCCATCCAGGTAATGCACCCGATAGGGGGAGGCGTCGCCCAGGTCGGTGAGCAGGGCCTGGTATTGCGCCCAAGAGACCTGGCTGAGCACTCGCCGCTCTTCGGGGTCGTCGAGGGCCAGTCGGCTTGACCAATCGTTGAGGAGAACCATCGCCGCGTTTGCCTGGTGGGTTGTCTTTAGTTTATCGCGAGGGGCAAAGTCGCTTAGATAGAATGGGCCTATTGACCTTGGTAAACCGTAAATCTATGTAATTCCTGCCGGATTTTGCGTTTTACTTGGGCAAACTTAATTAGCCCCCCATGCCATTGCCCCTATGACTCCCGACGACACCCAACGAGTCGTAGCGTTTATCGACAAGTGGCAAGATTCTGAAGACAATGAACGCGCCAACTACCAAACTTTTTTTGGCGACCTCTGTATAGCTCTGGGCGTTGAGGGACCACCCCCCAAGGGCAGCACACCGGGTGACCCCTACTGTTTTGACAAAGACATCAAGTTTTTCACTAGTGACAAGGCCGAATCGACTCGGTTTGCGGATTTCTACAAAGAGAGCTGCTTCTTAATTGAGGCCAAGCAGGGCAGCCAGGACTCCAGCAAAGGCCACGGCAAGCGGGGCACCAAAACCTACCGCGACACTATGCAAAAGGCGTTTAACCAGGCCAAGTCCTACGCCTACAACCGCCTGCTGGGGTCGCTGCCGCCGTTTTTGATCACCTGCGACATTGGCTCGCACTTTGAAATCTGGGAAGGCTTCAGCGGGGAATATGGCAGCTACGGAGCACGGCAGCGGGTGAATCTGGCGGATCTGAAGCAGGCGGAGGTGTTCGATCGCTTCGTCAAAATCTTCAACGACCCGCAGGCGTTGAACCCAGAGAAGTATCGCGCCCGCGTGACGCGGGAGGTGGCGGCAGAGCTGGCGAAGCTGTCGCGCTGGCTAGAGGAGAACCCCTCACCCCTAGCCCCTCTCCCTGTGGGAGAGGGGAACCGGAACACTCCCTCCGATCTCCCTTCTCCCCTAGGGAGAAGGGCCGGGGATGAGGGGCTATCTACGCATGAGAGCACCCCATGGGACGGAGAGTTTTCTCGACTGACGGGCCGCTGGCGGCAAATTCCTGATGAGTTCGTCGAGCGAGCACGAGAACTCCGCAAAAATCAAACACCAGCAGAAACGCTGCTCTGGGAATTGCTGCGATCGCGCCGCTTTTTAGGCGCAAAGTTTCGCAGGCAGCACGAGATTGGGCCGTTCATTGCAGATTTCTACTGCCACGATGCTCGTTTGGTCATTGAGCTAGATGGCAAAGTTCATCTAACCCAAGGTCTCCGCGATCAGGATCGTAACAACTGGATGCAAGCCAATGGCCTTACGGTTTTACGCTTCAGCAATGATGACGTTTTCGAGCATACCGAAGATGTATTGAGTGCGATCGCAGAGGTTGTCAGCCCCTCACCCCTAGCCCCTCTCCCTGTGGGAGAGGGGAACCGGAACACTCCCTCCGATCTCCCTTCTCCCCTAGGGAGAAGGGCCGGGGATGAGGGAAACCACCCCCAAGCGGTCGCCCAATTTCTCATGCGCTGCATCTTCACCATGTTTGCCGAAGACGTAGAGCTGCTGAAAGGCGAAGTCTTCACCACTATGCTGCGCGATCGCTGGATTCCCCATCCAGAGACCTTCAAACCCGAGATTGAAGAACTCTGGCGAATTATGAATACCGGCGGCAATCTGTTTGGCCAGGGCCGCATTTTGCAGTTCAACGGCAGCTTTTTTGAAGACGCGACTGCGTTTGAGTTGCCCAAAGAGCAGCTAGAAACCCTGCTCAAAGCCGCCGAAAAAGACTGGAGCCAGGTGGAGCCTGCTATCTTTGGCACCCTGGTCGAGCGGGCGCTAGAAAAAAAAGAGCGCAGTCGCCTGGGGGCACACTACACGCCGCGTAGTTATGTAGAGCGGCTGGTGCGTCCGGTGGTGATGGAGCCGTTGCGCCAGGAGTGGGATGAGATTGAGCTGGAGCTGAAGCGCCTGCTGGAGCCTGCCTCTGGTGCCGAGGAGCCGACGGCGAACCAGCGCAAGAAAGCGGAGCAGGAGATTCGCACCTTTTTGGATAAGCTACAGACGATCAAGATTCTCGACCCGGCCTGCGGTACGGGCAACTTTCTCTATGTGTCGCTAGATTTGCTCAAGGGGCTAGAGGCTGAGGTGCAGACGCGCCTGGTGGATGTGGCGGGGCAGGTGCAGCTCAATGTGCTGGAGCAGATTAACCCGTCGCAATTTTTGGGCATTGAAATTAACCCCCGCGCCGCTGCGATTGCGGAACTGGTGATCTGGATTGGTTATCTCCAGTGGTATTTCAAGCGCTATGGCAATGCGGAACCGCCGGAGCCGGTGTTGCAGGCATTTGGCAATATCGAAAACCGAGATGCGGTGCTGGCCTATGACGGCAAGGAGCCGGATGTGGACCCGAAAACGGGCCAGGTGAGGACGCGTTGGGGTGGGCGGATGATGACGCACCCGGTGACGGGGGAGGAAGTGCCCGACCCGACGGATCAGGTGGTGATTTATCGGTATTTGAATGCTCGGGCGGCAGAGTGGCCGGAGGCGGATTATGTGGTGTCGAATCCGCCTTTTATTGGGAATTCGCCAATGCGGGATAGATTGGGCGATGGCTACACAGAAATAATTCGGAAGACATATCACGTGGTGCCGGAAACAGTAGATTACGTGATGTACTGGTGGCATAAGTGTGCTGACTTGGTGAGAAGCAGAAAACTAAAGCGTTTTGGTCTGATTACGACAAACACTATTCGTCAAACATGGCAGCGAAAGTTAATTGAATTGCATCAGCTATCCAATAACCCAATTCGCTTATTCTTTGCAGTTCCGGATCATCCTTGGTCTGATGAAGGTGCCGCAGTCAGAATTGCAATGACTGGAGCTGAGCTAGATAATCCTGATATTGCTCAAATGGCTGACTTAAAACTAGTCATTAACGAGCCAACGGCCTCTACGCCTGAAGATTCAGCAGAAAAACTTCAACTAGATAGCAAAAAGGCCGGTAAGATTTTTCCTAATTTATGTGCTGGAGTCGATGTCAGTAAAGCTCTACCACTAAACAGTGGACAAGATTTATGCAGTCGCGGAATGCAGCTCATTGGAGGAGGCTTTCGCCTCTCAGAAGAAGAAGTAAAAGGGATAGAGCCTGATGTAGTTCACCTCTATCTCAATGGACGCGACTTGCTACAAACTTCTCGTGGTTCCTATGTGATCGATCTGTTTGGTTTATCTGAGCAAGAAGCTATGACCAAATTTCCCAAAGCCTATCAGTGGGTTAGTGACCGCGTAAGACCTGAAAGAGAACAAAATAATCGGAAGGGCTATCGAGAGAATTGGTGTATTTTTGGAGAACCAAGAGCGAATTTTCGTCCGGCATTGAAGGATTTGTCTCGATATATCACTACTGTAGAAACAGCAAAACATCGAATCTTTGTCTTTCTTGACCGCAAAATCGTGCCCGATAATATGCTTGTCAATATTGCTCTTGAAGATGCATATTTTCTAGGCATATTGTCTAGCTGTGTTCACGTCCTTTGGTCACTTTCTGCTGGAGGCCGCTTGGGAGTTGGGCTCTTCCGGATCCAGGGTGGTAATTGTATAATGAGTTACGTTTAGGGGGATTGACATCATGGACTTTCACCTAGATACGCTGCTTAATTTTCCTAATGCAACCGTCGAGCAGTGCATTCAGGAGGCCGGAGAGATATTTCTGACATTG
>NZ_JADEWX010000301.1 GCF_015207395.1 Nodosilinea sp. LEGE 07088
GCTCCATAATATTGCTGGCTGAAACGTTCTATATCAGCCAGTTTCGGGCATGACGGGTCGTTTGACTTAACCCATGTCCGTTTTTCTTGGCGGCTCGTCACTGGACAGAGAACTTCCCACTGTCCAGTCCCCCTTCATCTACCCAACTCACCCCATTCGCCGACTGAGCATTAGCACGATTCAGGTTTAGCCATCCCAGGCTAATCTAGGGCGATCGTGGGTTTCGGTTGCTGGATAACTTTGATTTTAGGGGCCTATCGGTAAGCTATCCCTAGGCCAGATGGGCCATTGTTGACGACTCTCCAGGCGGCCAACCCCCAGATCGAAGCCTTGATTCGCCAGCAGCACCAGGCCAAACTGCGGGAGATAGAATCTACGACCTACGCGACCTTTGTCCAGAATGGCTGGCTCAAGCAAGCGCCGCCGCCGATCGTGCCCCGTTAATGATGGCGGCGGCCACTCCAGAGACTTAGGACTAGCCTCCCAGCCCACCGGGCTTCCCTAGCTTCCCGACAAATCCACCCGCTAACGCCCCAAAGCCAGTACTCCATTTTGGCCCCCAAAGCCGAAACTCAGGCACAGCGCTGCTTCGAGCGCGGTGGGGGTTGGCTCAGTCACCAGGTTTGGGTAGATGCTCTGGCCACAAAATCCTACATTGGGCGGCAGTACCTGGTGGCGTAGCGCCATCAGACAAACCGCTGCCCCGATGGCCCCCGACGCCCCCAGGGTATGGCCCGTCGCTCCCTTAGTTGAACTCATCCACGGCAGGGAAGAAAATCCCTCAGTCAATAGCCGCACCTCGTGGTCATCGTTGAGCCGCGTCCCCGTGCCGTGGGCATGAACATAGCCCACTTGAGCAGGACTCAGGCCACTGTAGTACAGGCAATTCTTCAGAGCCAACTGGCTGCCCACCTGGGCTGGGTCTGGTGCAGTGCGGTGGTAGGCATCGGCGCTAAACCCCGCCCCGAGGATGCAGCCGTAGGGCGGCGGGCCACCTCGTTCCATCAGGGCGGCCTCCGACTCCAGCACCAGCACTGCCGCCCCTTCGCCCAGGACTAATCCCTCTCGTTGTTGGTCAAAGGGATAGCAGCCGGTGGTAGCCAGCGCCCCCAGTTGCTCAAACCCGGCCAGGGTGAGCGGCGTGAGCGGCGCTTCGACCGCACCGACCAGAACGCGATCGCACTGCCCCCGTCGCACCAGTTCATAGCCTTGAAAGATCGCCATTAGCCCCGTGGCACAGGCGGCCATGGGAGCCAGCACCGGCCCATTAGCCTGAATTTGGCGGGCTACCGATATCGCCCCCATGTGGGGCAGTGAGTCTAGCCAGGCATGCTCAGCCCAGGCGGCTGCCTGGGCCAATTGCTCCCAGCGGCCCTGAAAGCTGCGGCTGGAGCCAATTACCACGCCACAGTCGGGCAGGGGGGGCGAGAGTTGGGCCGCGGCGATCGCCGCGGCCACCGCTGGTTCCAGCAGCTCATGCAAATCAGCTGGTTGCTGTCCGACCAGTGCCATGGGCCGTAGCGGCAACTCCCGGAAGGGTTGCCGCAGGACGATGGCTGACTTTCCTGCCAGCAGCCGTTCCCAGGTCGTCTCCATAGTAGGTCCTAGAGCGGTGACCAGCCCCAGGCCCGAAACCATTACCTTCTGAACTTCCGAATCCTGGCCTCCTAGCTCCTGAGTCCTAAGGTCTTGCCTACTCAGTCTTCAGATTCTCCAGGCCCGAAATCACCCGCGCTGACTCAATGCGATCGCCCTGCTGAATGGCATCTACCGTTTCCATGCCGCTGGTGACGTAGCCAAATACGGCGTAGCCACCGTCTAAAAAGGGCAAATCCGCCAGGGTGATATAAAACTGGGCCGAGGCCGAGTCGGTCGCCTGCGATCGCGCCATGGCCACGGCGCCGCGCGTGTGGGTTAGCTCGGGGGCATCGGTAATACCGGCTTCCTCAAGGGTTTTGCTGTAAATTGGCTCTGCGGCTCCCGCCGGTTTGATCTCCAGCGGAATATAGCGAGGTGCCTCGGTGTCGGGGTCGATAAAGCTGCCGGTGCCAAGTTGCTGAGCAGGCACGGCCGGATCTTTACTCTGGGGATCGCCGCCCTGGGCCACAAAGGGTGACGGGTCACGCACAACCCGATGAAATACCAGGCCGTCGTACACTCCGCGATTCACCAGATCGACAAAGTTGCCAGCGGTAATCGGCGCATTGGCTCCATCCAGCTCCATCACAATAGAGCTACCATTCACCACCATTTCTACCGTCGCTGTGCCATCCAGCACAGGAAGGCCGGAGGGGGCGGCGGCCAATTCCGCCACGGCTGGAGCAGGGGGTTCTTCACCCACAGCGCTGTCCAAGCTACCCGAGTTAGCACAAGCACCTAGCCACAGAGTCAACAGAGCGGCCAAGGCCAAAGTAAACGGACGCATAGGTAGAGCCATCAGTCTGTCCTATCCTAATAATTCAACCGACCCCCAATGGTATCGCAAGGAATTGCCCCTGGGGAACCGCCGCCCAGCAGAATGGAGTCAGGCTAAGCGCTTCCACCCAGGGTTTGCCTACAGCCCTTCCAGCGGCACCTGCAAAAATCGGGCCAGTTCAGCCCCCTGATTTTCTAAGTCAGACAATGGGATAGGCTGCCCTACTCGGGTCAGGGGGATATCGGGTCGCCCCTGAATGCGCAGGTAAAGCGCCCGCTTCGGGTTCAGCCCTTCCTTAATCGCCACCCGCACGGCCGTCACGTTCTGAAGGGGGTGCTCAATTTCGATATGGCGATTTTCACCCCAAAAGCCATTGCGCACGATCTGTAAACGGTTGCTGGTTTTATCAAATTGGTTGTAGCCACCGCCCACATCCAGGCTAATCACCACCCACAGAAAGGTCCCCATCACCAAAGCCGCCACCCCGTAAAACCCCATCGCAATCCCCTGGGGAATAAACAGGAGCTGAGTCGGGTCGGCAAAGGGCAACAGGTTGGTCTTGAAATAGCTGGAGGCACCAGCCAAAGCAAACCCCAGCCCGCCAAAGGTCAGCACCGTAGCCCAAAAGAAATTACTCGGGCGCCGGGCCCCCAACACGGTGCGGGTCAAGGTCTGGGGCTGAGTTGAAGACGAAGATGTAGAAGCAGTCATAGATATCAACAGACAATGTGTATAGACAACTCAACAAAAACTACCGGAGCAACCCTAGCCAGCCCCATCCACGGCGATCGCCCCACTGCCAGCGGGTAACCCTTACTCTATATATGAAAGAGCCCTCACTAGTCTAGTCGCTGTGGTCTAGAGCCAGGGGCCATCGGTGCCTTTGGAGCTAGGCCAGACTACCAAATGCCTCCCCCAGCGAACCTGAGAAGTTACATGTCAGATTGTAAAAATTTAGAACACTCCTTATCATAAATAAAACCTGGTCTTTGAGGTTTGCCTCGGAGACTGCTGGTGCGATTCAGGCGGGGGTATTGCTGCTGGGCTAGGAATATTTTTTCTCCCCGGCTCTAATATCTGGAATACTTAGTAGTTATTAACCCCTGCTTTGAGGCCTGCTCTGCCAGACCCGGTTCAAATTCAGAACTGGCATGGATCCAACAGAGCCGCGACCTTATGGATTGGATGTCATATAAAGAGGATTTGACATGACCATAGCAATGGGACGCGCGCCAGCCCAGCGAGGATGGTTTGACATTCTCGACGACTGGCTCAAGCGCGATCGCTTTGTCTTTATCGGCTGGTCCGGCATTTTGCTGTTTCCCTGCGCCTTCA
>NZ_JADEWX010000302.1 GCF_015207395.1 Nodosilinea sp. LEGE 07088
CCGTCGCTCGGAACTTCGCGCTCAACCTCTATCGCTCCAATGAGTTCTCCAACATGGCTCAGGCTGAACGACTCTGCAAATTTGGCCTAGATACCCTCAAGGCCATTTTTAGAATGAAATAGCCCTGCATGGAGTAGCGAGTAGTCAACGAGTTCCCGAGCTTTCCCACACTTTTTTTTGCTCTCTCAAATGCATGTGGGGCGGCAAATGGCTGAGCAAAAAGCCGATGCCGTGATGAATGGCCTGGGTCTCGATCGCATGGTAATCATCCAGGATCAAGACAAACTCCGCTTCAACGGCAGTCAGTTCATTGAGCAACGTCATCAAGACCGACTCAATGGGCCAGTTCAATGGGCCAGTTCAGGAGGCCAGACTGGGGGCCTGGTGAAGATAGGACTGATCGGTCAGCTGCTTGAGGATGAAATCGGCCACATCTGCCCGCCTGATTTTAAGCTGTGAAGTCTTGTCATTCCCCGCAAAGCCATGGCGATATTGCCCAGTGCGATCGCCACGCTATTGCTGATAGAACTACACCAGCCACAGCCCAGTGGCACCCTGTATCTAGACTCGCTAGCCAATGTGCTGACGGTGCAGCTCCTGCGTCACCACAGCAGCACCCTATTCTCAATGTACGGGTTTGCCCCCAAAAGCCTACAGAACGAGTTAGGGAATCTGGTTGCCTACCCAACAATCAATCCCTGCCTGCGCGATCGGTTACCGATCGCCCCAGCCACCTCATGCCAGGCCCCCCCTAATTGCACAAATCCGCGATTAAAGGTCTGTGATATCCTCAGGGGCAGTGGCGCGATCGGCCCACTCCTGTGATATGTCACCCTTTTAACCTATGAAGTTATCTCGACGGTGGTTTAACCAGGCCTGCCTGGGGGTAGCGGCGGCAGTGGCCACGGTGGCCTGTGGCGGTGGTAGCGGCGGCGGCGGCGACAGCAGCAGCAACCTCGTTAGCGTTGGCTCCAAAGACTTTACCGAGCAGCTGATCATTGGCGAAATGTACGCCCTGATGCTCGAAGAAAGCGACTTCACCGTTGAGCGCAAGCTGAATCTAGGCGGCACGCCGGTGGCCCAGGCGGCCCTTGCGAGCGGCGACATTGACCTCTATCCTGAGTACACGGGCACCGCCCTGTTAACCGTGCTGAAGCTGCCGGTCAGCAGCGACCAGCAGGCGGTTTACGACACCGTCAAGCAGGCCTATGAGGAGCAGTTTAGCCTGACATGGCTCGACCCCGCCCCCATGAATAACACCCAGGCCCTGGCCATGACCGAAGCTCAGGCCACAGCGTTCAACATTCGCACGATCTCTGACTTTGCCGCCCAGGCCAGCAACCTGACGCTGATTGGCCCGGCGGAGTTTGAGGTGCGCGAAGACGGCTTGCCGGGGCTACAGGAGGCCTACGGCGGCTTTGCGCTCAAGAGTTACAAGCCCGTGGATGCGGGCCTGCGCTACAAGGGGCTGGTAGATGGTGAAGCCGATGTGGTGGTAGCCTTTGGCACCGATGGCGAGATCAGCGCCTTTAACCTGGTCGTGCTCGAAGACGACAAAGGGGTGTTTCCGCCCTATCAGGTGGCCCCGGTGGTGAGGCAAGAGGCCCTAGACGCAAACCCGGGGATTGCCGAGGCCCTAAACCAGCTTTCGCCTCTGCTCAATGATGGGGTCATGCGGGAGCTGAACTACGAGGTCAGCGGCAATCAGCGCGAACCGGCGGACGTAGCCCGCGAGTTTTTGGTGAATGCGGGTTTGATTGCCGAATAGCCTCCCTGAAAACACCTCCTCCAGAAATCCCCTTCAGAAATCCCCAGAGCAACCCATGGGCAATCTTCAGTTTGACGATGTTTCGCTGCGGTTTTCTGGCGGGGCGCGGCCGGCGGTGAACCGCGTCACCTGCCAGGTCAACTCAGGGGAAATCGTGGTGATTTTAGGACCATCGGGCTGCGGCAAAACCACCTTGCTGAAGATGGTGAATCGCCTCTACGAACCCACGGGGGGGAATATTTTTTTAGATGGGGTGAATATTCGCCACCTGAAGGCCACGACGCTACGACAGCAGATTGGCTACGTAATTCAGCAGTCGGGGCTGTTTCCCCACATGACGGTGGCTGAAAATGTGGCAGTGGTGCCCAAGCTCCTAAAGTGGCCTAAGCCTCAGATCCAGGCCCGCATTGATGAGCTGCTGGCGCTGGTCAAGCTGCCGCCAGGGGAGTTTCGCGATCGCTACCCCGCCCAGCTCTCTGGCGGGCAGCAGCAGCGAGTGGGCATTGCTCGGGCGCTGGCGGGCAACCCCGGCATTATGCTGATGGATGAGCCCTTTGGCGCGATCGACGCCATCACCCGCACCGCTCTGCAGGACGAAATTTTGCGCCTCCAGAGCCAGCTCCAGAAAACCATTCTGTTTGTCTCCCACGATGTGGAAGAGGCGCTGCGCCTGGCCGATCGCATTTTGGTCATGGGCCAGGGCGAAGTAGTGCAGTTTGACACCCCCTTTAACCTGCTCACCCGGCCCGCCAACAACTTTGTTTATAACCTGCTAGGAGCCGACGATATGGTACGCCAGCTAGGTCTGCTGCGGGTAGCCTCAGCGATGATGGCGCTGCCCCCCAACTATAGCAACGGCCACAACCCCACCCTCTCCCACCGCGACAGCCTGCGCGATGCCCTGTCGCTGATTTTGCGTACGGGGGCTCCGGCACTGACAGTGCTGGAGGATGGCGATCCGGTGGGCCTACTCACCCTCGACCACATTCGCCAGTCGACAGTCGTGGGGAATGGGCGATGAGCTACCTAATCAGCACCCCCGGTGATGTGCTCACCCTGCTGCTGCAACACCTGCGCATGACCGGAATTGCCCTGGGTATTGCGATCGCCCTGGCTGTTCCCATTGCCCTGCTGGTAACCCGTGTCCGCTGGCTCGCCGTGCCCGTGATGGGTGGCCTGGGCATTCTCTACACCATCCCCAGCCTGGCGCTGATTATTTTTTTGGTGCCGCTGTTTGGCCTCAACGCCACCTCGGTGATCGTCGCCATGGTGCTCTACACCCAGGTAATTTTGGTGCGCAACCTGACGGTGGGCCTGGCGGGCATCAACCCCGCCGTGCTGGAGGCGGCGCGGGGCATGGGCATGAGCGTCAGCCAGCGCTGGTGGCGAGTACAGGTGCCCCTGGTGCTGCCGGTGTTTCTGGCCGGGGTGCGGATTGCGGCGATCGTGGCGATCGCGATCGCCACCATTGGGGCCAAGTTCAACGCTGGGGGCCTGGGCAAGCTGCTCTTCGACGGCATTCAAACCAATCGCTACGACAAAATTGTAGCCGGGGCGATCGCGGTAGCGGCTCTAGCATTAGTAATCAACGGTCTGCTGCTAGCCCTTGAGCACTACGCCCAACCCCAACGGCGATCGCAGCCAGGGCAGTAGGGCAACGGCAGCACCGCCAGCAGCACCTACCGGGAGCAAACTAACGCGATCGCATCACCGCTCTAACGATGGTTATGGGAAATTGCTAACGCTGATTACACAACAAAAAAGCGCCCTCCAAGGAAGGCGCTTTTCTTAAATCAATGGACTAAGTCGAAGACTAACCGATGATTTCAGGAGCCTCAGCCGTCGCCAAGTCCAGGGGGAAGTTGTGAGCATTGCGCTCGTGCATCACTTCCATACCCAGGTTGGCCCGGTTGATTACATCCGCCCAAGTGCCAATCACCCGACCCTGAGAGTCAAGGATGGACTGGTTGAAGTTG